>DAIDAC010000010.1 GCA_027310825.1 Candidatus Micrarchaeaceae archaeon
TAATAAAACAAGGTATATAAATCAGAAAACCCGTAAATATACTTAGGTGAATGGGATGGTA
The DNA here is from genome assembly GCA_027310825.1 of Candidatus Micrarchaeaceae archaeon. GTDB lineage: Archaea > Micrarchaeota > Micrarchaeia > Micrarchaeales > Micrarchaeaceae > JAJZYD01. The sequence goes on from DAIDAC010000010.1 coordinate 62, forward strand.
CTTGGGGGCGAACATACTTCTTCCACCAATGGAAGTCGTCCAACCACACCAGTTTTGCTCCCGCCCGTCACCGTTTATGGTTTGGGTGTATAACATGGGATTGATGGATGGGGTAAAGAGAGCCATTTTGGGCGCCGAAGAGAAGGCAGCATACGAATGCTGGATGTGCCCTGCAAAGCACAGCGATGCGGCTGCATTTCTAGTTCACATAAAAGGGTGCGACAAGGAGCAGAGGTCAAGGCATTCCGAGAGCGGTTTTGTCCTTGCATTTCAGAAAACTGCTAACACAGTTTAGACATTTCAGGTGGGTAGATGGAAAAAGAAAACACAAAAACTAGCGGAGCAAAGAAGAAAGCAGCACTTCACAGGTTCTACTTCATAGAACCACGGCCGAATGCTGATGCGGAGGGTCTCGCAATGAAACTAATGGATCTTCCGAACGTGCAGGAAGTCTACCTTACGGAAGGTGACTGCGGCTACATTGTCAAAGCGCGCTTCATGAACGAGAAAGAACCGAAGGACATCGTTCGATACATATCAGACAACATCAGCCGCAAGTTCGGCAAGGTCACGACCTTTGTTCAGTACTCCAAAAGTTGACGCTTATGGCAGTCGTCGAAAGCTCAGTCACATCGCTTCTTCCGTCAGTATTTCTTAGGAGGGAGACTCTGGTCAAACCATCATCCGAGACAGAGCCGGCTGCCGTAAGGTCTTCGTTGAGGCCTCACGATCTTCTCATTTTCAAGGCACGGAAGGTAAAGAAGTGTTTTGAAAGAAAAATACCATAAACCAAGTCTTATTTCGAACGTTCCTGTATCAGTCCAATGAGCTCTGCCTCTTCTGTAAGCTTGGACAGCTCGTCCATGCTGATCGCTGCAACACCGCCTATCTGCTCTTTTGTTTTCTTTTTTCCGATGAATAACTGATAGTCTTCCGGAAGGATCTCCGACACCTCTTTATAAAAGAGCGCGAGCTTCTTCATGGTCCGCGTATCCATCTGATGGCCGATTTCATATCTCGAATGCCTCTTTGCCAACATGTGGAACGGCGCCTTTTCGAGGTCAAGAAGCGAGATGTCGAGTTTGTCCGTCATCTTCATGTCCTTCCGCGCGTTTTTCCGGTCGTCCTGTTCCTGATCCTCGTTCAACGTCATCTCTGTTTTGAAGAAGTTTTCCAGCTTTTTCACGCTCGACTCTGTGGCATAGCTGTCCGATTTCTCATATCGATATATGCTCTCCTTTGATACGCCTATGCTGTCGGCAAGGCTGCTCATGCTCATGTTGTAAAGCTTTCTCATCTTGTGCAATTCATATCCGTCTATCTTATAGCGCCTCTTCATGAATCTCTGTGCCTTCATCATGCGCTTTCCTTCCAGGAGCGACTCGAGAGACTTGCTCGGGACACACGAAACACCATGTCTCGTGTATACAGTATCGGTGTCTTCTTTGGATCCCTTCCTGTTCCTGAAAAGCACATACACATCTGCGTCAAAGAAGCTCCCCATGTTCTTCAGGGTCTTCGATTCGCCTGGGCTCAATGAATCTATGTTGTCCACGAACTTCATTATCAGGAGTTTGCCCTTTCTGCTTGCGATGAGGTCGAACGAGGACCTAAAGCTGCGTGCGCTTGCGCTGCCGAATCCGTAGCGTTCAAGAAGCCGCGCGAATCTGCCAACCTGCAGGTTTTCCATAACAGTATTAAGCAAATCCCGCTATTTATTTGTTTGTTTTATTGACGTAAAAACAAAAATAAAATGGAGCGTCAATGACGCTCGCATTAAACCGCGTTATGCTACCGAGGGATCGTAGTCGTCATGCTTTTTCTGGCGGCTCTGCTCTGCTTTGGCCTTCTCTTTCTTCTTTTTGCCATCGATTCCGGCCTCGTCCTCTTTCTCACCAGCGCTCTTCTTCCCAGAGCAGTCGCAAGGATGCTTGTCCTGCGCCCTCTTTGCCAGTTTGTACATCAGATAGCCTAAAAGCAACTGGCCTCCGCCTACCGCCGCATCGACTACCACCTGTGCCGTCTGTGGGTCTATGCAAGCCCTAGCCGTGTACTGTCTAAGCAACTTTTGGCGCAACTGGCTATTCGTGGTGTCCGGCGCTCTCTGCCACTGCTGTTCCCTATTCTCTCTCCTTATCTTCGGAAGGGTTGGCACTGCCGATGTCGGCGTGATGCCTAGCTCTGTGGTCGCCTTTGCCTCCACCACGGCCTTGCCGTCCTGGCAAGCCGCCTCTGTTGCTATTTCCATGGTATCACATAACAACATCAGCGCATAGGCTTTTACGCTATGCCTTTTCCTTAAAAATCAGAATGGATGATTCGGACTTTGAAAAGCTCGAAACAATTAATATGATGCAATCCGTTATGGTTTCATGGCAAACAGGGCATTCATAATACACGGATGGCAGGGCCACCCAAAACAGGGCTGGTATCCTTGGCTTGGAAACCTTCTCGAAAAGAAGGGCTTCGAAGTGACGATACCTGCAATGCCGAACACGCTCGACCCAATGCCAAACGAATGGGTTGCTGCGCTTGCAGAACTTGTCAGAGAACCAAATGGCAAGACCTTCTTGATAGGCCACAGCACAGGGGCGAATGCGATAATGAAATATCTTGCACTGGGGCACAAAAAGAAGGTTGGAGGCGCAGTGCTCGTGGCGCCATGGCCAAGCCTAAAGGCTTCAGACCGGCGATATGGAAAAGAGATGGGGGCAAGGTGGCTTTCAGACGGTTATAACTGGAAACTTGCGAGGAAGAACGCCGAGCACATAACAGCAATATTCTCTACAACTGACCCCTATGTTGCCTATCGCGATTCTGAAGTGTTTGAGAAAGAATTGGGCTGCAAAATAATAATAGAGCAAGGGAAATCACACATGCACGAGCATAAAGGCATCATGGAGTTGCCTTCCGCCTACGAAGAGGTGCTGGAGCAGGCTGGATTGAAATGAAGGAAGGAATACGAATACTCGCTGTCGCCTGCGGGCCGCTGATCGCAAAGAAAGCGCTAGCGCTTGGAATTGTTGCAAGGAAAGGCATCGTAGAGGGAGTTGTTGCCGCCGAAGTGGCGAGAGACGGCACAGACGCAACCGAAAAAATAGTAGGCCTTTTCAAGAGGACAAGATTTAGGGATCAAATACGGCTAATCGCAGTAAACGGAATAGGCTTTGCAGGACTGAACATAATCGACATCAAGAAGGTGGAGAAGGCAACCGGGGCAAAGATGCTTTCTGTAACGAGAAGGCGGCCGCACCCGCCCGAGCTCATAGGCGCGCTGAAAAGTTTCTCGAAGCTGGAGCACAAAGACGTAACACAAAGATTGAAGCTTATGGCGCTGCAGAAGAAGCTTCCGGTCTATAAAGTCGGCGCCTTTTTCGCGCAGACGACCATGGAACTTCCAGAAGCGAGGAAATTTGTCGAGCATTCCGCCGCTCTCCTAAGGCTTGCGCACATGATAGCGAGCGGCGTAGTAAAAGGTGAATCAAAAGGAAGGGTCTAACCAGAAAATGCGCTTCGCATCACTCATCGTATCTAGTAAAAACGTCTGGACGTCTCTTGACAAACCTTCTTCAGCGATCTTTATCGCGTATTTTTCCGAATCCGCCACCAACATAGCGGCGGTTCTTCTGTCGTCTTCGTTCATGTCCAGCAGCATGCGGTTAAAACGGACGAAGTCATGTGTCGGTATCTTCCACTCCTGCCGTTCCTTCTCGCGCAGCCCGAGCCTTATGCCGTTGCAAACAGTATAGACTATCCCCGTTAGCATGTCCCTGAGAAAATCTGCATCTCCTTTTGGAAGCCGGGTTATCAAATCCGCGAATCGAGAGACTAAACCCTCTTTCATAGCCTCGCATCCCTGTATTCTTCCTACTTCCACGAAAGAAGTCTGCGGCTCGGCGCATATTTAATCCTTATAGCGCTTTCAACGATTGACGATTGCCCTTCAGGTCTTAACCTTCGTACGCTGCTGCATCGCGCAAGTGCGAACGTCGCTCTCCTTTATCGTTATTACAAGAGTGCCGCAGCTCTTATTTCCATTTTTTCCATTGCCTCCTGCGACCTCCTTTACGAAAGAGGCATCGTGTATTATTGGTGATACCTTGCCGTGTCCCGGTACCGTATAGAGCGCAAACTCATTGCCTGATGTGACGAGTTCGAGTATTGATTCCATGAAATATGTTTCGATATACTTCATGATTTGTTCCTTTACGCCATTTTCGAGCTCTTTGTGCGATTTGGCAGTCACATTGAAGATGAAGCGCTCTTGCTCGCCATAAGACCAATCATGAAGCGAGGCGCTATGCTCAGTTCCATTGACCGTATATGCAGCGTATAGAACAAGGCTTAGCTCAGAGCCAGAACCACGGACTACTTGTATTTTCAGCATTTTGCATCAGGGGCGCTAGGCTCTATCTTTTATTTTTTCTATCCCTCCTGCGAGGCTGTAGCCCTTTATGTTTTCGCTCGCAAGCTCCTTGACAAGTTCGTAGCTTGCAATGCCATGGTGACATACAAATATCGGCTTCTCGTAGCCGCGCAGCTGCTCAGGATATGTCTCCTTGCTCATCAGTTCAAAAGGATTAGCATCAACGACCTTCGACCTGTCTATCTCGAGAAGATCGGCAAGCGGAGTGTTCGTCCACCCGCCTATCCAGACGAATACTGATTTATTGCCATTGACCAGTTCAATCGCCTTTTGCAGATCAATTTCATCAGCAGCATTATTCTCCATCAAATTGCCCGCGAAGAGCTTCTCCTGTAAACTATTTATACCTATGATGCACTGGATTGATAATTGATTATACATCATTGTTGTGTTGTAATGGTTATCACTCGGATAAGTGGCCGGATTATAAGATTCACGACGACAGATGGTTTTGTCCTCGATGGATTCCTCATTGGCAGGGGCAAAGCCTGTATTGTGTTTCTGCATGGAATGACCGGCAACATGGGGATGACTCCGATGAAGCTGGCAATTGCAAAAGCATCGGCAAAGCTCGGCGTCTCCTTTTTCTCGATTAACACAAGGGGCCACGACATAGTATCACGAGTGAAGAAAGGGAAAAAGTACATCATAGCCGGGACGAGCTTCGAGAGGTTCGAGGATTCTGTCAAGGACATCGGCGGAGCCATATCCACCCTCAAAAAACTCGGCTACAAGAAATTCATACTTATCGGGCACAGCACAGGCAGCCAGAAAATTCTTTATTATCAATGGAAGAAAAAGAACAGGGACGTTCTCGGCATGGTATTCATAGGCCCTGGCGACGACTACCACATCACAAAGAAAGAACTAGGAAGGAAATTCAACAGTGCAGTTCTCACGGCGAAGAAGATGATGAAGGACAGGCAGGCCGACAAGCCGTTGCAATACTCCTGGCAAGGGTTCTCTGCAAGAAGGTTCCTTTCGGTAGCAGACACAAAAAACGTGGAGGCGAGGCTATTCAACTACGGGGGTCCCCTTCGCGAATTTTCGGCGATAAAGCTCCCGATCCTTGCAGTGCTCGGCAGCAAGGAGGAATGGCTCTGGACGCCAGCTAAGAATTACGCCAAATTGCTCGCAAAGAAGGCTTCATCGATGCAGTTCGACTCAAGCATTATCGATGGTGCAAACCATGGCATGTACGGGAAAGAGGCCGAACTTGCCAAAGTTGTCGCGAAATGGACCGGAAAGCTTCTTTAGCGCCTGACGAAACGGCAGTTAGCTTTAAATACCACCGCTTTAAAGGTGTTGCAACAACATAGATGACTTAGTATGAACTTCAAGGAATTTGTAGAGCAATATCGCGAACCAGTTTACAAGAAGATATGCGAATATATCCCGATAAAAGAGCCCGCTCCTCACTACAAGATAATGCGCGACTACATAGATCGACAGGGTAAATACCGAAGGCCGGGGCTCCTTCTTCTCACCGCCCATCTGTATGGATCCACTCTAGAAGATGCAATACTTCCGGCTGCCGCCCAGCAGCTTTCAGAGGACTGGGTGCTAATGCAGGACGACTGGGAAGACGACTCTGAGCTGAGGAGAGGACTTCCTGCAGCACACAGGATATACGGGCCAATACACACTATCAACGCAAGCAACACGGGCCAGATGGCGATGTGGAAGATGCTTAAGGATTACATAATCCAAAGAGGGCCAGAAAAAGGAAATCCAGTCTATGACAAGTTTTACGACATGCTTCAATACGCGGTAGAAGGCCAATACATAGAAAATCAGTTCATCCACCATACAAAGAGCCTGAAGAAAGCGGACGAGGCCCTGTACTACAGAATCGCGGACAGCAAGACCGGCTACTACACGGTATATGGGCCCATGCAGCTCGGCGCGCTGACCGGAAAATGCACACAGAAGGATCTCGATGTGCTAAAAGAGATAGGGCAAAGCGCAGGAGTCGCATTCCAGATCGTCGACGACATACTCGACATGATTGCGGACGAGAAAGAATTCGGGAAGAAGAACTTCGGCGACCTTTACGAAGGAAAACTCACCTTGATGATGCTTTACGCTTACAAGAACGCCACGGAAGATGAGAAGAAAAGGGTTGATGAGATATACAGGAAGCCAAGGAAGGCCAAGACCGAGCAGGAAATATTCTTCCTGAGGGACTTGATAGAAAAGTACAAGGGCATCGACTACGCAAAGTCGATCGCCACCCAATATGGAGAAAAGGCGAAAGACGCGGTCAAGCGCTACATCGAAATGATGCCGCAGAACAAGTACACCGAAGTGGTCATCTCAGCTGTCGAAGAAATGTATGTAAGGAAGAAGTGACGAGAGGCCGTATTTAAAGCTTATTGCGAAGCTCTATATATTATCAGAAACCGAGCCTAATTATGTCAGAAACCACTACCACCGCGCAGAAAGTCCAAGAGGCTCAGAAGAATTTTGTCGTGGTAAAGATAGGGGGGTCTTCTTTCAGCGACAAGAAAAGGAAGAAAGACTACTCATCACAGGTATTTCCGCTCATAGCTAGGGAAATTCCTCCAGAGACAGCCGCTGTGATCATTCTTGGCGGAGGCAGAAAGGCTCACGAGTATGCCGAACAGAACAGCCTTGGCATCAAGAGGGACAACCTGCAGGATGCGCTAGAGGGGAAACAGGCAGAGTGGGCAACAGTTTCATACATAATAGACAAGCAGATGGCAGAACTGAGGGACTGCATGCGCGCAGAGCCGTATAAGCACGCGCTCATGCCGCTTTCAGCCTCGTCTCACTTCAGAAAACTGGAAGGCGGAGCAGTTGTCATGGTTAATTTCGAGCTTATATACAGCTATCTTACTTCTGGGTTCAAGGTCGGGCTTCACGGCGACGGTGTTCCAGATTCAGTAAGGAAGCGTTCCATACTTTCCGGCGACAACATGCTGATAGAGATACTCAACGCCCTTCCTGCCGGGTCCCGCGGAATATTCTGCACAGATGTTCCAGGAGTTCTGAGGCCAGGAACGCTGAAGCCTGATGTTCAGCCAAACAAAGGCGACGTGATAAAGCATTTGAGGGTTGAACAGCTCAGCGGCGTAAAAACGAAGAAGAGCGCCTCTGCAACAGATGTCACGGGATTGATGGGCGGCAAGCTCGATTCGATCAAGAGCCTGAAGCGCGGCCGTTCCGTGCAGATAATCGGAATCAGAGACCTAGACGGAAACCCGATCGAGGGAGAGCTTTCTGCTGCGATAGCAGGAAAGAAGGTAGGCACGCTAATAGACTAAAGGCAAAGCAATTGCCAACATATAAATATCAGGATGAACTGAGCCGATAACTAGGATGTGATAAAATGCCGAAGATTGGAGGTATCGAGGTATCTGAAGACGACTTGAAGGTCGCCCAGAAGAAGACACCACAGTTACACAGCGCTCTGCTTCGACTCGGAGCAGAATTAGACAAGCTAAAGGAAGAGCGCAAGCAAGAAAAAGAGACAATAGAGAAGAAGCTTGCAGAATTAAAGGATGGGATTGAAAGGCTCAAGGGTCTACAGACAGCGATAGGCTCTAGAGAAACTATTGTAGTTGCAAAAGAACAATCCGTCCAGAAACGCGAAGACAATATCAGAACCAAAGAGGACAATCTCGATGCACAGGAGAAGGAAGTCAAGAAAAGGGCGTTAGATCTGGCACAAAGAGAGAAGCTTCTGGAAGCGCAGGAAAAAGCCACAGCCGCGCTGCAGGATTCTGTCAACGCAAGAGAGCAGTCCGTAGATGCTGAGGTGCAAGCAGGAGTCCAGCGTGGCGTTGAAGAGCGCATGAAAGTTCTGGAGTCCGCGCGAACAGCCATCACACAGGAAAAAGAAAAAGCCGAAAAGGAAATTGCAGCTGCAAGGGCGACACTGGAAAGCGAGAAGGAATTATGGATGAAAGAGCAAGAGCAGCAGAAATGGTCAAACCAGCAGGTTGCAGATAAACTAGTAAGGGCAGACGAAGAACTGCAAGCGAACATCAGAGCATTTAAGGAAAATGAAGGGGCATTGAAGGCAGCAGAACAGGATTTGGCTGAAAGACAACAGGAGCTGCTCAAGATGATAGATCAACTTGACGGGACTGCAATAATACATTCAGAGCTACTCGATGAAACCGGCAAGAACCTCGGAGATGTAAAAACCGCAGCATTATCACAATTGGAGTCTGCACAGGCGAACATTTCAGGGAGCAGAGCTCAGATTCTCAGAGAGCGTGAGAAGTTCAAAGTGCTGAAGGAAGCGTTGCTGAGAGGCCGCACAGTGCCGAAAGAAACGACAGGCGAAGCCGCTCCGGCAGAGCAAAGCGCTCCTATTCCTTCAAAGAGCACAAGCGGCTAAGTGTCAAGCTTATTTATAACTATCCCTGCAATTCTCTATCATGAAGAATCAATGGATAGACAGGACAATCGAGCAGGCGAGGATCGAGCTCGACAACAGCAGAGATCAATCCATAGCCAACAGGCTAGACCATCTCGAGCGGTCGATGAGGAGAGCGCAGAAGATGGCGAAGAAGATATCGAAGAGCGAGAACGTTCCTGTAGACGTTGAACTTGTGTCACTGGGGGCGCTTCTGCATGACATAGACGAGCATTATTCTCACGATGCAACTGCAGTAGACAAAAGCGTATCAAGGGCGCGACAGATTCTTGAACGAATAAACTATCCACAAGACAGAATCCAAAGAGTACTTACGATTATCTCAGAACATTCTTCTGAAAAACTTACTCCATCATCAAGCATAGAAAGCAAAATCGTCTACGATGCAGACAAAATCGACGGAGTGGGTGCGACAGGAATTGTCAGAGTGTTCGAGCTTTGCGGCCAACAGGGAAAGATGCCGCACGAGGCGATCGCCTGGTACCACAAGAAGATTAACATCGCTCTTCCCGAGATGAAGACAGAGCTCGGCAAGAAGGTAGTCGAGAAAAGGCTGAAGTACGTTTACAAGTTCCTCAATCAGTATGAGAAGGAGCAGAAGAAACTTTTGTAGGTGTCGATGTGCAGATACTCGTTTTTGGTGACAGTATAACTTTTGGCTCATGGGGCAAAAATGGCGGTTGGGTTCAACTACTGCGCGAACATCTAGAGAAAAAAGTCGATCTTGTCAACCTGAAAGATACGGACATCGACTACATCGTTTTCAACCTTGGAATCGGTGGCAACACCTCCGAAGAGGTACTTAGACGATTCGAGTCAGAATCGAAGGAACGATTAATGTCAGATGAAGAAGCAACACTGTTTATTATTGAACTCGGCGGAAACGACGCCTCTATAATCAGAGAAACTGGAAAGAACCGCGTTTCTTTAGAGGACTTTGAACAGAACCTAAATCAAATAATAAGCATCGCCAAAAAATACACGCCGAATGTTCTGTTTCTTGGTCCTGTTCCTTGTGTTGACTCGATGATGGATCCAATGAAGTTTTATCCATCTCTATCACTGAAAAACAGTGAAATGCAAAAGTATGATGAAGCAATGAAAAAAGTATGTAAATCTCAGAATATCGGCTTCATTTCATTGTACAATAAATTCATCAAACTCGACTACGCCTCTCTACTGCTTGATGGCGCCCATCCTAACACAAAAGGCCACAAGAAAATCTTCTCTTTTGTCAAGTCGTACATGACCAAAAATGGCTTTATCAAATAGCACAAAAGTCGTCGTTATATTTAAATACCTTCCCCTCTAAAATACTCTTTACCTATTCTGTGTTTCCTGGCGGTTCTTCCGTCGGGGCGAACATCAAAATTTGGGTCCACAGCAGCTATGCTGCGGATTTATGAAAATTCCTGCTTGGGATTGGATGTAGTCTTGAGAAGTGCAAAGAGAAATCGAACGCACAATTAGCTTTAAAAGCGGCCATTCCAGAGCTCGACTCCAGTCGATGCTGCTGGAGGGCATTGCTATCGGATTTCGACAGCCATGCAAGTCAGCTGTTACACTTGTAACGGCGGCGTACGGCTGAGTAACACGTAATCAACGTACCGTAAAGAGGGGGATAACCTTGCGAAAGTGAGGCTAATACCACATAGGCTACGACATCTGGAAGGAGTTGTAGTCGAAAAAGTTGCGAATTGGAACATTACTGCTTTACGATCGGATTGCGCCGGATCAGGCAGATGGCGGGGTAACGGCCCACCATACCTATTACCCGTAGGGGCTGTGAGAGCAGGAGCCCCCAGAAGGACACTGAGACAAGGGTCCTAGCGCTACGGCGTGCAGCAGGCGCGCAAACTCCACAATGCGCGTAAGCGTGATGGGGGGAATCCGAGTGGTTCACTTCGGTGAACCTTTTGCCAAGTGTAGCAAGCTTGGCGAATAAGTGCTGGGCAAGACCGGTGGCAGCCGCCACGGTAATACCGGCAGCACAAGTGATGTCCACGATTATTGGGCTTAAAGCGCTCGTAGCTGGCTTATACAGTCTCATGTGAAATATTGGCGCTCAACGTCAATGCGTGCATGAGATACCCACGAGCTAGGGAGCGGGTGAGGTAAGGAGTACTCATGGGGGAGGGGTAAAATCCTATAATCCTATGAGGACCAACGGTGGCGAAGGCGCCTCACGAGAACGCATCCGACAGTGAGGAGCGAAGGCTAGGAGAACGAATCGGATCAGATACCCGAGTAGCCCTAGCAGTAAATTATGCAGACTCTGGTGTTGCAAATGTCTAGAACGTTTGCAGTACCGTAGCGAAAGTGTTAAGTCTGCCGCCTGGGGAGTACGGCCGCAAGGTTGAAATTGTGATTAGCTCAGTATTAATAAGATTGAGTGAGTAAGATTTATCATGGGCACTTTCCCTCTCAATCCTGACATGTTTTACATAGTCGGAGCATTGAGAGACGGCAGCATTCACTATGACAAGGCGTCGAGAAACTACTGTGTAGTCTGGTACTCAAAGTACCTGGAATACCTACGGGAGTGTATCGAACCTAGAGTGATTACTGTATTTGGAAAGAAGCCTTATTTTGACGAGTACAAATCTGGCCACTTTAGATTGAGAATGACTGGAAAGTTATTCTATGAATTTCTTAAAGTAACCTTTGAATTTCCACCTCAAGGGATTGGTCAAGAGGAATGGGGTGTTCCCCGTGTACTTAAAGAGGCGACTTCGGAACAAAAATATTCTTACATAAAAGGAATGTTTGATGCCGAAGGCGATGTATCAAAGATAAATCGTTACGTTGAAGTCAGTCAGAAGAATACGGTTATTCTTGAATGGATTATTAGCGAACTAAACAGTGTTGGGATCAGAACCGGATCGATTGTGATCGCGGATAAGAAAACTGACACACGCAAGTTCGTAATAGCCCAGAAAGCGAGTATAGCCAAGTTTGCTTCTTTGATTGGGTTTGACCATCCTATCAAAAAGAAGATACTGGAGGAGTTCGTACGAGAGTACGTTATTCATGCTTAAGAGCTATCACAACAACAGACTTAAAGCAATTGGCGGGGGAGCACACAAGGGGTGGATGCTGCGGTTTAATTGAATACAACGTCGGGAACATTACCGGGAGCGACGGCAGGTTGAAGGCCAGACTAAAGATCTTGCCTGACGAGCCGAGAGGTAGTGCATGGCGACCGTCAGCTCGTGGTGTGAACTGTCCGGTTAAGTCCGGTAACGAGCGAGACCCTTACTTACAGTTGCAATTGATATAGAGATATGTCAAGCACTCTGTCGGGACCGCCTCTGTTTAAAGAGGAGGAAGGAGAGGGCGACGATACGTCAGTATGCTCTGAATCTCCCGGGCTACACGCGGCATACAAAGGTCGGTACAATGAGACGCAACTCCGAAAGGAGGAGCAAATCCCCTAAAACCGATCTAGGTTCGGATTGAGGGTTGCAACTCACCCTCATGAAGCTGGAATCCCTAGTAATCGCCTGTCACCATCGGGCGGTGAATCTGTCCCTGCTCCTTGCACACACCGCCTGCCAAGCCACCCAAGCGAGGCCCTAATGAGGCAACATCTTCGGGTGTTTTCGAATTAGGGTTTTGTAAGGAGGGCTAAGGCATAACAAGGTATCCGTAGGGGAACCTGCGGATAGATCACCTCAAAACTTCTAGCGAAGTTTGATCATTTTAGTGTGCACAATGCAAATATTGTGTTATTAGATTCTCGCATTATTTCTCAAGACTACATTCCAGTTCAGGATTTTCTTTTTGTTAATATCAAATCAGCGTGAGCATCAGGGTAAGAGCACACGCGACATCGCATGGGGTAAGGCGTAGCTTGAAGAAGACCAGAAAACGCCAGAAGAAAATATGATGCGAGATAATCCTGAGATTCTTTTCCATGCCGGTTTTACACTGCCAATATAGAAATGCCCATCGCCCGAATGCTGCTTTTATTTCTTTCCTGGCATAAATCTACGACTATCATGACAGCAAAGGAACTTAGAAAGGAGTTTTTCAAGCAGACCACAATTTTAGTTACTACGACATTCGGCCTTGTTGCGGCACTTGCGTGGAACGGCGCAATACAAAGTCTTTTCAAGGATATATTCGGCACGGCAAGCGATACTGTTGCGATGTTCGGATATGCGATCCTTATCACGATAATAGCGGTAATTACGATCTTTTACTTTTCAAGATTCGAGGAAAAGATGAACAAGTGAGAAGGGATGTCAGCAAAGCTCAAGCTCAATCCGAAGGTTGCATACTTTATCGGCATGAATGCTTACTCGCCGAGCAAAGCGATCGGGATAGTCACGAGCAACCCGGAAATAATAAGGAAATTCATCAGGACAGCCACGGAGGAGCTTGGCATTGTTCCTACGGATATAAGGATGGAAGAAAAGGAGAACGTAGTCATGGTCTATTTCTACAACTCTAAGCTGAAGAAGCTCCTTCAGAAGGCTCTAGAAAGAAAAGGGGTGACTTTCAAGTACAAAAACGATTATGCTGCTGGTTACTTCGCTGGAATATTCGACGCAACTGGAGGATTGGACGCAAAAGGCGCGTTCATAAGAAGATTGACTCCTGACGATGCGTTGTTGCTAGAAAAACTCGGATGGCACACCAGAAAGAGCGGATACAAAACCTACATAATAAGCCAGAAAAGCGGAGAGCCGTTCGCCGATTTCATAAAAACACACAGCGCAAAACTGCAGTAAAACGGCATCTCTAAATACTAGATGCATGTGAGTAGTAGCCGATGGCATTCGCAAAATTCTACAAGCAAGTTGCACGTCCTGTCCTGTTCCAACTGAGTCCGGAGGATGCGCACACTGTAGGTTTTCATTCTCTCGAAGCGGTGGCGAGGATTCCTATATATGGCAAGCTCATTGAAAACAATCTTAGAGTAGAATCTAGAAGATTGGAGCAGCGTCTTTTCACTCTGCCTTTCAAGACTCCTGTTTGTTTGGGCCCAGGTTGGGACAAACCGAGCAAATTTATCCACGCAGCGGAGATGATGGGCGCGGCTGCAGCTGAGATTGGAGCAATAACTCCTCTTCCACAAGGAGGCAACCCTCGACCGAGGGAGTTCAGACACGTCGACGAAGAGGCACTTCAGAACTGGATGGGATTCAACAACGAAGGAGCAGCCGAAATTTCAAAACGCATGCAAAAGGCGTACCCCGCAAGGGTTGTCGCAAGCCTCCGCCAGGTTACCAACAAGCCAATACTCCTGAAACTGTCTCCAGACATGGAAATCGACAAGATGGTCGAGCTGTGCAAAGAGGCTGTCAGCGCAGGCGTCAACGGAATAATACTTACCAACACGTCGATCGACAAGAAGCTTCTGATGCGTCCTTCTGAAAAAGGAGGAATAAGCGGACGCCCTCTCAAAGGCAAAAGCAGAGAGGCTCTCACTGCAGTTGCGGCGGAGCTCTTCGGTCGTGTGCCAATAATTTCCTCTGGAGGAATAGCCGATGGAGTCGAGCAGTACGACAGGCTTGCGCTCGGCGCTTCCGCGACGCAAATTGTAACCGCGGTTCCCTTTGTTGGCCCTACGGTATTCAGAGATATAAATCTCGAGCTGCTGAGGATTATGGAACGTGGCGGAATAGAAAGAATAAGCGATCTTGTAGGTTCCGCGCTAAGAAGATGAAGACGATTATACTCTTCTTCCTCTCCTTCCTCCACGCCTCTTTGTCGTGTCGGTCGGGATTGGGGTCACGTCTTCGATTCTGTTGACTCGAAGGCCGCTTCTTGCAAGAACCCGAACCACTGCTTGTGCTCCCGGACCAGGCGTCTTTGAATCGTGGCCTCCCGGAGCTCTTATGAAAATGTTAATGTTTGTTATCCCTTTTTCCTTTGCTATCGCAGCAACTTTGTAGGCAGCCTGCATTGCGGCATAAGGGGTTCCTTCTTGGGAATCGGCAGTCACCATCATGCCGCCGCTTCCGACTGCTATGGTTTCTGCCCCGCTCAAATCTGTAAGTGTAATAATTGTGTCGTTCTTCGATGAATAGACGTGAGCTACTGCCCATCTCTCTGGGCGCGGCTTTGCCTTCGCCTCTTCGAGGGCCTTTGCTTCATATGAAACGATTTCCTTCTTCTGTGTCGGTGCGCCCTTTGTCTCTTCCTTCGCCTTTTTTCCTGCACCTCCCTTCTTTCCTGCCATCAATCATCACTCAGTTTTCTTCGGCTCGCTGCCCTCTTCTTTCTTCTCTATCTTTCCGATGTCGATTGGCTTGTAGTATCCAATTACCTTCTCTTCTGCTACCGAGACAAAGTAGCTCGGCTTGTTGATCCTTTTTCCATCCACTGAAATAAATCCATGTACAATAAGCTGTCTTGCCTGCTTAGGAGTCTTTGCAAGTCCCTTTCTGAATACAAGCGTCTGAAGCCTTCTTCCCAAGAATGACTTTTCGTTAAGGTCGAGAAGGCTGTCCAGCGTCGATTCCTTTGTCGCGATTCCGTACTTTGCAAGCCTTCCCATCATCTTTTCCTTGATTGACTCGGTGTGGGCAGTGCTGCCTGATAGAAGCATACGAACATTTCCTCGAATTCTGCTGATCTCAGTCTGTGCCTTCCAGAGCTCTCTCATGTTCTTTAGCCCGAACTCGTCGATGACGGCGTTGTCTGCGCCTATTCTCTCGAGGTTCCACATGTCCTTTGGTTTATCGTAAGTTTTTCTGTTTCTTCTTGGTGCTCCCAATCAATCACTTTTAAGCTGCTGGTTTTGCCGTAGGTGCTGCTGCCTTTGGAGCAGCTTCCTTCTTTTCCTTTGTTGCTCCTTCTGCAGATGCTGCGACTGCTCCTCCCTTCGCTGCCTCGGACTTCTTTACTACTCCGATTGTAGCTCCGGTTCTTCCTGTAGAACGTGTTCTCTGACCGCGCACCTTCTGTCCGTACTGGTGCCTGTGGCCTCTCCACGATTTCATTGCAATGTCTCTTGTGACGTCCTGTCTTGTCGCGAACAGAAGGTCGTTGCTGACAAGGTGCATGTCCTTCCCTGTCTCCATGTCCTTCCTTCTGTTGAGTAGATAAGTAGGAATTCCGTATTGTCCTGGATTCTTGATGAGTGCTTCGATGCTTTCAACTTGCTGCTCTGTGAGCGAGCCAAGCGTCGATGAGCTCGGTATCTTCAGCTTTGTCTCGATAGCGAAAGTCAAGCAGTGGGCCATTCCTGCGCCAACTCCCTTGACTTGGTCGATCGCTCTCTGTATCGGCAGCGATCCGTTGACGTCCTTGCCTGAAAGTCTTATGATAGAAGTGAGTACTTCTTTCTTCTGAGTCTTAGGCTTGTGCTCAGGTGCAGCAGCTTGCTGCGCTGCCTGTGGCTTTGCCTTCTTCTCTTCTTTCTTTTGCTGTGGTTGTTCCTCTGCCATCTATGCACCGTAATCGAGCGCTGCGACCTAAAGATTAGCCAGTTATTCAACGCTCCTGCTGATGTAGAATAGTGGTAATCTGTCTGTATTGAAGGTATTTAAATGTTGCCGTATCCGTTGCAATTATGCTGTTCAAAGGCATCTACTTTATTAGAAAGCGCCAGGATTGGGATTTGAACCCAAAAGTCCGTGAGGACACGCGCTTTCAGGAAAAATTTCCAGGCGCGCGCGTTACCGGTTTCCGCCATCCTGGCATGGATTACTCTTTACTCGAAGGTAATTAAAAAGCCATCTGTTGAAGATTTACTTATGGATCAATACGACGTCATAGTCGTCGGGGCAGGCCCTGCAGGCGGGCAGTGTGCAAGAGCGCTCTCCTTAATGGGAAGGAGTGTTCTGCTGCTGGAGCGATCAAAGGTCATAGGAGAGCCGAACTTTTCCAGCGGAGGCACGGTAAAGGAGACGATAAAAGATTTCGATCTTCCGCGGAGCGTTGTGCAGAGCGACTGGAGCTCAATATCGGTTTCATCAAAGGACGACATGGCAGAGATCGACTATGGAAAAGTGATGGGCCATGTTCTCGACTACAAGCTTCTCAAGCAGTTCCTTGCAAAAGAGGCAAAGGGGAACGGCACAGAATTGCTAGTCGGCACAACTGCTACTGGGATAAAGCGGGAAGGCAAAACCTCCGTAGTTAGATTCACGGGCGGCGAAGCGAGAGCAAAAGTCGTAATAGATGCGAGCGGCTCGGCAAGCGCAATAGCGGCGAAAACAAGGCTAATCGAGAACAGGGGAGAATTCGCCATGGGATTTGAATACCTGCTCAGGACACCAGAGCTGAAGAAAAGGAACACCCTGCAGTTCTATCTTGGCGAGAGCATGGCGCCCAGAGGGTATTTGTGGGTCTTTCCAGCATTCGAGGGAACCGCGAAAGTGGGAACGTGCTGGCTTGGAAAAAGCGGAGCTAAATAGAAGAAGATCCTAGAGCGTTTTGTAGAGGAGAATCCACAGCTGTCCAACTCGAAGGCCATCGAAAGCCACGGAGGCCCTCTCTACTTCAACAACTCAATAAACGAATTCGTGTATGGAAACATCATAACAATAGGCGACGCAGCTGGCCAATGCAATCCGCTAGGCGGCGAGGGCATAAGGCACGCTCTCACAGCGGGGAGAATGTGCGCAAAAGTCTGCGACAAGTACATAGAGAAAGGTGCAAGCGACACTGATATCCTGTTCAGTTACAACAAATTCTGGAAGTCCTACATCAAAAGAAAGTGGAAAACATCGTATGAACTTGCAGAGCTCGCATACAACAACATGAGCGACGTAAACGCCGACAGGATAGTGCGTTTCTGCAAGCGTATGCCAAAGCGCGCGATCGTCGACGTGCTATTCTACTACAGATTCTTCGGCATCGGAGGCATGGTTGGCCTTGCGAAACGCTTCGGCAAAGCTATTTAGAGATAAGGTTCTCAAAAAGATTGTTTGGATGGAAAAAATTATCACTGTGGTCGCGGTTCTGGTTGTGCTTGTTGCGGTAGCCGGTGCATTTGTAATGCTGCAGCACGGCAAGGCAAACTCGAGCACAACAGCAGCATCAACATCAACAATACCTTCCGGACCTTCGTCGCACACGACAACATCTTCGCAGACGACGATTCCTTCGACATGGCAGAATCCTGAATATCTTTACGTCACGAACTATAACTCGAGCTCTGTTTCCGTCATCAATACCACTACGGATTCGGTAGTCGCCAACATATCGGTGGGCGATGCTCCGGTCGGCGTGGTCGTCCTTCCAAACGGTAGGTATGCATATGTCGCGGCAAGCGGTGCATCCAACGAGCAAAACCAGCAGAACTACATATATGTCATCGATGCAGCTACTCTGAAAGTGGCGCGGACTATACAGGTGTACGGCCACCCGCTTGGCTTGTCGATGAGCCCGAACGGAGAGATGCTCTACGCTGTCACCAACAACCCAGGCACGCTAATCGCGATAAACACGACGACAAACACAACCGCATTCACACTCGATATAGGAAACGGGCCAAACTGCGTTGCCGTTACTCCTGACGGGAAATACGCATTCGCAGGTTCATACTTCGAGAACAACACGGTGATCGTAAACCTATCTGGAAGAAATATAATTACGAACCTGTCGGCACAAGGCAGGGCAGGCGGCATAGCAATAACTCCGAACGGCGAATACGCATACATGACAACATCGATAGGCTTGGCGACATCGGTCATAAATGTGACCTCGCGGACCACTGCCATAAGCATACCTCAGCACGGCAACGTTGCAGCCATATCGATATCTCCTGACGGCTCGCTTGCGTATGTGGCGCGCTTCAATGATGGAAAACTTGGCGTGATAAACACCACAACCAACACGTACATAGGAAACTACAGCGTGGGCAACTACCCCAACGGGATAGCGGTGTCTCCCGGCGGAAAATACATATACGTAACTACAGTGTCGCTCAACAACCTCGGCCTTTTCGGAGGCAAGGGCAGCACCACGACAATACTAGGAGGCGCAGGCGGCAGCGGAGGTGGCAATGGCTCCAACCCGTCTAGCAGCACCAACGTTCCAGGCACAAACGCCGACGGCTACGTTGCAGTTGTCAGTGCATCAAACTACACAGTGTTAAAGGTAATAAAGGTCGGCAAGTTCCCGTTCAGCGACGCGATGGGAACGCAGAACAGCGTCTGATTCTTAGAACAAGAGAAGCAATAGTTAGTTTGTCTGTTCTGGTATTTACGCCTTTCTCTGATTTGAGCAATCCGTAAATACCTGCTCTTTTTTTGAAAAATCGCAAACCCGATTTGCTACTTTTCCAAATTCCGATGTGCGTAAATACACGATAAGGCGATGTGCTATTGTAGAGATGGGGTGATGAAATGACAACAATGCACAGCGCGGATTTGATTGCGCGAGTGAAGAACGAGCCTGTGCCGGTTGGAACCGGCATGCACACAAAGCTGGTCGAGGACGCAAAGAAGATGTCCGGAAGGCTCCGCGCGATGAGAGAGAGCGATGGAAGAGAAGCCCTGGACGGAATAAGGAGAGATTACACAAAAACCAGCAACGAGCTTCGCGTCATGCAGGAGTCAAAGCAGTTTTCAAGACACCAGCGCAGAATCGTAAAAGAAGAGAGAGAAAAACTCGAAGGCACATTCAAGGAGACAAGGCACATCATCGACATGGTCGACGCGCGCAGCATGCTGAGGCAGATCGATGGATTTGTCGAGGAAATAAAGAAGTCGGACATGGTAGATGGAAAGAAGTCGTTTTTCGACATGCACATGTGGATAACGGACACTGTACAAAACGTGAGGGCGCTGATCGACTATGGAAAAATCGGAAGGCACATGGAGAAGCAGCTCAGCGACAAGGTCAAGTTCCTTAGAAAGGAGTCGACTGCAAAGTATCGCGAATACGGTGTCACAAGGCCGTACGTGCCTCGCGCAGAGAGCATACTGCAGAAGATGTTCAACGTTACTGACTTCACGATATCATCGTTGATAACTGGTGGCGTGTTGGCGAGCGGCGGTTATGCATTGTACACATTGATAGAGAACGCAGCCGACTTCCTGCACCGCGTCGGGCCCACCTTTGGACTCATCGTTGCAATAGGCGGCGCATATTACCTATTCGTGCGCGGATATGTCCTAAAGGCGATAAGAGAGGCGCAGAACCCGAAGGGTGAGCTGTTCGCCAACTAAATGTAGTTGACGAGGAAGGCGATGACAAAACCGGCTAGTATGCCTGCATAGGTGAAGAGCGCAGGGTCGCTGATTTCCTTTGTGGCAGCTGCGGCCTTCTTCATGTTTACGTGGAACAGAACCAAGACTATGTAGAGGATGGCTGCGCTGGCCATCGCATCGAAGAAGATTATGAACATGCTTGAGTAGTAGACAAGGCCTATCAGCGTTCCAATTACTGTCGGAAGGCCTCCGAGCAGGAATGCGCCTGTGATGAATTTCTTGTCGATTCCGTCTTTCGATCCGAAGAGCGGAGCAGCGATTGGAAATCCTTCTGTCATGTTCTGGAGCGAGAAGCCGATTAGAGAGATTATGTAGATCGTGCCAAGGCTTGCTGCACCGGCAGAACCGAACACCAGACCTTCTGTAAGATTCTGGAAGCCAATGCCAACGGCAGCTAGCATCGATGAACGCTTTGGGCTTTCATCAGGGTCGCGGCTTTCCCTCGGATAAATGAAGAATACGAACGAGAGCGCGAACCCGACTACGAAAACAAGTTCGTAAGTGTTCGGCAGAGTCGAACTTCCGAATATCGCAGCTACGTTTCCATATATGTCTATCAAAAGGAATATCAGTATGCCTATCGCAGCGGAATTGAATATCAACATTCTCCGCAAGCTAGTCTTTTTGTTGAAAAGGATCGGCATAGATGCGAATACAGAAAGACCTATCACCAACGACAATGCCACAGTAAGATAAGCGTTTATCAACTGATTACCGATTTGTATAACTGAGTTATAGCAGATGATTATTTAATCATATGCCACTTGCGTCGCTTCACTTCTCATTCGAAATCCTGCTCAGAGCTCTGTAGAAGGCCTTCTCCGCCGGAGTTCCTTTCACGTGGACTTTTTCGGTCTCGAGAGTCCTAAGGACATCCTGCACGCTGTTTGGAAAAGTCCTTGCAAGGCTTGCGGCATTGTGCGAAACTTCCTCCTCCTGCGCAGCATTCAAGCTTAGTTCAGTCATGCAATCACACCCCCGAAGTATTCAACAGTAAGTTATTTAAGGATTAAGCGGGCCCAAGGGGATTTGAACCCCTGACTTGCTGGTTAAAAGCCAGCCACTCTAGCCAAACTGAGTTATGGACCCATGTCTAACTATAATGACCTATCAGATATATAAAATAAAGCATCGCTAGAAGGACTCGTTTTTCTTGGCCACGAAGCCATATTTAGCCATCTTTGAAGCGCTTAAAACTGAACCTGCAGGAAATCCGAAATAACTACTATCTTAAGAAGCTTTTGCATAAAGGAGTATCATGGAAGAGAAAATTATTCTTGCAATTGCAATATTTGCTGTGTTTGTAATAGCTGCAATGGTTTACGAGGCCTATAGCCAATTGAATATTCCTGCAGAAGTAGGAAATAACTCGGTGAACTGTGGAACTGCATTCTCGGGAGCGACAACGAATACACTATCTGCAGTGAACTGCTTCTATGCAGCATACACTAACTCAACGAATGCAACCATGACCTATGCGGTGTTGGGCGTCGACACAGAGCAGGAGAATAATCTCAGCCTAATCAGTTACTACTACCGAAATACCGGAGCGCGCGACTGGAGGATATGGGATACGATTACGAGCACATCTCCCAACAGACCGGCACAAAAAGAAGTAATCAACTGTTTCACGATGCGGCGCAATTCCACTTATCTTACAATGGAGGCTTGTTCCAACGACGGTGAAATACCGGTTCCGATTGGCTGAAAAGGCGCCCGATGCAAACGTGTTGTTGGTAGTCAACTACCCGATGATATCATTTTCTTTTTGCCTTTCCTTTTGCGTACGCCCATTGCGCTACGAACACAACGATGCTCCAGATCACGATATCAAGAACCAGGTATGGCCAGTAGACTTGGGTTGAGGAATAATGCGGTGGTACAGTTATGGTGTTACCGCCAACGCTAAACCAGGCGAAAGGAAACCCCTCGTAATTATTACTATTAGCAGAAGGATTGTAGAAAGGCGCACAGCCGCCTGCGCAACTAAGAGCAAAGAAGAATGTTAAGAGCGTAATAACTATGCCAAGCACAACCGAGACAATGGCATTTCGGTATCCCATGTTAGAAGCTTAACAGGATAGAATAAAAAGACTGCTGCTATGTCATTCCACGCCGATTCTGCCATCGATTCACCGGCGTAAAAAGACTGCGCCCGATGCAGACCGGGCGATTGTAGCACAACGCATTTTCGCTATGCTTTAATATCAATCGATATTGTTCGATATACTTTGATAGTGTCTAGTCCACCTCAACCGATGTGGACTTATTCTATCGAATCAAACCTTTGCTGCTTTGTCTCCATGGCAAGCAAAGTTAATGTAATCCCACCACAAATACCTTGAGATACTTGGGTCATTGGTTAACGAATCCTGAAAAGTCTGTCTTAGCTCTTCCTTTGCCTTGTCATAGGCTTCTCCTACGCTATTCCCTTTTATCAGCGTGTTTGTCAAAGTCTGTGAATGATTTAGGAAAACGGCGGCAAGAGAGTCCTGCAGTGGCGTCGCGGCCCTGTTGTTATCTATGAAAAATACAAAATCATCTTCATATCCAAGGTAAGCAATAGCGCCATTACTTAGTGCAGCAGGCCCGAGCTCCATAGCAGATCCACAAGAAATAGAATAGACAATTTTGCCATCCAGTGCGACTTCATTTACTCCAACTTCGACTATGGTCTCGTTATTGTAGCCAGTAACCGAGACTGCATCGCCGTGGCCATTAAAAATAATCAGATTAACCTTATTCTTGGCGTTGTAGCTATCGAATGTTTTTCTATTGGCTTTTTTGCCGTCTAGGTCAAACACCGTGAAATCATGTTGTTTTGCAAAGGTGATAGTTCTTTTTGCCCACTCAAACAGGTAAAAGGTTGTATCGTCATGATTAGGTCTTGTTATCAGGAGGTACTTTGTCATATATTTTACCCTCTATAGTAGCATTAATGAAAGCCAATTCTATCTGCACCACCTTCTTTCCTATTGCATCGCTCTTTTCCACGTGAGCTATCAATTCCTTTGGGGTGTATGCGCCATGGCTCCCGATAGCGATTTTCCTGTTGCTAGGCAGAACCATAAGCCTTGCTATCACAAGCTCTTTTTTGTCTTTTTCAACTTTATCAGTCATAGGAATCCCAGTTCTTTCATTTTACCTAGAATTTTCTTACCCAGATCAGTGTCGTTTACAACCTCTAGATAAGCTGCATTCCAGGTATAAGGTTTATCATCTATAACAACTATTATCTCCTCTCTGATATTTGAAGGTATGTTTGAATAAACCTTAAGGAACTTCTCCTTATCATCCATATCATCGCACCAAATCAATTATGCCCCGCTGCACTATTATGAGGCAGCAAACATTTAAATTGACACGGTTCATATTTCGCCAATAGCCTGCAAGGTAAGGCGGTCGCTGCGAGCGAGCCATAATGCGTTAGCTATTGGGCGAATCGAGCAGCGGAAACCGCCGAAAAGCTGATTCTGGGCACTATAATTTCATAGTATTGGGCTGAGGGTGCCAAAATGACTGCGAAGCAGGCGAACGGCGCCCGAAGACCGGCAAAATATGCTGTGCCTCCACGCCCTCCTTGGCGCTCGTTCCTCGCGCGATCGGGCGCTACGGCTTGAGACGTAATGCATAGAAGCAATTTAAACAACAAAAACTCTGCTTCCAGAGACCTTTATGACTCACGACAACAGATGCACGAATGCGGACGGCTCACGCTCTGGATGCACATGCGAGTGCGATGGTGCGTGGCATGGAAATGGATATAGTATGCAAAAGATGCCTTCAAAACTTGTTAGGAGTGCAACAAGTGCTATGGCATATACAGCTGCGGTTCATGCTCTACCTGCTATAGCAACCGTTGGCATGATTTATAGCACAGCAAAAATCATAGGCACGGCGATAGAGGCGACAAAAGACAGAGCAAACAACAAAAATTATGCAGTTGGTGATGTGCAAAGCGTTATTGAACAGGCACCGAGCGTTATCAGCTCTATCAATGCTCAAATGGGAGCACCGCAACAAAATCCGGAGCAGCCAAATTCAACAGTAGACTCCTTAAATCTGTTTTATAAGATGGCACAGACGGCCATGAACAGTTGTGCTATAGATAGTTTAGGAGCTTTTATGGGCTTTAGTTTCCAAACTATGCTTACAAACTCTCCCAACAACTAAGACAGTAGTTAATGTTAAATATTTGGAAAGCGAAACAACAAACAGATTAATATGGATGACATTGTAGACGCTAATCGAGATAATATCCGTGATCTGCTGGCTTCGCTTAAGGATGGCAGCATGATTTCATATCTTCAAGGCGTGACAGAAAAAATAAACAGTTTGAAAGAAAAGGCAGAAGAGGTACGCAATGCGCCCATAATGGGTAAGAAAATCGCCGAATATGAATATTATACAGAAATCCAGAAAGAATTTGCATGCATTTATAGCGGTGTCAGTGCATTCGATGTGTTACCTGCATTCGGGTTTAATAATCAAGAAATAGCAGATCTGGATAAAATTAAATCCGAACCACCAGAACAACGTAAAGAGAGTGCAATCAAAATTCTTGCGAAGATGGGGATTGATACTTCAAAAATAAATTTTAATGATCAGACTGATATTTCAACTAATGTTCTAGACCAAATTGGAAATAAAATGCTATCTGATGCATCACTATTTGACAAAGCTAGAGGGGACATATATTTCAAAGAGATCAGTGATATCCTAAAAACAATAGAGGAGTATGCAGCGGTACTTACAGATTTAAATAAAATTGATACGAGCAAGCCAATTGAGAGACTCGTTGCCAAATCTTTATACGAAAAAGCATATGAAAACAATAAGAAAATTCTGATAAATGCGTACGAGACGCTTACACATGAAAAAGTTAAATTAAATGATCCAGACCCAGAAAAAGGATTCAAATTAGTAAGAGACTACGTGACCAAAAATTATCCAGAGCTAATTGTATCAATGAAAAATCAACCAAGAGTAGATGTAGCACATTCAAAATACAGTAATGTAGATGTTTTTACTTCTGAGCAGTTATTTCAAATGGCAACAAGAAACTTTGTTACATCTGTAATCGGATTGGTTGCAAAAACAGATAATCTGGCCACTACATTTGAAAGCCAAGTTCAGATGCTAAAGAGTGTGGATACTCCAACCATGTCTCCTGGCACAATTTAGAGAGGCTGTGCCTCCGCTGCAGTCTCGGCACTAAAGCGCCTCGTGCCTGCGGCTCAGGCATTGATCATGCAGCAAGGAGCTTTGAAGCCTCATCAAATTTCTTTTTCAAAGCAGCTTCGCCCTCATCGCTCAGATCAGCTATCTGTCCAGCCTTAGCTCTAATCTTCTCAAAGAATTCTTTTGTGTTTGCGATGTCAGAGAGAACGCCAGCTAGCTTCTTCACGTCAACCTTGTTTACTGGCTTTGTTTCCTCACTTAGTCTGCTAGCAAGAACATCTCGAACCAGCCTTATTGCTATATGATGGCTGAAGTTCTCCCTAGATGTTACGATTACCACCCCCTCGCCGAAGTTGTACACTCCGCACGGAGTCTCCTTTTGGCGTAATTGCTCTTGCTTAGTTGCTATCACTATGCCTACACGTGAGCTTCGTGACTTCATATCGCTCCTGAGCTTGTTGATGTCTTCTGACGTGATCTTTCCTTTGTCTTTTGAATCTATCACTACGGTGATGGGTGTTTCCTGGGTGCCTGTCGGCGTTTCTATACGCACGGTTGCCCATAGTATGTCACCCCTGCCCTTCTTCGATATATCCTCAAATTTCTGTTCATGGAAATTGGCTTCTAGATCCTCAAACAAATCAGCTTGCGCTGCAGCACCTTTGAGTGCAGGGTTAGAGTAGACTTTGGTTTTAAGGTCTTCAAGCTCGCGTTGCGCCTTCTCTTTTTCCGTCTTTTCTTTGTCCGCTGTCTTTTCTGCTTGTCTCTGCTTCTCCTCTGCCTGCTTCGTCATCTCTTCTTGTTCATCGAGCGCCTTTTTCAGTTCCTCCCGCTCTTTCTTCTGAAGAACAGGCTTTACTAGCGTCTCCATCACTTGCTCTACAGTTTTCTCGGATATCGATTCGGTCTTGAACTTTATACCTTGTTGTTCGAAGACCATCTGCCCTGCACGAACAACCATTGGCAGGTTGCCCAATGTTCCGTTCCTGAGCTCCTTCTCTTTTAGTCCTGTAGCCAAAGCTACCTGCTCCAAAACGAAGTGTGCAATATCTTTCTTACAATGCGGGCACTCTATGTGGGCACTACTCCTGTGCTGTTCTATCTGTGTTTCTTGTCTTGTTGTGCTTCTCATGTTATCACTTCTTTTGTTTTTTACGCATAACCTCGTTCGCTTTCTTATTGAATGCTGAGAGTACCATCCCATCCCATGGTTCTGGGTCCGGAGGCGGTTCAGATTCATAATATCTATTTAATGCGACTAGTGATTGCCACAGGACACCTCCATCGCTTTTATCTAATCTACTCAACTTTTCAAGTCGTTTCAGCGGTTTTTTTCTTAAGACCTCCCATAGGCCTTCATCAAAGAGTTTTAGGATATCTCCAAGTGTGTAAAGTTCCATACCACCAAGTGGAGCGATTCTAACTTTTTCTATCTGCGCCTCGCTATAACCTATTGCTTTCCCTAAAGATTCATTGCCTTCGAGCTCTGATTGACGCCATTCTCTGAAGAATATAGACAGAAGGTTATCTGCAAGTCCTCTGTCGAAATTCTTAATAAGGTCCTGTAAACTTCCAGGATTTTTTGATCGGATTCTTTCAAGCTGGCCATCTATTTGACTTATTTTATTAGATAGATACCTAGTTGATTTTAATTCAAACTTTCCTTCAGTCCAACTATCCAGTGTAATGGAACTTGGTCTCCAATGCTTCCTGAGGATTTCTGCAAAACCCAGCCAATCTGGCTCATAGTGCTGTATAACACCCAACTTTGTCTTTCTTTTTATTATCCCTGCGTCTCGCATTTTTCTGATGTTGATTGTCATTGATTTTGGAGAAGTGCCGAACTTCTTAGCTATTACTTTTGTATAATCGATTCCATCTAGTACCAGGAAGAATATTCTTGTCATATGTCTACTACTGATTACACTTTCTACCTGCTTTCTTCTTCGGTCATCATAATTTTTCTTTTCCATGATAAGCTATAGCTGACACAAATATTTATAGATATCTTATTGCCGTAAGATAATTGAGAATTAGTAAGATATTGGGTTTTGCCCGGGCGTGTTCAGCTTTAGGTGATAAGTTTAAATAGATACACATAGAACTGCTATACGAGAAAATGAAAGTTTCACCTTCCATTATTTTAGCGGCTCTGGTAGTGGCTTTAGTAGTGGGTGCTTTCATAGGGCACGCTTTCAATTCCACTTCAGCGACGCAGACAACAATAACAACCACAGCAATACAGCAGACAACATCTATCCCATCTGGCTCTACTACTGTTTTATCCGGGAATAATACCGTCACACAGGTTTTATATAAAAATAAAACAATCAGCTTAGCAGCGCCACAGTATAACCCAAACTACAACCATGTGACTGGTTGCTATTATGTAGGAGGCTACTATAACTTTTCATTTTATGCTCCTTACAGCGGATATATAGTTTTTAACGAAACAAACAATGGAATACCGACTAACTTTACTACCTATTACGTTAGTGCTTATTTCTCCACTGAAAAACCTCGTTATATTGTAGCTTCTGCCTATAATGGAAGCTCCTGGTGCACCGGAGAGAGTATTCAATCAAATATAGCCCCATATACGCAAATAACTCCTTATAATAATCAAACAATGATAATTCCGGTTACGAATGGAACCAATTACGTGGTATTATATAATTGGAACGCTAACGACCAACATGGAGTTACGCCATTCCCGGTAAATGTGATCTTTTCAATGAAGTATTACGGTTTCAAGAATGTTGATTACCCAGTCCAGCCACCTTTCAACTTCAACAAAACGATATCAATACTGTGGGGCAAATATCCATAGTTTTGCTCTCTAATGCGGCATTTCGACGAAATCCTTCCTTTCGTATTTCGCATGCTGGCCTTGAACTCGCTTTAAGACGCTTTTTCTTTCCTTTAATTTGCCTTTGTAGGGCAATAATTCTAATTTAGTCGCATCTCTCTCATATTCCGTTGCTAGAGGGTTTCTTATTTTGCTAGTATTATACCTAGATTTGTTTACTTTTTCTTCTGCTTCGTTTATGAGCTCTTCAAATGTGCCGAGATTGTCCTCCGCTTTCTGAGTGAGCTTTTCAAAGGTGCTTACGACAAGGTTACGTTCACTGATGGCCTTATCAAGTTCTTTCTGAGCACCAATTACTTCTTTCCTTTTTTCAGTGACTGCATCCATGGCCCTTTCAACATTTTTCTGTGACTGTAGTTCAGGGTACTTTTCTATAAAGTCCGTCATGCTATTGAAGTTCATCTCATCGACATCAGAATATTTGAGTCTCGGTGCATTTTTTTGAACTCTCATCTTTCTACTCTCCTGGGTTTTCGACCACATTTCCCATTCGTGACGCATAGTTCTCTTGAGAAGATTTTCAAGGCTAGTAAGAGATTCACTCCACTCCTCTTTAGCAATTTGGTGTGTTTTCTTTAGACCCGGTATTGTAGTATCTATCTCGTCAAATTTTGTGTTTTGTGATTCAATTTTCTCCATTGTGCTATCAAATTCCTTCCAAATTTCATTAAGTTTGTCTTCGTACCTTTTCTTAAGGTATATCGCACTAGGCCTTCCTGTTAGTCTCCCGACGAGATCGGCTTTCTCCGGCCGAACTTTGAACTCCACTTCCCCATCTTCATTACCTTTTGATTTCATGCCATACCCTTCATCAGAATTTCCATTGCTAGTCATATTCTCATCAAAGTTTTTATTAATTGTTAGGTGATAATACGTAGTACGTCCTGATCTAGTTTTGTTAAATGTGCACATAGACATTGGTACAAACTTCTGAATTTTTTGACCACTTACCATGTACCATATTTTCACTTCATTATTTATTATATCAAATCCCCCATAGTGCTCTTCCGCTGAATTATCCTTTTTCCTAAAGTATATCACAGTATGGGCTATTTTCCTATGTCCCTCTTTATCTGTATAATCATAGCCGTTATATTCTGTATTCAATTGCGGTTTCCAGTTCTTTAAGTCTTCGTTATCTCTCATGCTCTCAGCCTCAGTTATGTTATTAACGGGAGTTTCTACTTGCCCAAACTTATGGGCTATTGCATGTTTTAATAGTTCTGCTTTAGTTTGAAAATATGCTGTACAATATGCACATTTGTAAACAGAGGGATCACCTCTATTGTGGCTCGTTCTAGCATGCCTGAGTAATTCTGCTTTTGTTTCAAAGGTATAATCACAGCCAAGATAACCACACTTGTATACCATATTAGTCACTTGAAATACTCCTTCTCATTCATCCTTTTAGGTTTTATTTCTGCTTCAAAAAATTTAACCATGTTCTTTATGGCTTCTTGTTTTGTCTTAAGCTTCTTTGTGAGCTTGTATATCTCTACGATTCTATCCTCCTCTTCGGATAGGTCTATCTGTATTTTTACCATAATGATACCGTATATCTCTATGATATATTATATATCATTATAATATTTATACCTTTCGCCACTTTGCTAAAGATAAGATGATTAGTTGTACGGAGTTTTATCCTTCAAATAATTATCAGAGCTCGTCATAATTCCCGATGGATCGCACAAAACAGGCGCGACCTCGGTAAAGCCATTTGATTGTGCCTCTGGAGGAAATTGGAATTTAACTGCTACTCCTGCACCTACAACTGAACCGTAAGTCAAGTTTGAAGTCCTGTTAATCTCTGCCTGGAGTGTATTCAAGTCACTGCAAGTAAATAAGTTTGGATAGTAACTTTCACAACTCTCGCTGCCACTAAACGAATAGCCACTATTCCATTCAACTATCCAACTATTTATGTTGTTGATCGTTGTTTTCGAGTTTGAATTATAATAGAAAATAGTGCTGTTTACTATGTTAACGGAAGCCCCAGATGGCAATTTTGCTTCTGCTATCTGTAAATCGCTGTTAACATTTGTGAGACATGCGCTTAACACAGCTTGTGAAGGGGGTGGGGTCTGAACACCGGAATTCTGTCCAGTTGGATTAATAGTGCCGAGACTGGTCAATAATGCAGACAACCAAGATACATTTGAATTTATGTTTGCAAATAGATAGACCAACCATATGAGAATTAAGAATATCGTGCCTCCGTTTAGCAGGTTCAAACTATTTTCATAGTCTGCAACATCGTAGAGCTTGCCTCCCACCACAAAACCTAACAGCAATACTAGAAATATTGCAAAAAAGTTGATTAGTATATTTGTACTAAAATTGTAAATCAATCCAGTTGAGACCAATACTGCAAGCAAAAATCCTCCCATTAGGGCCTGATATGTTAAATAA
>DAIDAC010000011.1 GCA_027310825.1 Candidatus Micrarchaeaceae archaeon
CCTAATAATAATAGTAAATTTGGATAAGGGGAAAACAGAATCTGAATATATGAGCACCAAAGCAAATGAGATAAAAAGCGAATACTTATTACCTACAAATAAGAATTTAACAACTATAAAAAGTAATTTTAGATATTACTTATCTTTTCTTCCAATTTGGCCAACTGAGCAATTGATTGAGCCTGATGGTTTAGAAGCTTTATCAAGTGGGGATATACATTGGTGGGATACAGAGCCTCTAGAATCAAACATATTTGCTGGCACGAGCAATGAACTCAAGAAAGATGAGAAAACAAAAAAACTAGTTGATTCATTAATACATGAATTAAACAAATTAGCTAAAAAGTTGATAACCGATTATATAGCATTTTATAGGGAGATAGAAAAGACAACGAGCGATAAAATTCTCATTTTGGCGGCCTTTAATACACTTCTTGGCTACAGCAAATATTATTGGCCTAATATTTATAATAGAATTCATAGGGATAAGGATTTACAAACCAAATTTAATGAGCTAATGATTTCGATTAAAAAAAATCCGAAAGTCAAGAAATTTATTTTATCAATTAAAGAAGCTAAAGACTTTAGGGTGCGCATAGACGGATTAGACAGTGAATAATATGATACCGACTAACCTGATACTTTGGATTTCCATACCCTTCTTGGGCTTACAAGCTACGCTTTACCAAATACTCTTCGATAAATTCTTTTTAAAGCGTTTTGAAGTTTTTAATGCAGCAGTTAAAAAATACATCAGAGGGGATATTGCTACGTTTATAAGAGAACTTGGAAGAAGCAACAGAAATTCAAACATCAATCATATAATAGATTCGATAAATAAGAGGGCTAGTACCCTTAGCCAATTAAATGACCTCAGAAAAAAGCGGGATAGCTTAACAGAACTAGCTAAATATAGTTATCTTCTGCTCGCAGGATTAGCCCTATTAGGCTTGCTAGCAGTTGGCCAAATAATACAAAGACCATTACTGTTTGATGCGACAATAGCTAACGCAGGTTCATTTGATCTATTAGATGGTTTGTTCATGATAAGCATCATATTTTTGGTTTATCTTGGATATAAGCTTTTAGACCTTAATTATTTGATAACAAAATATGAAACAGAGGGGTCGTTATCTAGAATAATTGATGAAATAAACGAAGAAAATGAAGAATAACTGGGTTCAGATTTCTGGAGAAACTGAACCGTGCTTGCTTATATAGCTTGCTCGGGAAAAGCTACTGTTCAGAAAGCTGGAACTGTTTGTTTTGGTTTTGGTGTTTTGAAGGTGCTAGAATGAAGCTAGAAAAGGACGACAAATTCGGCCAAGGACGTGGGGCTTTCAACCCTGCAACCCGGGTTCAAATCCCGATGGGAGCACCAGTTTTTCTCGCAATTTTGGTATTTTCTCGACGGCAGAAAAGTCAAAAATGGGTTCAGTGCTCCAGAATTTCAGTTTATTGGAATTTACTTCTTATTTGTTAGGCAGATTAAGTCCCGAATTTTCATCTGCCTAACTAATTTGCCAGTTAGGCAGATAGGTTTATATATTTTCATCTGCCTAACTTCTTTATGACACTTGTTATAAGGGAAATTAAAGGGAAAAAATATTATTATTCGTCTCTGAGCTATTTCCTGGTTTCCAAGTCAAGGAGTTTTAGTAAGTACATAGGTGCAAAGAAACCTGCAAAGAAGGAATTAAATCTGATTGAAGGCGGGTTTAGAGACGAGATTATCGCACGGCTGTCTGGTAAAAAATATACGGTCGAATCGATCGAAAAGAATGAGGTCATAAAAACCCTATTGTTTAAGGATCTGTTTAATACAAAGTATGAGAATTTAACAGAACTAAGGAGACGAAAATACGATATTGATAGTACTGTTTTATTCACCCTGACAACTCTCACAACCGAAGAGGTAAATGTTAGTATAAGTGATGTGAAGAATGCACTAGAAAAGGATTCCTCCTTAACCAGGATGGAGCAGATAAGCAAAAATATGCTCAATGCAGTCGAATCGATAAAGCAACCACATCCATTTGATAAAGATTACCTGCTTAAACTACATAAGATGATTATGGCCAGCTTCGAAACCAAAAATCCCGGTCATATTAGGGACAAACAGGTTTACATACATAAAATGGATCAGAATAGTCCGATCGGCGTTGAGCTAGCCTATCGACCGCCAACCTATATGAAGATAAACAAACTGCTTGACGAGTTCATTGACTGGTATAAGAGCAGTAACCTAAATCCGATAGAAAAAGCCACTATTGCGCATTACAAGTTATATAGGATTCATCCCTTCCTCGATGGAAACAAAAGAATCTGTAGGCTCATATTCAACAAAACCTTACTCGATGAAGGCTTTCCGTTGCTGAATGTCTCTATGGAGAAAGAAAAGTATTTTGAGGCGCTCATAAACTCAGTGGAGAAGGACCAAGTCAAGGTTCTAGTGGAATTTGTCCTTAAACAATATTACAAGCAAGTCCGAGATTTCCTTGAGCTAAATTCAATAGCCTAGTATGTTAAAGTATATGAGTCAATATCGTTCAAGCAAGGGTAAACCTTCACACGAGAACGAAGGGAGCATTTTCTAATGACGCTCCTATACCCCAGTAATACCGGAATAGTCATGCTTTTAAAATCGCATTTCGAGATATAACCATGGGCGTTAAGGAGTCTATTGGCGGCATAGCAGAGAATTTCAATCATCCTGTGCAGGCGTACGCAAATACGCTGCCGTACATGCTCGGCGGCCTGACGCTTGTATGCCTTATCCTGCTCATGCTCTCCGGCATGTACATGGCATTGTTCTATGTCCCGACGATACAGCAGGCATACTCCAGCACACTGAACATAATTCAGAACGTGCCGTTCGGCGAGTATGCCCGCAGCATACATCTGTGGGCAGCAAATATCATCATAGTGATGATAGCCCTGCACCTCGCCCGAATAATAATCACCGGAAGCTACAAAAAACCGAGACGATTGCTGTACTTTGTCGGCCTTCTCATGTTTTTCACAATACTGTTCCTGACGTATTTGGGAACAACGCTTCCCTTGGACCAGGTCGGAGTTGACGCTGCGATACGGTCCCAGCAGACCGCCGCGTTGTTCGGGGCAAGCATTCCATTTAGCCAGATGCTCGGGCCAAGCGCCGTGGCGCACACCAGCATATTGATTGTTGCGCTTCTTCTTCTGCTCGCGATTCATATGTATCTGATTGAAAAGGTTGGCATATCGCCCAAGGCAACAAAGCATGCAAAAGCGCGGGCTACTGCTGGAGAAGGGAAGTCGAACTTCCTGGTTCATCTGACAAGGCTTGCGGGGTTTGGCTGCATACTTACCGCTTTTATAGGGACACTTGCCCTTGTCTCCCCTGCACCGCTTGGCCATCCGGGAGTATACGATCCCAGCGTGATGATAACAAAGCCTGTAGAGGCGATTCTGTATGTCAACGACAAGATGCTTGACGTCTTCGGTCCCACATCCCTGCTCTGGGGCCCTGGCCTGCTTTTTGTGTTGCTGCTGCTGTTTCCTATCTTGGACAGGAATCCGCATGTGTACTGGAGAAAGCGGCTGCCTGCGATGCTGCTCGGGCTCTTCGTGCTTGCGTGGGCGCTTATCTTCATATACATCGATGCGAGCGCTCCGACGCAATACAATGGCTTATGTGCCACTCCGCCGACAAACGGCGCGTGTGTGCCGGCAAACGCAGAGAACCAGACACTAGAGAACGTAAGCATCCTGGAAGGCGAATCATTGGGATTGAACAACACGCTGTATTACGTATCGAATGGAACAGCAGCCACTCCAATGGATGTTTATGGCGGTTACGTGAATGTCCCTTCGAAAACACAGGACGAATCACCATACATCATTGCTGCACTGGCCGCGCTTACAGTAGCAGGAATTGCGATACTCTCAATCGACAGGCTTAAGAAGTTGTACAGACGCAGGTGATAACATGTCCGACCAACTTATAGTCCTGGTATCCACTTTCATTGTCTTTGTGCTGAGCGCGCTGCTTGCGGTATCTTTGACCGTACGTTACAAAAAAACAAACCAGAGAAGTTTTCTCTTCTGGAGCATAGGGATGTGGCTTTTCGTAATTGGCGTGCTGCTGGAAATATTTTTTGCATATGGGATCTACTCGCAGCCATTGATCGCCGCATATCTTTTCGTCGTCGCGCTGCTTGTCGAATTCCTCTCTCTCGGCTCGCTTCAGCTGGTCAAGTCCACGAAGATAAGATATCCGTACTACGCATACGCGCTTTTGGCAGCTGTATTCGTGCTTTATTCCGTAGCGACCACCAACATAGGGAACATACTCTCGGACTATGTCGTTTTCGGCGCGCTGCCAATCCTTGTGGTGATAAGTTCATCTATCGCGACGCTGCCCGCCGCAATACTGATAATCGCTGTCGCTGCTAAGGAATACATGCAAACCAAGAGCAAGCGGCTTCTGAGCATAATGGCTGGCGTCATCATCGTCAGCGTCGGCGGCACTCTCTACATTGTACAAGTTCCGGAATTCCTGTACTTCGTGGAATTCATCGGCATATTTCTTCTGTGGTTCGGTTTCGCCGACACGCACAAGTAACTGGCACGTCAACGATAAAATTTCTGTAGCTGCAGGTGCGGAGAAGGTCAAAGCCTCGTCTGCTCATCTGTCTTTGCCGCCAATCATCATTCGAGATCAAGGTTCCTGAACAGCCTGCCGAAGTTTTCTTTCGGTATGAATGGCACCCTCAGGTATCTTTTTATCTCAGAAAGCGTGAATCCGAGCCTTTTTGCTTCTGCAACGGCAGCGCCATAAGCCTCTATCTCGGTCGGCCTGTCGACATATCTATATTTTTCGTCCCAAAGCTCCATTCCTTTCATGTGCTGCTTTATGTGCGTAAGCTCGTGGACTACATCGAGGTAAATGTCAACCTTTCTACCTTTAAGAAGATATTTTCTGCTTATCATGAACCTAAGGCGACCTCTCTCTGTGTCGATCCATGCAAAGCCTTCGCCATCGTACACTCCCACAACAAGTTTCGACAGGACGCTTTTTGTTCTGTCTCTGAATGTATCCTTTATAGCATCGACATTTTCGAAACCAGAGAAGACCTGCGCGAAAGGCACGTTAACGCCGGATACCACCATTCGTCCATTCCCTCTCCAGTCGGGGAAGCTGTGACTAAATTGCGTTGTATCTGCGTTTTCCAGTTTTCTGTTTATCGATGAACTGTTGTATGCTTTTGTGCCTTTCATTAAAAATACATCGAAGCCATATAATTTAAATCTGAGTGCCAATCTTCTAACATGGGGATCGTGTTTTCGTGGAGCGGAGGAAAGGACAGCACGATGGCGCTGCATCAGTTGCTGAAGGAAAAGCAGCCGGTCGAACTGCTTCTTACAACTGTAACTGCAGACTACGACAGGATCAGCATACATGGGGTGCGGAGAGCGCTTCTGAAGGAGCAGGCGCAATCAATCGGAATACCGCTCGAGGAGATAACCCTATCAAGAAATTCGTCTGACGATGACTACGAAAGCAAACTGAAAGCAAAACTTGCGGAGCTGAAGCAAAGGGGCATAGACACGATCGCATACGGCGACATATTCCTTGAATGGCTAAGGGAGAAAAGGATATCTGTTGCAGACTCTGCAGGTGTCAGGTGCATCTTCCCGATATGGAAACGCAGCACAAAAGAATTGGCAAACGAATTCATCAATCTTGGCTACAAGGCGGTGTTGACTTGCATAGATTCGAAAGTTCTTGGGCAAAAGTTTGCCGGAGCAGAATTCGACAAATATTTTCTTTCAACTATTCCACAGAATGTGGATCCCTGCGGCGAGAACGGCGAATTCCACAGCTTCGTCTACGATGGCCCGATATTCAAGAATAAAATAATA
Organism: Candidatus Micrarchaeaceae archaeon; assembly: GCA_027310825.1. Lineage (GTDB taxonomy): Archaea > Micrarchaeota > Micrarchaeia > Micrarchaeales > Micrarchaeaceae > JAJZYD01. The sequence goes on from DAIDAC010000011.1 coordinate 5,905, forward strand.
TTCAAAAAAGGGGAAGTCGTCCTAAGGGAAGGACGATTCTATTACTGCGATCTTGTTCAGTGATCTACTTCTTCATGCGCGTTGCCACTAATAGAACAATCGCTCCTATCACTGCCCATCCGACCACGTCGAAGAATACGTTTGTGTAGCTTATGTTTGTCGCAGGCGGATATGTGACCAGGTTGTACATCCATGCCATAGGCCATCCAAACCATGTTGCTCCGACAAGCCCGTTCGGAGTGACGTTGAGCGCACTCGAGAACAGCGTCGCGACAAAGCCGAATGCCACTGCAACCATAATCAATTCCTTAGTCTTCATGCTAATCAATTACGATGCTGAAGCACATTTTAAAAGGATTGCTGTCAACGCTTCCTGCTTCGCACAGGCGTTGGCTTCTGCTTGCTCTCCGCAGCGAGCGCCTGCAGTATCAGCACATATGCGATCGTTCCTGCGAAGGCGAAGAACTCTCCCACTGCAGCTCCCAGTACTGTCGAGAATATGGTGACTGCTGTCTGTATCACCAGGACGACTATCCCGACAACAAGCAACACCACAAAGATGTTCCACCAGTTGCCCTTTGTCAAATCCCAGCTCCTCTTTATTCCTTCGATCGGCCCGCGGTTCTCCAGCACAACAGAAGGCACTGCAAGCGTAAGCCTGATGAGCAGGTAGATTCCCGGTATTATGAGAAGAATGAATCCGATTCCTACGATGATCCCTGTCACGATAGCAGCTGCAAGCGCATAGACGTATCTTCCCGCAGCGTTGCCGAGCGCCTTTGTAAGGTTCTTTGTCCTAACCGCAGAGATTATCGTGGCTGTGAAATACACGCCGATGAGCAGAGCCACTACTCCTATTGCCGCTACCCTGAATAGATAAGCCCAAAGGACTGCCAAGCTTGGCGTTACTCCTGTCGCTAATGGTGGCGGTAGCACCAGCTGAACAACAGCGCTGAATACCGCTGCAACCACACCCATCACGAGAACGGCCTTGTTGTTGAACAGAGTGTTGAAGCTATTGCCTATGATTTTTCCGACGTCTAGTCCTGCCATTTTAAAACCCCTATAGTTATAGTCCATGCTTTGCCAAGACATGCTTAAAAGCCTTTGCGGAAAATGATAACGGGGTGAATTCTTGGACTTCGAAAACGGCATAGGTAGCGATCCTGAGATACAAAAAGCGATGCAAGACGAGCTGAAGCGACAGAGAGAAGGGCTTGAGATGATCCCTTCAGAAAATTTCACAAGCATGGCAGTGCTAGAGGCCATGGGCTCTATTCTTACAAACAAATACTCCGAAGGTTATCCCGGAAAGAGATACTACGGAGGAAATCAATACATCGACGTGATAGAAAAGGCTGCGCAGGAAAGGGCGAAGAAGCTGTTCGGAGTTCCTTACGCAAATGTGCAGCCATATTCCGGAAGCCCGGCAAACCTTGCCATATACCTTGCGGTGTGCAAGCCCGGAGACACAATAATGGGGATGAACCTGACGGACGGAGGCCACCTTACCCACGGATGGAAGACAAGCGAAACAGGCATGATGTTCAACAGCATTCCTTATCACGTAAAGGCAGACGGTCTCATCGACGTAGAAGAGGCTAGGAAGCTGGCGGCGGAGCACAAGCCAAAGCTGATTTGGATCGGAGCGACTGCATACACAAGGCCATTGCCTTTCAAGGAGTTCGCCGAAATCGCAGAGCAATGCGGAGCATATCTTGTTGCCGACATATCCCACGTTTCTGGACTTGTTGTCGCAGGTGCGCACGAAAGCCCTGTCAACTATGTCCACATAATAATGACGACAACCCACAAGACGCTTCGGGGGCCTCGCGGAGCAATGATAATGGTCACAGAGAAAGGCATGAAAAAGGATCCAGAACTCGGAGAGAAAGTCGACAAAGTGATATTTCCAGGAATGCAAGGCGGTCCTCACAACCACACGACAGCAGGAATCGCTGTCGCGCTTAAGGAAGCCGCGACTCCGCAGTTCAAGGCATACGGAAACCAGATAGTGAAGAATTCCAGGGCGCTTGCAGAGCAGCTGAAGAAAAACGGAATCAAGCTTGTCACCGACGGAACAGACAACCACATGGTGCTTATCGACCTGACTCCGTTCGGAAAAGGATTGGGCGTGTTTGTGCAAGATGCGCTCGACCAGGCGGGCATCACCGTCAACAAGAACACCATTCCAAAGGAGCCTGCATCTGCATTCTATCCTAGCGGAATAAGGCTTGGCACTCCTGCTCTTACTACAAGAGGAATGAAGGAACCAGAAATGCGGGAAGTCGGAGACCTGATATCTCAGGTAATCCAGGAAACGATGAAAATCCTCCCTAACAAGGTTCTTCCCGACGACAAAGAGGCGCGGCAAGCCGCGATAAGGGCATTCAAGGAACAGCTTCCGTCGAATGCAAAGTTCAAGGAACTAAAGGCAAGAGTGCTTGTTCTTTGCAACAGGTTCCCGCTTTATCCGAAGCTCTGATGCGCGCTTGTTCAAAAATTCATAATATATTTGCCATAAACACAAGGCATTTATATTATGACGTTGCTAATCCTAATGTTTATTCGGTGTTTCAAAATGATCTACCAAAGTGTCGCGTAAAACACGTTTGAGTTAGAGCATTCAGGGCAAACACCGCAGCGCTTTTCAATATTCTACTTCTTCGGCATTAATGCTCGCCTGCACGTATGCTAGCTCATGTCAGTGATACTCATGAACAACGAAATTGTATTAGAAGTAAAAAACATAAAAAAGCAGTACAAGACCTACCACAGTAGGTTTGGAGAAGACATACCGCTGGCTGCGCTTAGACGCAAGTATGTGATAAAAAAGGCCCTTCGCGGGGTCTCTTTCAACGTCAAGCGCGGCGAGATAGTCGCGCTTCTGGGCCAGAACGGTTCCGGCAAGTCTACGATGATCAAGCTGCTCACCGGGATTCTGCATCCTGACTCCGGGGACGCAAAAGTGCTTGGCTTTGTGCCGTGGAAGCAGCGCATGCAGCTAGCCGAGCGCATCGGAGTAGTATTGGGAGCGCACAACCAGCTATGGTGGAACCTGCCCGCGATCGACACATTCAACTACATGCGGCATCTTTACCAGGTTCCCGAGAAAGAGTTCAATGAAAGGCTTGACTACTTCGTAGATGTGCTAGACCTAAAGGATGTCTACAGGCGCCAGGTCCGCCAGCTCTCTCTTGGAGAACGCATGAAGTGCAACTTTGTTGCCTCTATACTCCACATGCCTGAGCTTGTCTTCCTAGACGAGCCGACAATCGGTGTAGACCTTCCGTCGAGCTTTGCGCTAAGGGACGCGCTCCTCGAACTAAGGAAGAAGCACAAGACCACATTCCTGATAGCAACGCACATAATCGACGACGTGAAGATACTTTCAGAGAGGGCGGTGATACTAGACCAGGGAAAGGTAGTGTACGACGGGCCGAAGAGCAAGATCGGGCGCATGTTCGGCAACACAAAGCAGGTCGAGATATACTTCAACAGCATGAACGGAATGAAGCCGGAGCAATTTGGCACTGTTCTGGAAAAGAAGCACCTTTTCGTCAGGATGGAGATTCCGAACAGAGAGATAACGAACAAGGCTTTCACTAAGATGCTGTCGAGCGAGAATGTCCTTGACTACAACATAGCGGAGCCAGACTTCAGCTACGTTCTCCACAAGTTCTACGCGAAAGTGAGAAGGGAGCGAAGGGGTGTGAAATGATGTCAGCCAAGAACATGTTCAATGGAACCGCTTCGCTGTTCTGGCTCATGATAAAGAACAACGTTACCTTCAGGTCTGACATGATAATGAATCTGTTGACCAGATTGGGCTTCCCATTCATAGCGATAGTAGCGTGGATCGCGATATACGCGTCTACGTCTTCATCGTCTGTCGGCCAATTCACGTTGTCGAACATGATCTCCTATTATCTTGTGCTGACTGTAGTGGAAATAGTTCTCTGGTACACAAACGCTATCTGGATAGTCCAAGACGACGTGCAGAGCGGCTTCATAGTGACAAAGCTGATAAGGCCTGCCAACTATCCGATATCTGTGTTTGCCGAGGGATTTGGCAACCTGGCTTTCTACTTTGTGCTGATAGGCATACCTCTGCTAATCGCAATCACGTATCTGACGGGTTTGAGCGTGTCGCTGACTACTCTGCTGCTGTTCATAGCTTCGCTGCTGATTGCGCTTGTCATAGCGTTCGCATTCCAATTCATAATCGGAACTCTTGCGATATATTTCACAAACATCGGGGGCATGGCAGCGGTTTACTTCACGTTCGAGTACCTAATCGGCGGAGGCTTGTTCCCTCTCACACTTCTGCCTTCGAGCATAGGCAGCATCTTCATGTCATCGCCTTTCGCTTTCCAGCTCTATTTCCCTGCGATGCTGTATTCTGGAGGGATAACGCTTCAGTTCGCAATGCAGCAGATATGGATAGGAGTAGCATGGGCTGTAATCATAACAGCTGTAGCGGCGCTCCTCTGGAAGGTGGCGAAACGGCGCGTAGACGCAGTGGGTGTATAACATGACCGGACTATCAAAACTGCAGCAAATGCTGAAGATATTCCTGATACGCCAGAAGTACGACTGGAACGAGCTTCTTCAGTACAGGTTCCAGTTCATCGTATACCTAGCGTATGCTGTGCTGCAGCCGATAATCACTCTGGTCTTCATAAGCACAATATACGGTGTCTCAAACGGGATCGCAGGATGGAGCTACTTCCAGCTGCTGTTCCTTGCAGCGCTGTCTGGTCTTACAACTTCGCTGTTCCAGTACTTTGTGGAACCACAGAGGATATTCAATGACATTACAAGGGGCGGCCTCGACAAATACATGACAAAGCCGTTCTCCGTGTTCTTGTCATTGCTGTCTTACGGCAACAAGCTTGTGGTCGCAAACATGCTTGGTAACATCTCATTGCTGGTGTACTGCATGCTGAACCTGCAATTCACGCTGCTGCAACTTGCATTGTTAGCCGTAGCAGTAGCAGCCGGCACAACTGCATTCATAATCTTCATGATGGCCTTCATCTTCAACTGGCACAAATACTTTACAGGAGGCTGGTGGATAAGCACTCTCGCAGAGATGGCACAGAATGCCGCGTACTGGCCGATCAGCATATTCGGAACATTCGGCTACATCATTCTTACCATATTGATACCGATAGGGCTTGCAGTGTTTGTCCCGGCAGCGATCTTCACAGGAAAGATCAGCATTGTGACATACGCGCTTTTTGTGGTTGTGTCGCTTCTGGCGATATACATATTCCACGGGCTCTACAGAAAAGGATTAGCAGGATACAACAGCGCCGCAGGTTAGTCACCGCCGCCATTGCCTATCACCTCTGTGCAGGTGTGGTCTATGCACGAGCAGCTCTTCATGACGTCGAGGATGTAAAGCGGGCAGAACTTTTGTGTATTGTTCGTAAGGAATCCATTGTACGCCATTGAGTAGTTGGCGTAGGACTGCTGGTTTATGCAGCTGTATTGCTGTGGTGCTCCGTTGTGGCAATATGATATCGGAACCAATTCGCACTCGCTGGTGTGGTTGCACGTTTGCCATGTGCTGTTGAACCATGAAGGACTGTTATCGCTGACTGTGAGGTTTCCGCTGCTCTTTACAGTAACATTGGAGATCACATTTGCGCTCCAGCCCGATTCACCGGACCCGGTCGCGTTCACGTCAACATTCGTGTTTACCGTAGCGCTGCTGTTCTGGTCCCAGCCGCTTCCTATGCCTATCGAATTGAATATCTTGTCGCCTTCATGCGACATTATCTGGCCAAGGTTGCTGTCGTTGATGTTTCCAACAGAGTTGCAGGTGAACATCCCATCTTCGCCATTGCACATGATGGCTGCATGCTCACCGGCGTTTCCGACAACCTGAATCGTCTCGTTTGTGGTTATGTTCTTCTCTATGCTTGTGACGTTTGTCAGGTTTGTCAGTATTATTATGTTGTGCTCCGTGCTGATTGTCGCAGTGCCGTTTAGGTGAGGATTGCTGACTATGATCACTTTTCCTTGGCTGTTGACGTCAATATTGTCCTGCTCCTGCTGGTTCTGCATCATTCCCATCATGTTGTGGAATGTGCCGTTTACGTCCATTGAGCTCTGCTCCTCGAAGTCTGTTCTTCCAGGCGTTTTCACTGTTATAATGCCGTTGCTAGACAGGTTCAGCTCCGATCCCCTGTTGCTCATCGTATTTATTACAGGCAACAGTATCACCTTGCCGCTTCCTGTGATGTGCAGCGACTTCGCAAGGTTTACATCGATGTTCATCCACGTAGTCGTATTCTTCGAAACGTTGAAGTTTCCGAATATCTGCAGCTTCTCGCTTGGAACGAACAACGGTTCGCTCTGATTGTTCACTACTGCGGTTCCGTTCGATATGAACAGGACTATCTGGTCGTAGGTTCCTGCGCTGAGATTTGCTCCTGAAAGCAATGCAGACGTATTCCTAAGCTTGACAAGGTTGAAGTCCTTCGTTCCGTTGAAGACAATATACCATTTGCCTGTCGTCTGGCTGTGTATCATTGCGCTGTCCACTGTTATGTTGACAGCACTTATCGTTGAGACTCCTGGAGAGTCGGACAGGCTGAGCACAGAAGTTCCGATAGGGACGCTGCCCGGGCCTAGATTCGTCTGGGCGAAAACCTGGCCCGAGCTAGTCGTCGGTACTGATGGGGTTCCACGGCCTAGATAACCGGTTACTAGCACGACTGCGAGCACAGCTATGATGAATATGGCGGATACGACCTTGAAAATAGGGTTAGAAAGAACTGTTCTTGGCGTGTGCACCATACTGGCACTCCTAAAGTCCGGGTTTACTTCATAATATTTCCACTTCAGTATGAAAGGATTGTCAACTTGCCTGATTGCATTGACATTCAGAAGCTCCTTGATATGCTGATTGACTGTCGACGGAGCAAGATTGAGCTCTTTTGACAATTCTGTCAGCGTCATGCGCTTTGTGCTGAGCTTCTGCAGAATTTTTCCCTTAGTATCCCAAATCTTTCCCATGATAAGTTATCTACATGGGTTTTTATATACCCTGTGTGACCTTTCGGTTTTATTTCGGTTTCTCGACGGCAGATATTCTGTTTGCTATCTCCATCGCCATTTCATTGCCTGTCGTTATTTCCGGCATTATCATACGGTATGCGCCCGCGCTGTCGAGCTTCGGAATGTTGTCTACGCTGCTGACTCTTGATATGATTTTTGCGCGGGCGTTGGCGGATTTCGCAGTGACTATGATCATTGCGTTCTGCACGTCATCGTCATCGCATGCGATCACGTACTTTGCGCTTCCAATGCCTGCTAGCGTGAAGGCTTCAAGCTGTTTCGGGTCTCCCACTACTGCCAGCACATTCTGCCTGTATAGTTTGTGCGCCTCGGTCTCATTGTCGGTTATGACTACTGTCGGGATGTTTTCGGCACGCAGCTCTTTTATTATGTGGTGAGCAAAATCGTTGTACGGAACTATAATCACGTGCTGCTTCAGCCTTCTGACGTGCGACAGCGTCATGCGTTTTGTTATGTTTATCTGTTTTATGAACTCGAAAAAGAAGGTAGCGAGCGAGACGGCGAGCAGCGCAAATATTATTGCGTCGAGAAGGTTTGCGAACAGCACGAAAGGCGTGTTGACAGACCCCATTGGCAGAAGCGGGTAGTCTATGTCTAGCGACGACAGAAGCGTCCAGATGATTGCGATTGCAGGCGCGACTCCGGTCGAAGCTACCAGCGTCAGCGATATCATGAAAAGTATGAAAGCAACGTACAGCAGTATCATTGTCGGGGATTTTGACATTCTCATCTTCCCACCTTGTTGAGAACAGCGTTCCCTATCTCAAGCCCGGCTAGCACTTCCGGAACCACGCAGAGCTCTGCACCTGCCCTGTGCAGCTTTGTGACAGTGCTGTTGTCGTCTGCCCTTGCAATTATCCTGATGCTCTTGTTCAGGTGCCTCGCGGTTATGACTCCGAGGAGGTTCTCGTAGTCCGACTGCGTCAGGAACAGTATCGCCTTGGCTTTGTCGATATATGCATTTTTCAGTGCGATGTCGGTTGTGAAGTTTTCGTGCAGCACACGGAAGCCAAGCTCTCTTGCCATTTCCGTCTTGGTCGGATTCCTGTCGATTATTATGAACTCTGTTCCCTTCTGCTTGAACTCTGCCACAAGCCTCTCTGTCAGGAGCGAGTACCCGCAAAGTATCACATGATTTTTCATGCTCTTTCTTGTTATGCCTGCAATCTTCGACCTTATGTCAAGATTTGTTATCAGATTTATCACTGAAGCGATTACGAAACCCACTATCGCTATTTTTATCAAACCTGCAATTATCGAAATTCCTACAACAACGTAGAATGGCGACGTGAACGGAGTTATGAGCGCAGATATCGCAACGCTCTGCGATATTCCTACTGCGTCGAACATCGACGATATGATATAGTAGCTGGCGTCATAGAAGTTGTTAACGATTCCGGTTATCACCGCTATCGCGAGCACCATGAAAATTATCGACGTTATCGCAAGCACTATCACTACACGAGTAGTGACGGTTTTCGTGTCGTGCAGCGCGATGTTTACCAAAGAGACACCTATGGCTTGAACAGCTCCTTCACTATTTCCTTGCTGGCTGCCTTGTGGGGCATGACTATGTAGTCTGCGCCAGCCTCAATCAGCTTCTCTCTTACGAAGTCGTCGTTAGCCCTCGTGGCTATGAATATGTCCTTGTTGAGATCCCTTGCTGTTAGGACGCAGAAGAGGTTCTTCGCGTCGTTGTCGATTGTTATTGCAATCACCTTCGCTGATTCTATTCCTGCCTCTTTCAGCACCATCGACAGCGTTGCGTCGCCATTGACGACACGTATGTTCAGCTCCTTCAATTTGTCCGTTATCTTGGGGTCGGTGTCTATGACTACAAAAGGAGTATTGCGCTCTGTGAGTATGTCGCCGACCTTCTGGCCCACCGTGCCGTATCCGCACACGATCACATGATTCTTGAGCCCTGGAAACTTGTTCACGGTCGCACCGCTTTCTAATGGTAAGAAACTTTAATAAGCGTTGGTTTTTCAAAAAAGGAGCCTCAGAAGGGAATCGAACCCTCAACCTCTTGCTTACCATGCAAGCGCTCTGCCATTGAGCTACTGAGGCGCGAGAAAAGATATGTCGTCAAGCTATATAGAAGTTGCCATCACGTTGCGTTTTGCTACGTTGCAGTCACTACATTTCCGAACTGCGTCAACGGCATAACATTGTTCGACGGATACGCCCTTAGCCTTATCCACGATATCGGGCCAACACTCGCGGCTTGGATGTTGTCGCCCAAGGTAGCAACGGTTATTGGCAAAGCGCCCTGTGGCTGGCTCAGAAGATTGCCTGATAGCACAGTTGTCACCCAAGGCAGGCTTGACGTACCCTCTATCTGACCAGAGTAAGAACCAGCTCCAGAGCCGAGCGCGTGTCCATAGTTCGCCCAGAAAGCTATCTGTGTAGGCGATCCATAATATATCTCATAAACTGCGTTTGTTGAGAGTCCAGTACTAGTGCCTGAAATTCCAGTGGTGCACGTCACCATCACATTTGCAAGCCCGCTGTAGGTGTTCCACCATCCGCATAGCCAATTCTGCGAACCTGGGCCGTTGTCTGTAAACGCTACTCCAGTTCCAACTACCGGAGGCGGCGGGTTACCCGGGTAACCGCTCATGTTTACCGCGTAGCCGATTATTCCCGACGGTCCGCTGCTTGGTTCTATTCTTCCGTAGAAGTCCAAGATCTGATTCGGATTATTTCCGTATATTGCATTCGTGCTAGCATAGGCCAGAGCCCCGCTAGTAACAACGCTGTTGACTGTCAATCCGTTTGATACTATTGCATTATACCCGGACCAGCCGGAAGGCAATCCACTGCCTGCGAAGTTCCAATAGTTGATGAAAACGTTCTGGCCGTTATCGTATTGTCCATATGCAGAAGTGAGGTTAGGGTTCTCGCCGGCGAAAACGCCGTCGTAGTCAACGGTGTTGGCGAAGAAGTACATCTTTATTACGGTGTTGGATATGCTGTTTATTGGTATCGTTGCAGGCACCCTGACCCAGAACAGCGCATTGTATGTGTTAGACGTGCTGCAGTTCTTCTCGCACCAGCTCGGTATCGGATTGTTGTTGTAGAAAAATCTTATGTTGCCGAGGTCAGATCTTTCGTATTTCTTGTAGATCGCATTTGATGGCTGGAACTGCACCATCAACTGGAACGGATTCGGCTCTGCGGCATTCTGCGTGTTCACTATTGTTATCGGCACATAATTCACAGTGAACGGCGATAGTGCTATTATCCCGTTTAGCGTCGTAGTTCTGGGTTGCGGCTGCACCCTATAGCTGCCAGAGAACGTGTAGTTTGTCGACGCAGAGCAGGGCGTTGACGACACGTTTGTCCCGAAGCCTGCGCAGTAGTTCGCCAACATGGTAAATGTGCCGCTGTATATCTGCGACTGCGTTGGTGTATACGTAAGGTTTGCTATGCAGTAGACATACTGCCCGGCTATTGCAGTCTGTGGCAGGCAGTAGCCTTTTGTCGTCGGGGAAAGCTGTATGACCGCATTGAAACTGCTGACATTCACGACTCCTGGCTGTGTCATAGACGCAACAATGACCAGAGAGGAAACTCCAGATACTGAATTGTAAATTATCGCCGCATCGGTGCATTGGAAACCGCTGTAGAAGTTGCATTGGAATGGGACTATCGAACTAGGTACGCTAGAGTAAAGGAATGCGACTGCTATCACAATCCCCAAAATGAGGAATACGTATCCGTAAACAGAAAGGAATTCTACTGCGCTCTGCCCTCGGAAAGCCATGCTATAAACTCATATGCAACGTATAAATACCATTATGTAGAATTACTGCTGCACTGATTCTATGGACACAACAGACATGGCATTCATAAAGAGCATCGGCCCTTCGAAGAGGCTTGGCCAGAACTTTCTGATGAATAGGGATGTGTCGAAGAGCGAGGCGAACTTCGGGATAGACAGGAATGTACTCGAAATAGGGCCAGGCATAGGGGTGCTGACCCAAGAACTTTGCAAAAGCGCGAAGAGCGTCATTGCAGTGGAGAAGGACACGCGCCTTTTCGACGAGCTGACAAGGAGGATAACAAGCAAGAAGCTCACCCTATTCAACGACGATTTCTTCGACGTAGAGGAGAAGAAGCTCAAGGGCGCAGATATAATGATAGCAAACATACCATACAGCATATCGAGCAAGGTTCTGTTCTGGCTTGCCGAGCACCAGATGCCTGCGGTGCTATGCCTTCAAAAGGAATTTGTAAACCACATGGTTGCAAAGCCGTCGTCAAGAGAGTACTCGAAGCTCAGCGTTGTCTGTTCTCTCCGATTCGATGTAAAGAAGATTTTCGACGTTCCGAGGAACAACTTCTACCCACAGCCTAACGTCGACTCTGCGCTAGTGTATGTGAAGCCTAACAATGTGAAAATGCCGAAGAAAGTGCTGAACATGCTTTCACTGATCATGATGCACAAGAAGAAAAAGATAAGGAATGCGATCGTCGACTCTTGCGACGCTCTCGGGATAACAAAGGAGCAGGCGAGAACACTGGCGGATTCGCTAGATGGCACAGACGAGCGTCCTGTGCACATGGCTCCAGACAAGATCTACAAGATATCGAAAGAGATCGTCGAGTCACTTAAATCCGTATGAAGGCTCCTGCACCTCCTTCATGATCAGTGCGCTTTCCACTTTTTTCTTGAATCGCCCTTCCGCTTCTGCCGATTTTTCCTTGCCCAGAAGATTCTTGTAGTGCATAGGGATCGTGTACTGGGCATTTATCATTCTCGCAGCTTCTGCGGCTTCATTCACATCCATAACGTATGTTCCCCCAATAGGTAGGAGCGCCGCGTTGATGCCCATGCCGTTCAGCCTTTTCATCTCCTCGATCGCGTCTGTGTCTCCAGCATGGTATATCTTCACGCCATTCACATCGACGACATAACCGACCCATTTGTTTTCTTTCGGATGGAAACTCACGCGGTCTGGCTTAATGTTGTATGCCGGCACTGCAGATATCCTCGCCTCTTTGAAGGTCGTCTTGAATCCAGGCTCAGAAAGCGTGAAGTTCTTCAGCTCTGCCATCTCGCCACAGCCACTCGGGCAGATAACCTCTCCATCGTGCTTGAGGACACGCTTTATGTCGTCTTTGCTGCAGTGGTCGAAGTGCGTATGTGTTATCAGAACGAGGTCAGCCTTTTCCTTGACGTTTGGCCCGACTTTGAATGGGTCTATGAATATGTTGTAATCGCCGCATCTGATGTAGAAGCCTGCATGGCCTATGAAGTAGAGCATTTTGTCAAGCTGCATTTTAACACGTATTTATATTTCCCTGCAGGGTTTAAATACTGAAATGAGATTCATGATAGACGAGTGTGCGCCCTCTTGGATACCATTAAATATCAAAAACGACGCTATATAATATAGGAAAGGCGATGGTGGAATGCTAGAGTACCTTCTTGCGATGCTATTTTCGGCAACTGCGCCGACAGCGACAGACCTTATTCCGTTGCTCGTGATATTCGCACTTATATTGGCTGCAGCAGGCCTCACCAGAGGAGCTGATTTGTTTTCAATGCTCGGAGTAGGAACACTTCTGGGCGTAAGCGGAAGGATCGGCGGAGGAGGAGCAGGAAAAGGCTTCGGTTCAGCCAAGACAAGATCAAAAATGAAGACAGAAATGCAGAAAAGCTCAAAGAACATGGCAGGGGCCATAAAAGCCGGAGCGAAAGGCGCAAAGAAGGCAGTCTCCAACAAGCGCGGAGCTGCAAAAACAAAGAAAATGCAAGATACAATCAGACAGGCAAACGAACTCAAGCGTGCTATAGAGGTTTCAAAGGCTGGCCAGGATCCTACAAAGCAGGGAACGGCGGCTCTTCCACCGACAGACAAGTTTGTAAACACTGCTGTAGTCGGCGGTGGTTACGTCGGACTCAAGGGCCAGACTCTCATGAACGTTCAAGCTGCTCATCGCGCGGCAGACAAAGCGGGGCAAGACAGGCAATGGTTAGAGACAAGGTTATCACAGCTTAAGCAGAAGGCTTCGCTCGAAATGAAACAGAATGGAAAGGTGAGCCGTGACACGCGCAGGGCAATAGCTGAAACAGAGCGAGCCCTCAAAGGATCAGCAAGAAACGTACACATGCTTCCGATACTAAGGGTGCCGATCCCAGGCATGTCCAACCCTGGGGCCATAGCCCAGCACGAAGCCGCAAAACGAGGTGCGCTTCAAGCAGAATATGCAGCCGCGCAGGAGTTCCTCAAAACGCACAAAGAGGCGGTGACTGCATTGTCAGGAACGATAGCTCAGCTGAGGATTGCAGACGCCAGAGCAAGGAATGACGTTATAAGCGGATACAACGCACAGACACAGGCGCGCAGCAATCTTCCTCCTCCACCGCCTCCTCCGATTGGCGCTACAGGAGCACCACAGCAAAGTTATGCGGCACAACAGGTTCCACAGTACCAGAATAAATATGCAAACCACGATGGGACAAAAGACCTATTCAACTCATTAGATGCAGACCTGCAGAAGAGGGTGGAGAACGGGGCAAAGGTATTCGGTGAAGGCAGATTAGCAGAAGCAAACTGGAACCGCGCACTCGACGTGCAGGAGCGCCGTCTACAGAAGAGCAGCCAGCTCGACAAGCTCGATGATTTCAAGTCAGCGCGCGCAGATAGCGAAACCCCTACAGAGGCAAAGAAGAGAGAGGAGGAGCAGCGCAGGACAGAAGATTACTTTGCAAAAGAGAAGAGAAGGATGGACGAGGCGCGCAAAAAGGCAGAGGGAGCCTGAGCCGAGCGTGTTCTATATAACCGCCAACTATCGATAGTAATAAATATCAAAAAACAGCTCTAGTTATTGCATAAAGCGATGCTAATGATTGAATTACTTTTTGCAGTTCTGTTTTCGGTTACCGCACCGACAGTCTCGGATCTGCTCCCGATAATTATCATATTTGCGTTAATACTGGCCGCAGCTGGACTGACAAGAGGGGCTAACCTATTCGCGATGTTCGGGGTAGGAACCCTTCTAGGCGTAAGCGGAAGGATCAGCGGGGGAGGAGCAGGAAAGGGATTCGGTTCGGCTAAGTCAAGGACAGTGATGAGAAGGAAAATACAGGACAGTTCCAAGTCTGTTGGCGGTGTTCTAAAGAAGAATATGTTGAAAGGGCTTACCGGAGGCGCTGCAAAGGCCTCGGCATCGAGGGCAGCAGGCCGCAGCAGCATGATACAGAATGCAAATTATCTTAAGCGAGTGCTGGAAACCCACAAGGGCGGCGCAGCAGCGACTGCAGCAAAAGCCTACAATGCTCCGCCATCGACAGCTAGATTTGTAACCACTGCAGTTTCAGGCAACGTCGCATTGATGGGGCGCAAGATAATGGTCAGGGACAAATCCGGCAATTTTGTCGTGGCCAGGGGCAATGCGCGCACTATTGCAAGGGCCCAGCTCGCAGCAGAGAAGGCGAAGGGTAGCAGCGGCAGCATACCGCAGCTTTCAAAAGCGCAGCTCGCAAAGGAAAAAGCAGGGAAAGCTGTCGAGACCACAGAATGGCACAAGACAAGGCTTGCCCAGCTTTATCACAAATCTGCAGCAGAGAAGTTAAACACTGGCGCTGTCAGCCCGGCAACTATCAAGGCGATAAAGGAGACCGAGCGCGCATTCGCAGGGCAGCCAAGGCACTGGCACATGATACCGATCCTTAGGATTCCGGTGCCAGACCACGCAGTGGCTGGTCTTGAGACACAGCATACATCTGCCCAAAGATCTCACCACAAGGCAGAGCACGAAGCAGCAAAAGAATTCTGGAAGGCGAACTACGCCAGCATGCCGAAGAGCGCAAGGTTGGCGTTAGACCGAGAGATATCTAATCTCAAGAAGTCAGACGCAATAGCGATAGCAGAAAGAAGAAAAGCAGAAGCGGCAACGCCTCCTCCTCCACCGCCGCCAGGAAATAATGCTCCATCGACGTTCAGGTACGAAACTCCTTTCAAGAACAAGTTCGCAAAAGACGAGAAGACAAAGGAGCTGCACACCATGTTGGACAAAGATCTTCAGCAGAGGCTTGAGAAGGCAGCTACCCACCCACTTTTCAGCAACAAAGATTCATGGTATCACGACGCCCTTTGGAAGCACACCATGAAGGTTCAGGAACACCGCTTCAAGAGAGACGGCGACTGGGACAAGTTGACGCAATTCAGGCATCCGGAAGTGGCAAAGGACGCAAAGCTAGAGGCTGAGAGAGAGGCGAAGCACGAGAAAAAGCAGATCGAAGAAGAGGAAAAGAAGTTCTACGAACAGCAGAAGAGCAAGAAGCAGAAGAAGCTTGAGGCCGAGGCAGAATCGTTGAAGAAGAAGGCAGAGGACGCAGCGCACCTCAACCGCAAGCCTTAACGCTATTTTTACCCAAAACAGCCATAGCCCAAGCTTTATATATTTATCTAAGTATAATATTGTGTAGTTAACTACACATACGTGGTATTATGGGCATAGGGAAAGCTATTGGAACAGGAGGGATAAGCATCAGAAGACTGGGTCACGTCATTGTGCCTGTGGCATTCTTTGCGTTGTTTCTTGCGGGGCAGGCGAATGCAGCAGGAATAACACTGCAGGTTCTGCCGCAGCTCGATTCGATAAGGACTGTGCTTTCGCAGATCGGCCCAGCGCTGAGCGCTGTGCTGTTTATAGTCGCTGGAGTGTTCTACGCTCTTGGCCAGGTGATGCCTCCGGATAAGAAGGCGCACTTCCACACTACAGCGGTCAACATAATCATAGGCGCTATAGTGATCGGTGTTCTTAGTGTCGCGTCTACGTCGTTGGCTATCGCATCGACGCATCTGCTCGGCAACATGACAAACAACACCATATCGAATCCGGGCTGACCATGTTGCTTCTTCAGGCATACAACTGGTATGACAACGCCATAGCCGTAGTTGCAATCATGCTCGCCTCTGCAGGGATAATATACGGGATAGGCCACGCCATCGACGAGAAAAAGTTCAAAGAGTTCGGAAGGTCCGAAATATACCAGTCGCTCATAAACGCTGCCATAGTCGGTGCTCTTTTCCTTGCATTCTGCCCTGGCGGGATAGTGAACCAGGTGCTCAATAGCATAGTCGGCCCAGTCAACTGCAATCTCTCTGCGATGTCGAACTACGCCGTATGCTTCGCAGACAACTACTTGACTGGTCCTCTTCTGACCGCAATAACCAGCATTCTCGCATACCTCTCGTCGCTCTACGCTCTCATAGTAACGGTCATGTCTGCTGGCATAAATATTGGCATACAAATAAACCTGAGTGGGCTCGGTTTTGCAAAACCTCCGCTTAGCGACATGATAGACCTGACGTTCGCTGCGCTGATGTCGGTTATGCTGCAGGATGCACTAATCAAGTTCGTCGCTGCGACAGCTGTAACCGGCCTCCTTCCAGCTGGGCTTGTGCTGCGCAGCTTCTTCTTCACAAGAAAGCTTGGTGGTGCAATCCTGGCCATCACAATAGGGCTCTTCGCCGTACTTCCCATGACATACGTATTCAGCACACAGCTTGTAGGGACGCAGTATACTGCAAGCATGAGCAATAACATGACACAGCTCAGTTCCACAATAGGCAGCATAAAAAACTCCGCATCGAACATAACGACAAGCCTAGTGTTGATCGGCATAGGCGGATCGTCAAATGCAATAGTTCAGTATGGGCTCGGCGCTGTGGTCGGAGGCGCCCAAAGCATATCAAGCCTTTTTGGCCCGGTCTTCAACATCCTGAGCAATCTCGCAGTCGACATTATAATGATGGTTTTTGTACTGCCGATATTCAACGTAATCCTTACGGTAATATCAATAAGGGAGCTGGCCCGCATCTTTGGCTCAGAGATATCTCTCGGCAGGTTTGGCATGTTTTAGTGATGACATGAAAAAAGACGAGATTGTTTTCTATGCGACTATCGCAATCGCGCTTGCAAACACAATCCTTGCAATCTTCACAATCAACATAATTGTGATAATGGCCGCGATAATCTCTGTGGCGGTGTCGTCGTTCGTTTATAAGTTCTGGTACGTCATAGATGCTGCAATATTCAGGCGCACAAACTTGATAGAATTGTTCGCAGGATACGAGCTTAGTGGAGACAGGAGCGCAGCCATAAGGAAAATCGATGAACGAATCAGCGCGACTGCCGTCTCTTCGATAACCATAGATGGCAAAAGTGCGTTCGAAAGCAAGAGGTTCGAGAATATGGTGTCTCACATGAGCTATCCGTTCAAGCTAGTCATGCAGGTTGAGCGGCTCAACATAAACAAGGTTCTGGACAACCTGGAAACTAGGCGCAACATGAGAGAGCTGGAGCTGTCAAAGATCGATTCTACCCTGAGCAAGAACACGCCGAAGATCAACCACATAAAGCGAGAGCTCGAGCAGCTGGATCACGATATCAAAGCCATAAGCACTGGCGAGACTCCGCTAAGGCTTGCCTACTATGTAATGACGAGCGCAGTATCTGAAAGCCTATACGACGCAGAGGAAAGGGCGAAGCACCAGATAAGAGAACTTTCCAGCCAGTTCGACGCCCTTCTTGGATCGAGCTCGAAGGTGCTGACAGGCAGTGATCTTCTCCGTATCATGGAAATTGATTCATCGATGATGCTTGAGTGATAGTATGCTTACCAATTCGTTTGCCGTTAGCAGAAGCGTATGCATGATGGAGCAATCCGAGCCTGTTCCGCAGCCAGTGGCTGAATGGCCTGGAGCCTATGTCGGCAAAACTCTTCAGTACAAGTTGCCATTCTTCCTCGACACTTCGAAATTGATGAATCCGCATGTATCGCTAATCGGCATGACGGGTTCTGGAAAAACCTATTTCATGAAGAGCTATCTGATAAGGTGCAGGCTGGGCCGCGACGCATCGATTTTGATAATCGACTGGAACAACGAATACAACGAAATTGTCACCATGCTAGATGGTACGATCCACAGGCTTTGCTCGACAGCTGAAACTGCTTCCTTGGACTTCAATCTGCTGTGCAACGGGGTCCATAGCATAAACCTTGCATCTATGCACAATGACATAGATAGGAGGGATGCGGCTACAGCAATAATCCATTCAGTGACGGAATTCATGCACGGAATGAAGATAGGCAACAGCGGCAACAGGATAATAGTGCTCGACGAAGCATGGAAACTTCTCAACGACAAAGCTGCGCTCACTCAGCTTTTCAGAGAAGGCAGAAAATACGGAATAGGTGTCATGGTAGCAACACAGCTAGTAAAAGACATCAACAACGAGATATTGTCGAACACCGCTTGCGTTGCAGTGTTCAGAATACAGAACAGCGACGATTCCAATGCGCTTCTTGAAACCGGGATTGTCGACAATGAAGGAATAGATTCGTTAACGACCTTGCCGGTGGGCCGGTGTCTGCTGCATCTTGTGCCGAAGACGACTTCACAAAAAACAAAGTTTGCTATAGCCCGCATAGAAGGAATCCAAACTACTGTCTATACGATAAAAAGTGATCGCATGCAAATGAAAGTATCTGGGGAAAAGTTCATCTGGGCCACGGAGTCGTTGATAAAGGAGCACGACAAGCGGGCCAAGATCGTTAATATGATCGAAGCAAACGAGCGCGAGCTAGATTCTGTCGGCTTCATAAGGTTTCTTCTTAGGCTTGGGCTGGATAGGAGCATTATAGTCCCGTATCTGCGGCTCCTGGGCTTGACGGATCGCGCTATTGCTGATTCATTCAATTCTGCAAAAGGCGCAATGGTTGAAATCGAATGAACGATAAACAGAACAATCTTGCAAGTTCTTCTTTCTATCTCGACATTACACTATCGTCTGATATGGTGGCGCTAAAGGCAACGATGAAATCATTTCCTGGCGCGAAATTGATATCGGAAGGGACAACACTAAAATACATTCTAAAGGGCAAGTCGGAAAGGGACGACACACGCGTAGAGATAAGCAGAAGCAACATGGCTTTCACTTATTATTACGAACGGCCTTCTCTCCAGACGCGAAACCTCAATCTTGTCAAACTGCTTTCGTTTCTTGCATACCTGGGCTCTATCTGTGACCCGCATCTGCAGTCTTTGTATCCTAGCATTATTGAATCGCTCGAAGGTAGCGTACTTCTTTCTCCTAAAGAGGACGGTGTGGAGCACACAGGGTCTAAGCTGCAGATAAACGAACTTAGCAAATCGAATCTTTCGCTTTCGCACGAACTGTTTTTCCTGAACAAGAGGCTTTCTGCAGAGACGGAATCGTCGAAATGCTACAAAGAGCTATGCGAAGCAGTGCTCGACAGGTTTTCTGATGGGAATAACAGCGTAGAGGCCTTGATGAGGCTAGGCCTGAGCGAAGAATCTTCGAAAAGGTTAGTGCTCCTTGCTGGACGAGGCAACGAACGGGTGAAGAAATGAGCGGCACAGACCTGTATTCAGGATACATCTATCTGATATTCGGCGTTATGGCATATCTTTCGATAAAGCTCGCATCCGACAGGCTAAGCCTGAACAAGGCGATCTACTTCAGGCACGGAGCATACAGAACAGAAGCGATCACGGTCTCAAAGGCAACCATAGAGAAAGCTCTTTCGTTGGCATCTCGCATTAGCGACGAGAAATACGCCACAGGTGGCATAGCAGCCGACAAATCCGTGAAAAACGAGGCTTTACGAATCACTCTTGGTTGCCTGCCTGGACTGCTGCATCAAGAGGAGCTTGAATATTTGTTGTCAGAGGAGTCAACATCAAAGCAGTCCGTGGCAAAATACGTGTACGAGAAAGCAATCAACACCGGCGAGTATTCAATCCAGAAGAATGTGGACGCGCTTCTGGAAAAGAATAGCATAATTACTCCTGACGATTTGAATGGCACAGCAATTAAGGCGAAAAAGTGCAAGAAAGTTTTGCTGCTTAACGCAAAACAAGACCACAACTTCAGGAGAACGATCAGAAATTCTGGCAGTGGCAACGGACTTCTGCTTTATCTTATCTGCAATCGCACCGTTGGGTTAGAACATGCTTGAAATAATCGAAATTGCTCTGCGTCTCGGCACAGTTATAGCAACTGCAGTTCTCATTTTTGGAATTGTGCTTGAAGCTATTGTTGGGAATCTCAACGAGCACAGAAAATTGGCCGCCAACAACGTTTTTGTTGGAGGGATAGTCCTTGCAGGAATAGTTTTTATGATTGCTTTGGTGGCGTAATGATTGTCAACAAAGAGGTATTCGTTGGATTTACTGATGAGCGATTGCTCAAGGAGTTTAACGGTTTAAAATTTTCAAACCTTGCTCTTTACATATACTTGGATAGGGCTTTCGACGAATTAAAGATCAATCCACGATGCGGCATACACCTACCAAGAAGAATTATCCCAAAAAGTTATAAACAGCAATACGATTCAGAAAACATCTGGAAGTACAATTTGCCAGACGGTTGGAGATTAATCTACTATTTAAATACTGAAAATAACCAACTTAGAGTTATGGTTCTCGAATGGCTAAAACACAGCGAATATGAAAGGCGTTTCAATTATTAACCTCATCTTATTATTAAATGAGGGTTCTTTCTAAGTTTTTCTGACATTTTTGGACTCCATGTCCAGAATATCTTTCTCCTGATAATCATTATCTTACCAGATTCCTCGAGATATTCCAATATCACATTCAGTGTTTGATACATCATTTTTTTTCTTAATGATAACCAGAGCTGCCTTTTCGACGGATACTCTTCTGCATTTCTTATGGCGTTCTCTACCATTTTGATTGTATCTAGTCTTGGTGAATGCAACTGTTTTTGAATCTGCATATAAATCTATATATTATATAGATATATATACTATACCAGCAGCACTAGTAGCAACATCGAGATAGTATACAATTCATATATTCGTAAACTATGGGAAAGGCACTTTTTCAGGGTGTCAGAGTGACCACCATATGCCTAAGCCAAAATATCCTTGGAAATCAACAACTTTAGGCAATTCATTTTCCGTAGAGATGGTCACCCCAAATTATGCGCGCGGGGTAGCCTGGCAGCGCAGGCGCTACGGCGAGTTTTGGTCCGTGCAGTATGACCGGCA
>DAIDAC010000012.1 GCA_027310825.1 Candidatus Micrarchaeaceae archaeon
GTAAAGTATATAAACTTATACTTACATAAACATATTACGGGAAGAGTGTTTCTGCCAACACTATAAACAACGGCCGAATTTTTCGTGGTGATCGCAAACTGAGCGTGAGCTTCAAATCTCACAAGATTGCGGTGGTGAAATGAATGTCTCAACAAGGATACGAAAGCGGGTTAGAGTCAGGTACCGACGACCTGAACCAGAACAACAGCTCATATGGAGCTACACAGAAGCTAGGTTCCGTAAACGCAGAGTGGGCAAGGGCAGACGCCGATAAAATATGGCGTTCTCCGAGCGAGCACAAGCGTAGGCATCTGGCGCTGTTGGCAATGCAGCTAGAGGCTGCAGGTCTGAAAGTGAAGGGCTACCATCAGACGGAATGTCTGAATGGCAGGCGCCCTGCAAAGACCGTCAGAATAAGGCATTGCAACTGCAGCGGTCCATGCCAGTGCGGATGGTGCAAGGTCAGACGTAAATGACTCTCAGGTTGGGACAAAAGGTCCCTCCTGCTTTTTACTTTAGCGATTTTCTGAACTGCCCTATACTCTTGAAGATATATTTTGGATTTGCGTCTTTGAGGTCTTCGTATTTGTCGAATCCCTGTGCAATCGCACACGAATCCACATTCGCATATCTTGCCATCACTATGTCATCAATCATGTCGCCGATGTAGAGGACCTTGTTCCTCTTTGCCTTCAGCGCTTTCATAGCCACCAGCAAACCGAGCGGGTTCGGCTTCAGCGACTTCAGGTCCTGTGCGCTGACTATTATCTCGAAATAATCTTCTATTTCAAGATGCCGGAGCTCTTTCATCACCCTGTAGGTGGCGCCGTTTGTGAAAAGCGCAATCTTCTTTTTTCTTTTCTTCAATTCTTGAAGGACGTCGGCAGCTCCATCATACAATCTTGGCCTTATGAAAAACAACGATATGTCGGCAATCGGAACAAGCACCCTCTGTTCTATTCCGCTTGCCTTTCTTCTGATGAGGACTTTGCTCATCTCGGCGCGTCCGGGCTTTCTGTTGAGATTCAGTTTTCCCTGCTTGACCTTCTTGTACTTCCAATAGGGATCGAATTTTTGCGAGAACACCCTGATGGAATTGTTCAGCGTACCGTCCCAGTCGAATACAAAAGTGTCATATTTTTTCAAAAGGCCCTCCGCCATGGAATCAGCGATAAATCAACCCCAAACTATATCTATGCTTGGTTTGTCCGGCATCGCTCTCGACGCCCTCTGCGAGGCAGAAGAGGATTCTCTCTCTATCGTCACGTCAGCGCCAAGCTTCTTGCCTATGTAGTCGCGTGAGCTCACGAACCCGGCATAGAGCTCATCGCTGGTCATCTCGATCGGCTTGTGCAACGTCTGGAGCTTGCTCATGAACGGTCCGAGGAATCTCGATGCCTTTTCTTTGTCGACATTCGACATCTGATCGCTCTTCATGACCTTCGAAAGCTCTCTAAGCTCTACAAGCTGCGTCAGCGCTATTCTTTTCCAGTCATCGGCTATAATCACTTTGAACTCCTTCGGCCTCTTTCCCTTGTTTGCATCAATTCTCGAAGTGAGCAGAAGGACGTTAGCAGCATCGTCGATAACGCCGGCAACTACGTCGACTATCTTCTCCACTTTGCTGTTTATCATGCTCTCGTCGGCCTCCGGCCACCTTTGCTGTGCAACAAGCGGCGGGTTGCCGAGCTTCTGCCAGAACTCCTCTGCCATGTGCGGCATGATCGGAGCTATCATTATCGCAAGCGAATTCAGAAAGTCTCTCATCACAATTTGGTTTCTTCCGCCGAAGTCAAGATATTGTTTCAGTTCTCCAATCGAGTTGTAGTATGCTTCATTGAACGCTCCTCTGAACTCTATGTTGTCCATGGCGTCTGTAACATCTTTTACTTTTTTGTTGAGCTTCGAGTACAACCAGAAGTCCATAGGCTCGAGCTCACCAACCTTCATAGTTCCGAGCGTGTCGATTATCCCCATAAGAAATTCGTTCTTCTGCATGACTCCCACTGCGGCACTCGGTGTGAAATCGCTTACACTGTCGAGCTCAGAACCGGTTACGCATATCGCCCTGAGCGCGTCGGCTCCATACTTTGCGATTCCGTCTTCAAGAGGAACTATGTTGCCGAGGCTTTTGCTCATCTTCTCTCCCTCAAACAGCAGCATTCCGTTGACTGCGACTTGTTTCGGGAAGAATCTTTCAGAAAGGACTGCAAGATGGTTGTAGAGATACATGACAAGGTGGTTATAGACGTGCTCTGTGGCGGTGTGGCTTGAAGTCCTCGCATACCAGTACTCGAACGATTCCTTGCACTTCTTTATCGTTACTTCGTCTATGCCGGTGTCCTTGGACACATCTGAAATGTCCCCTACAGAATTGAGCACATAGTCGAAGAATTTTGGCTTGAGCTGTTCTGCATTTATGTTGTTCTGCCTGAGCACATTGCTAAATGTGTAGAACACCATGTAGATTGTAGAATCCGACAACGATTCGATTATATGCTCTGGGTTGTATGGAAACTTTGTGCCTAGTCCGTGCGCTCTCTCGGCTGCCCTGAGGTCAAGCCAGTCTACAGCAGACGAAAATACTGATTCGTACTTCTTCGGATATATTTTTATTCCCTTTAATTTGTCTCTCACACCCTTTTTCCATTCGCCATCTCCGTAATTGATGAACCACTGATCCGTCACCACATTCACGACGATTTTTGTGCCGTCCCTGCAGTAAACTGGATCATCGTTTGTTATCTCATATGTGAGAAGCGCGTCTCCGCTCCTGACGAGGTCGTTCTTCAGCCCTTCTCTGGCCTCTGGTTCCTTTCTGCCCTTGTAAGCACCGACAAGCATGATTCCGTGTCGCGCCTCTTCTCTGTACACCATCTTTGTTACACGCTCGATCGCGCTGTCATCGGAGTCGATTTTCGCAGCGACAAGCTCGAGGTAAGCAAGCGCAGGTATTTCTGGATGCAGCACACGACCTTTTGCCTCGTTCGGCTGCAGAGTGCGGCCTATTCTTTTGCCTTTGTCCTCTTCTATCTCAAGTATCTTTTTGTATTCGATTTTCGGAAGCGGATACCCTGCACTTCGAAGTCTGTCGAGAGCCACATAATCGAAAGGCGCGTGGGAAGGCACGCTCATCACAACTCCAGTTCCAACGCCTGGCTTCACAAAATAGCCAGGCAGAACAGAAACTTCTTCCTTTGTAACCGGATTTACCGCCTTCTTTGCGAGCAGGTCTGCAGCTGCGACTGGTCCTACTACGGTTATTTTTAGCTGTCGTTGCAGTGCGTCGGCCGCTTCCTTAGATATGTAATATTGGCTTCCCTCTATATCCGCA
>DAIDAC010000013.1 GCA_027310825.1 Candidatus Micrarchaeaceae archaeon
TAGATCTAGGTACGGAATAAAAGGATCGTTGCGTATTCCCTTTTCACGGGCTCAAGAATTCGGCTATTTTAGTTCATTTAGCTGCATCTCCTCATAATGAGACTCCGCAGCCATTTGCACTTCTTTTCAAGCCTATCCTCAAGCGTCAGGAATACACCTTGTGTTGCCACGCCTACGTATCGGGTGCATGAATATTAACATGCTTCCCTTTTGCGCGTTAGTCATTAGCTACGCGCTTAGGATCGACTAACTCCCAGCTGACGATCATTGCAAGGAAAACCTTGTGCTTCCGGCGTTATGGATTTTCACCATAATTTGCTGTTACTAATACCAGGATTTTCACTGCTGCGCAGTCCATACGCTCTCAAAAGCATACTTCTGCCCGCACAGCACGCCCTCCTACCCGCCTCTCGGCGCTAGGGTTTCGGTACTTGGTTTAGCCCCGTCCATCTTCAGACTGCACTGCCTCAATCGGTACGCTATTACGCGTTTTTTAAAGGATGGCTGCTTCTGAGCCTACCTCCCGACTGTCTAAGCCACTGCCGTCCTTTGATACACTTAATCAAAATTTAGGGACCTTAACCTCGGATACTGTCTTTACAGCATCGCGACGCTAGCTTACCCAACGTCGCCGACTCCCAGAGTCTACACAGCACACGAATTCGGAGTTTGACGGGAAAGTGGATCCTTTCGAATCCGACCTTTCTAATCGGTAGCTCTACCTCGTG
>DAIDAC010000014.1 GCA_027310825.1 Candidatus Micrarchaeaceae archaeon
TCCTCAAGGTTATAGAGGAAGAGAAGAAGTGATTTTTATGGCAAGCAAGAAAGACCAAATAAAGGATTGCAATGTTACGCAGGGAGAGCCGGTTGGAGTTATTGCCGCGCAATCAATCGGAGAGCCAGGAACGCAGATGATTCTAAGATCATTCCACAGGGCAGGAGTAGCATCTGTAACTGTAACCTCAGGTCTGCCAAGGATGATTGAGATAGTGGACCTGAAGAAGAAGCCGGCAACGCCGTTCACTTATATTTACCTTGAAGACAACGTCAAGAAGAACTTCGAGAAGTCGATTGCGATAATGAAGAAGATCAATGAGGTAAAGGTAAGGGACGTTGCAAAAAGAATAATCGAGAACTTCTCAAACGGGACCATTAAGCTAAGGCTGGATAGGCAGGTGCTTGATTCGAATGAGCTTACGGCAAAGGGAGTTGCATCAAAGATAGAGAAGCTGCTAAAGCTCGACACCGCAGTCGAGGAGAATAAGATACTCGTAAAGACCCACACAAAGAACCTAAAGCAGGTAAGGAGCACAGCGGTGCAGCTATCTAATATGACGATAAACGGTATAGAGGGAGCTGGAAGGGCTATGATACAGCAGGATCCAAAGAC
>DAIDAC010000015.1 GCA_027310825.1 Candidatus Micrarchaeaceae archaeon
CCTATTGAAATATCATCGTAGGATATGCCCGTTCCTACCAAAAGGAGCATCCGATCACGCTATGCCATCCGGCGTTATCTTTATTACGCATTCGCCTTCGGGCATGTTGGGCGAGTCGACGAGCCTCACTATCCTTTTCTCTTCCTTGCTCTTCCTCATGTAGAGCCTGGTCGTCGCGGCATGCGCCAGCACATTGCCTCCGATGGGTGTAGTTGGGTCGCCGAACATTATGCCGGGGTTGTCCATTACCTGGTTTGTTATGTAGGCCGCGAGGCTGTACTTATCGGCGAGCATCTGCAACCTATGTATGTGCTGGTTGAGCTTCTGCTGGCGCTCTCCCAGCGCACCCCTGCCCACGAATTCCGCTCTGAAGAGTGAAGTCAGCGAATCGATTATTATCAGCTTTACGTTTTTCTCCTGTATCAGCTTGTCGGCCCTGTCGAGCGTGAGTATCTGCTGCTCTGTTGTTATCGCCCTGACAAGCAGTATATTCCCAAGTGCCTTTTCCGGGTCCATCCCTGCTGCCTTGGCT
>DAIDAC010000001.1 GCA_027310825.1 Candidatus Micrarchaeaceae archaeon
CTAATAGTATTTTTTAAGATCTCTTCAAAGAACTTTTCGAATTCGCTAAGGTCTCCGAGGCCGTGTTCCTTTGCTATTCGCTCTCTGAACTTTTCCTTCGTTATCAAAACAATAACACCTATTGGATTTATCAGTTCTAGCTGCCGTTTCATAGCTTCTTCATACACTTTGAAAAAGGCTGGATTCCTCGTTAAGAGATAGGCAATGTTTCCCGTATGCCATGTTTCTACCACCGGGAACAAGTTTGATCTCTGCAATTCTGCATCTCTGGAAACTTCCTTTCTCATTATTACAGATTCATAATCCTCTTTCGCATACATCGGATTGTAGCTTAGACTTTTACGCAGTTCGTCACCAATCTCAGGAAAGAACTCGAAGCCAAGCCCTGCCCGTCTAAGGAGGTTTGCAATGGTTGTTTTTCCAGAAGCGTGGACGCCATTCATTACCAAAATCTGTTTTTTATTCGTCATTTGAATCAACCGGTTTCTATTTTCCTTGCCACGACTACGTGCCGCGGATAGTATTTGTTCTTGAACAGCTGATGATTCTCAAATGTCAGATTCTTCATTGATCTGAACCTAAAGCCGTTTCGTTTTAATAATTCGCGGATTTTGTCATGCAAAATAAGTTTAGGCATTTCCTCTTTCCACTTGTGCTCTTGCTTATAGCTGAAATGCCAATAGAATGGAAAAGCCAATTGTGCCAAACGATTTGCTGCAATTCTATCTATTATGATAAGGCTGCCATCATTTTTTAAAATACGATGAGCCTCGCGAAGCCATTTGCTTTTGTCGCTGGTGTGGTGTAGCGAAAACGACATGATTACAAAATCAGTAGACCGGCTAGGCAACCCGCTATCCGCAGCGTCACCAACCATGTACGTTATGTTCTTTGCATAGTTGTGCTCTTTTGCCTGTTTTATCATTGCTTTCGATTCGTCTATGGCAAAAATGTGCCTGACCTTCTTATGGATTACGCCCTCTAAGTAGCCAAACCCGCAACCAAAGTCCACCAATGTAGACCTAGGTTTTATTAACTCATACACTCGCGTAGCATCATATTTTTGGGCGTTGTAGTGCTTTTGCTTATCGTAGAATATTCTGGCGTCTTCGCCGTTTATAACGGAATCTTTCATCATTTACCTCCCCTTTCGTAATACTCCTTCAGCAAAAACCCAACTGCGGACTTTTGCCTATCGGCTTCGGAAAAGCCCAACTGTTTAGCGAACGCGTTGACCTTAGCCTCTGCAGATGTGGCTTGCTTTTCATTTTTGGCGAGTATTTCTATATCTACAAATGTGCCCACAATCGGATATTTATCTATACAGACGTTTATGTCTCCATATTCGTAGTTCCGGCTTTCCTTTTCTATTACTGGCGCAGGGTCCAGTTTTTTTATGCCGAGGTATGCAAAAATTTCCATTAGTTCTTCAGGCTTATCGACATAGACTTCGTACTCTTTTGTTTTCATCACTTTCGATATTTTATTGCCGGACGGTTTATACGTTAGGATTCCTCCTTTTTTACCTTCTTTTACTCTTATTCGCAACGCTTCTACCGACACCCAAAAATTTCTGTTTTCTAGCGTGTAGTAGTGGTCGATGGTTTTCCCTCCTCCAACATATTTTGCGCCTATGCTCGCCAGCTTTGCTTCCAGATCTGCTGGATTTTTTACATGGAACCTAGCCTCTACTTCTATGTTAACAGTCAGTTAATCACCTCTTGTAGCACACATAAGACTTTTGCCTGTTGAATTGCATCACATAGAAAGTATATAAAGTGAGGCTCATTCCTACTACTTTCACAAGAATATGAACCGGCCAGAATAGAATTACGAATACGGGATGGTACTGCCTGATCTCTTTAACAGTGTATAGTATTAATGTAATTGTGATATAGAAGGAGAGCAGAAGATATGGATTGAATCCATTCAGCAATGCCAATGCGGTGCTAAGTGCCAATGCGATAGGAAAAACGTACCATATGTATATCAATCCAAACCCTCCGAATTTTACTTTCGGTTCTGCATTTTTGAAAAAGAGTAGCCACTGTGGAGACATTTGAAGATGTCCTAAAAACCAGCGCGATATCTGCAATGACCATGCAGTAAACGTCCCCTTTTCTAATTCGTACGCCAACGGTACAGGTATGCAGTCCAATTTAAGCATTTTCCTTTCATACGCTCTAAGCATAAGTTTTGAATCGTCCACCATGCCTTCCCTGATGTTCGCAATAAGCTGTCGTCTCTTCGCTAAGTAAAATGCGCCAGGCAGATAATAGCCAAAGCCTAGTGCACCGCGTCCCTTCTGTAGTATGAATTGCCTCACCAATTTCTTGATTGAACAAAATCTGGAGAAGTTTGTAGTGTATTTTGGCAGAATCAAACCAAAACAGATGTCGGCGCCTGTCTGCTGCGCAAAACCTAGAAGAGTACTAATAGAATTATTGCGTAGTATGATGTCTGCGTTCAGTATGCAGACAAATTCCGTCTTTGCCGCGTTAAGACCAAGAATGCACGACCTGACCAGAGAGGGTGTTTCCCGATGTAATACGCGTATAGATTTGTATGATTTCCAGTAGCTTCGGATAAGTCTTTCCTGCTGCAGGTTTCTGCCGGTGAATATTACATAGAGATTTATGCGCCGTGGGTTCTGCTTTGACAAACTAGCCAGGCACGTTTTAACCAACTCTGTTTTCTCCTTGTAGATAGGAAGTATAACGCTGATTTCGTGTTCAGAATCTTTGGCTATGACGCGCTTTGGGGATTTGAGCAATCCGGCAGTAAATAGGATTAAGTATCCAATCCCTAGAACATCCATAAAAATTAGAATTTGGGCTAGCATGTCGCGTCACAACCACATTGGGTTCGTATAAACTTCGATAATTCGGAAGCTATGTCCTCTGGACGTCTATCCGCATCTATGAGTTCCGTGTGTATGCCTTCTGTAAATTGAGTTTCTCCGCCATTAAAGAGTTTTAAGTATCTATCTTGGACAGTGGCTAAGCGCACCTTATCCGTATCGCTCAGATATTCGCCTTTGCTATTTAACCTGTGTTCAACAGTATTTAGTGATGTGTGGAGCAAGAAAGCCATGTCTGGCCTGAGGCTTCTTTTGAAAAGGCTTTGCCTCATTTCATCTGAAAGTTTTTTTCTGAGCCCGTCTTCTTTTCCTCCCGAATAAGCATAATTTGCAAGAACACTGCGATCGCCAAGTATTATTAATGGTTGACTGGTTTTGTTTGCAATGTTCTGTCTCAGCTTCCGTTCAAAGAACAGGGTGTCTGCAGCTATTAAAAGAGTATGGATTTCCGGAAATGACACATATATGAATTCTAGATATCCGGGAATTCTAAAAAGTGTCTTCAGAAGACTGGCCGTAAAGGTTTGCCCATATGCAGGAATTTTGTAATCGATAGTCGGTATTCTCGCTTTTCTCAATTCTGTTCTGACAAGACCGAGAACGGTTGATTTTCCGACACCGTCCACTCCTTCTATCGATACGAAAACTGGCTTTGCAAGGCTAGTCTTACTATACGGCATTAGATCCAACCCAAGAAAGCTTCGTGGTTTAGCGATGTCCTCATGGCCTTTTCACAGAAGAATGGTCTGAGTCCAGAGCTCCTCACTATTTCCCCGTATCTTTTATAGAAACGCAAGGCATCTTCAGTTTTTGGTACACGGATTCCGGACGGCAGTGTATTCCCGTGGTCCATGTGTAGTATGTTCGCTCCTGCTGCTACTCCCATAGAATTCAATTCTTCTATTCCGGAGAGCAAGCTTTCTGCAGGTTCAAGTCCAAAAACAAAACCTGCCCACACCTTTCCTTCCCCGACAAGGTCTAAAGCGTGTCTATATGCTTCTAGATAGTGCTCCCAAGAAACGTGCCTTTGTTTGCCCGGAGCCAGCTGCTTGAATAGTTCTCGGTGATACACCTCCGGATTGAAGGCAAATTGTACGCCGAAATCAGCTATCCTGTCTATCAAAGATAAGTCTCTTGGCGGAGTCAAAATTACAGTAGTTTCCAAGCCAGACAGTTTTGTGACGCGTTCGTTTACCGCCTTCATTACTTCGTAGTATATCGACCATTGGGGATCAGTATCTATGGAACTTCCGGCAGTAAAGATCAGGTGTTTGTGTCCGCCAAAATCATATTTCAGGGCCTCTGCAAGCGCAGCAACTGCGTTTTCTATCGTCCTTTCCCGTTTTTTCTGCCACCAGGCAGTAGACTCGTCTTTTGACATCCCAGTTATTTCTGAAATTCTAAGCAGATCTTGACCGGCGAATTTGTTGGCTATTGAATTAATTCCGCAGAATTTGCAAGCTTCGTGCTCAGTATAGAATGCACAGTCGTGCCAGAGCCAAACGTTGACTTCGCATAAGCCGCAATTGCTTATCACTCTATTCACTGGTGTGCCGTCTGGTGTTTTTGAATCCCTGAATGGTGGATGCTTGAGCAGCTCTACGCGAACTTGAAGATACTCGCCGGTATTTACGTCTTGAATTCTTGGAGCCCCATCGACAAAAACTAATTTGTATGGGGTTGTGCGGTAGTTTACACAGCTTGCTGCAGATGTCCTACCAGCCAAGTCAGTCAGTAACAATTCCTGGGGAACTAATTTTTTCTCCGCTTCGCTTATGTGGTGGCTACTGTTATAACCAAAATCCTCGCGTTTATAGCCGCTTAGATGGCGTATTGCATCGAAATCGATTCCAATTCCGTTTGTTAGCATCGCAGCTTTGGCGTACACTACAGACTCCTTGCTTATTTCCACATCTGTTGTCTTATTCGGCATCGTAATCACTCAGCATAATCATCTCGAGGCGTAAGAGCCTGATATGTAGTCTCTGTCAGTGTGCTTGCATTTAGTACACGTGAATGTGACAACACCCTGCTCATCATTCATCCTCGAAGCGCCTATCTCCCCCATAATGGCCCTATCATTTCCACAATGTTCACAAATTCTTTCCACTGTAGAGCTGTCGTTTCCACTAAGAATAATGATTTTCCCCTTATCTTCAGCCGGCTCGCTAACCGTTATAGTGGCAGTGGGGGTAGATCCATCGTCTCTTCGTACGATTTCACTATAATCGCATGTGCCACATGTCCTGAGAAGTCTGCCATCGATGCGTTTCGGCACTAGGAGTCGCTTGCAATTCGGGCAAAATGATGTCTTACTCTGCATAGAATTTTCACGTTTATTATAATATTTATGGTTTTTGGTGATGGAAATACTGAGAGACAAAATATTTTTCATGATAATCAATCGTCAACGTTTTATCTGGCGTTAAAGGCTTGCTCGCTGGCTTGATGGTCGGTGTGGATCCAAGAACATTGAACAGAATAACCGGGGCAGCAAGAGCAAGACAAAAGGGTGGATTGCTCTGGCCCCGGCTTATTCAGCATTTCGTAGATTGGCGTATACTTCCCCACCGTAACATCCATGTGACTCTATCTATGAACGTACCAGATTTTAAACCATGTAAATTATATAACAAAAATTATGCTTAGGATATACATGGCGAATTACTTATGAAAAAAATATAAGTTTCCTAATACAACCTAAGGTATATATATTATGTAAATCCAAGATTTGTTATAGAATTTATGTAAGTGAAGGGATGGAGAGAGACCGGAAGGAATTCTACAAGAGGTTTGTCAAGTCGTCGCTATTGGCTGGAGAATCTGATCGTCCACTCCTTCTGGATGGTGGAAAACATCATTTTATGATACCGATGACGTATGTTACTCCGAGCTATCTAGCAGTACAGAGGTTTGCAGTGGTCTCGGCATTGACGAATTTGGGCAACAGCGTATCAATATTCTTACACGACAACAACATACTTGCACACAAACATCCGAGACGAATGTCGCTGAAACGTACAAAAGTGTCACTGAGTAGTCACGTTGAAGACATAGTTGACGAGATAATGCTTTTGCTAGTTGTTCTTGGCGCAAATCTGACAAACGTGAAGATAATAAGATCATCTGATGCGTGGGCAACTATATCCCAGAATAAGGCAGATTTTTTTGCGTTCTATGAACTCCTCGGAGAGGTAAAACTTGAGAAGATGGTAGAAGAAGAAGGCAAGTTTTATAGCGCAGCGTATCATGCTATCCAAAAGCCGTTCGACATGTACTTTGCAAATAACTGTGCAAGACTTTCCAAGGTTGTCGAAGACAATCCTGATTTCATAATAGCGCCAGCAGATAGAGCAGAAGTATACAAATACATAAGAAGTAAGATGCTAGTACTTCATAATGGGGGAGATGACGATAACATAGTTCCTGCACTCTGCCACACAAAACAACTTGCAAATCTGCAGCACAAGGATTCGTGGCCGTCATGCAACATGAGCCTTGGTGAGATAGGGGATATCGTAGGCAAGGCCAGATTGGCAGTATCAGAAAGGGCAAACGTCTCTTCTGCTTTTGTTGCTCCAATGTCTGAGTTTTTGCAGGAAACGTCGCTGTTGAAGAAGCCAGTACAGACACCAAAAAATCCTTCTGATGCAGAGCTTGCAGAAGGCATACACACAATACTCAACGCAATAACATGTAAGGCAAGAGATTGCACAACGGAAAGTACAAAGGAGGTGCTCGTCAACGCTAAGTTCGACTTTCAGGAAGTCCGTACTATACTCGCAAGCAAAACGATGCTCAAAACCCTGCTTTACTGCAACGGAGAACTGACAAACTCAGAAATAGCAAGAAAGCTTGGCCTACAGCTAAGCAACGTCAGCACATACATAAACAAGATGAGGAAGCTTAGCCTAGTCACAACAGACACTAAACCTAAGATAAAGTTCAGCCGCTTGATCATAGATGTAGATGCATTGATGAAAAATGAGGACAGCAACACAAAAGAACACAACAACTTTTAATCGTGAACATGATGGGAGGAACAAAGCACTACGATATGCATATACCTAAGGATGAGCTTCTCAGCAAAATGGATGCTACGCCAAGACTGAGAAGACTCCTAGAAGAGGTTTATGCCGTTTTAACTCCGAGAGATCTCTATACCTTGGCCACTACAAAAGAACCTTCTGCTCTCGCCATACACCCGCTTAGCATAGAGGACGTTACTGCGATGCTTAGAGCAGTTACAGATCCGCACGGTGGAAAGCCGTATGCGCATGCTGAGATAGAGTTCGCTGATGTTCCGATATCGAAAAACACACTAAGCATACAGACAGTAGTTAACGTTGACAAGCTTGAGTCGCTTTGCAATGCACACGACACGCTGAAGACGGTCATGGCCAACGGAATCGCAGCACTCATCGTGCACCAGCCGTCTAGATATGCAGCGTTTTATTTCCCGCCAGTAGTCAATTATTTCGATAGAGAAAGCTTCGAACCTGCATTGCAAAACCTTGAAGAAAGAATAAGGACAGGGCTCGACAAGCCGATAATAACGGTAAATTGCGATCCTTATCCCGAAGCTGGCTTGAAATTAATCATGCTAGCACCAATAAGGACAGGAAAAACTTTGTTATGTGCAACACGATTGCAAAGAAGCCTTGGATCGTTAGGTGCAGCGAATCAGGGATGTTATTCAAAAAATATTGCAGTGTTCGACGACATAGTGAAGAGAGCGATGGATACTAAATTTCAATACGTTCCGCGACTCAATGGTCTACCATATGGTGACTTTACAGAGTTGTGGAAGAAGGACACGACAAGCATCCGCGATCGTATACGCTCGATCTTTCAATTAACATCTGGCAGAGGGACCTATCCTACAAATGTGCACGGCCAAATAACAGAAGAGCAATTAGCCGAAATGTTCCTTTCTGGCGCTAGTGACCAGGAATACGCCCAAACATATGTGCTTCTTAGATATCTTGCACTCTTTGGAAAATGCCCGGCGAGAACAAACGAACTGATTACACGCGCGCTTGTGGATAGAGCAAAGCGAGAGGGATTCAATAGATTGTCTGTAGGCGCCGTGATAAAAAACGAAAAGGGAGTATTGGCTTTGAAACGCGCGGCACATGATAGTTTTGCCGGTCAATTTGTTGTGCCTGGAGGAGGCATTGAAAACGGGGAAACAATCGAGCAGGCAATAGCACGTGAAGTGAAGGAGGAGACTGGCTTAGAAGTGACAAGCATAGAGGAGTATTTAGGTTGTATTGATTTAGCCTCCAGTGGGGGCAATCCGGTAAGAAAATTCAATTTCGCAGTTACTGTCAAACAGGGAGACATTAAACTATCGAAAGACCATGAGGAGTATGCATGGGTTGGACTCGACAACTTGACAAGAATCGGAATCAGAGAAAATGAATTATCGTTGTTCAGGAAGATTCTAACAGAAAAAGAGCGATGCTACGACCAATTTTTGACACTTGAACCCACCTTTAGTAAACATGGACGTGTTTTGTTTGCAGAACCAGAGGTAATCGGCCATGGAAGTAGAGTTCAGATAGATCTTAACGATTATTTGCGTAGATTCGTAGCCGAAACCGAAGGACAACGTGTTGTTCCTGTCGTGAAAGATGGAACCCATAGAACATTTGCAGCGTTGGCGGCAGGAAGGCAAACCGAACCGAGTGTAGTAATCAGGCACTCTGAAGAAATACCGACAAACTTGCCGATTCCGTTCTCGGGAGTTCCACCAACAAGGCAGCTGCTGCGCAAACCTGAGATGTATCCGGGCCTGTTCAAAGAAGGCATAGGAGAACTGAAGAGCGTAGGGGTTGATTCGTAAAGGTATAAAATATGGTAGACAAATCGGGATTTAGGTTCTGCAAACCGAAAGATGCTTTCCTGAATAGTGTGAACCATTCGAATGAACTTAGCAAGGCTGTTGCGAATGTAGATTATATGGTTCCACTAAGAAACCTAGTACGACTTACTACGCCGAGATGGACTGTAGATAGAAGCAGGGCAGTTAAGCGAATCCCATTAAGTGACAGTAGCACTGTAGAACTTTTGAGATCGGCAAAACATTACGAAAATGCAAATATAGTGATTGACAATGAATTGCTCCACACAAGAACGCTATGTATGCAGACTACAGTAACAGCTGAGAGATTCTTGACGCTATCAGACGACAGGGCCGATTGCAACCTAGTTGAGTCACCTGGTCATGCATACGTTATGAGAGCCGAGATTGATGGCGAAACTCTCGCTGCACTTTATCTACCTCCGATCATGAACTACTTCAATAGAGAAAAATTCAATCCGGCGTTAGCGAACCTGGAAAGTCTGGCAGAAGCAAAAAAAAGAATGCCAGTTAGCATTGAGGCCGATGATTTGACAGAAACCACAATGAGTTGGATAATTTCCAGGTCACCACGGATACAAGTGCAGAAAGGATTTGGTCCGCAACATTTGCTCGAGATGAACCTTAGGGAAATAACAGATGAAATAATTAGTGAATTGGATAAATTGGATAGAATCCGTGGCAGAGAGAACGCCATGTCAAATTTGGATGATATCGCTAAGGGAATATTTTTGAAGGTCAGAGGCATTGGAAACGACACGCGGTCATTCTATTTGGCCACAATGGCACTCAAAGCAGTAATAGACATACAGAGAGAATGTTCAGATAGTAAAACAGGAGAGCCTTTCCTCGAACACCTGCTAAGTGCGCTGTTAAGATATCAGAGATCACTGCATTTGTCAAAAACGACGCCGGTAAACGAGGCGTTTTTGGCAGAACACATATGGCTACTCGTATATAAGGACTTGCATAAATCACGGTATGGCGGTATAGAACCGGGGATTGCTGCGCAAAGAATACTCAATGAAGCTTACGAAGACATTGGTGCTAGGAAAGTAATCCCGGTGATAAAGGACGGGCACCACAGGGCAATCAGCTCCATGCTAATGGGCTGGTCAAAACTCAGGTTTGTGAAGATACGCGAATCGACAGAGGCCCCATCTAGCGTTCCCACTAGACTGATGTACCTGAGGCTTACTGCACACGATACAGAAAAGGCGTACAAATATCCAGGTATCTACGAATCTGAAAAGACGGAACTGTCCGAAATATGTGCCGACGCCTAGAGCATACAGGTATGAGAACATGGTAAACAGACAAGCAACCGATGCGCCCGGATATAAATTCCAGTATCGGGGAAGGGACTTTCTCAACAGGGTCAATTGCCCAGTAAGCATCAGACACGCAATAATAGATGACACGCTAATAATCCCTTTGAGGAGTCTTGTCCAGATAATAAGAGCTTACAAAGAAAATGGCCATGATTACCCGCTTGAACGTTATTCTATGCACGAGTCAGAACTCGTTGACTTCTTAAGGCCGATTGAACAGTACAAAAATGCAGAAATAACTTTAGAACGTGTGCAACTCCGGCCGAGAACCTTGTGCATGCAGACAGTCGTAAACTCAAAGAAATTTTTTAACTTGACAAATGGCGGGGCTGACCTTGAAAATTTGGATAAGCCGGGACAACCTTGCATGATACGTTACTCGCCTGCCGGTCCGATACTGGCTGCTTTCTATCTGCCACCTATAATTAATTATTTCGATAGGAGTTCGTTCGAACCTGCACTGCAGAATCTAGAGAAGTTCGCACAAGCAGATAGAAGAGTAATTTTGTCTAACGGCGAGGAAGGGATTTTTGATGTGGCGAAAAAATGGAGTGAAAGGAAACAAATGAAAGCAAGCAATTTGCATTATGTTGTAGAAGGTGCAGAACAAGACAGAATCGACGGCATAGGGCTTGAGTTACTGCGCGACCCTTCTATGTTCGCTGAGACACCGCCGTCACAGTCTGAAAAAGCAAAGGAGTTCATGGAGCGCGCAAGGCGTGCATTTGGTATGATCGAGAGCTTATATACCGGCATGAAGCGTCCCAGCAAAGCGGAGGAAAGTAAGGTGTTTGATGCGTTGATGAAAACATTGCCGCGAGAGCATGCAGGCACTGTCATCAAAGCATTCATTGATATAGAGCAAGAAACTGAAGGCAATGCGCACTTGGAAGCGTTCTTGGAGCGTCTTCTCAATATGGCAGTGAAGCGAACGAGAAGCCTCAGGTACATGACCCCTCCAATCGATGAGGCTTTCCATTCTCAACAGATAGCGTTTGCCTTGTATAATGAATTGAAGTGGGCAGCTGCAAAAAGAGTTACACAAAATACAGAGGCACCAAAGCAAAAGCCTTCAATGTGGCGCGATGTGGCAAAAGATAAAGACAGATTTACGATAAGTGTTGATCCGCGACGTCTTTTGCGGGAAGCCAGAGAAGAGCTCGACGGAAAAAAGACGATTCCGGTGATAAAAGATGGCCACCACAGAGCAATCAGCGCGTTCCTCACAGGCTGGCCAGAACTTAGGTTCATTGCAATAAGAAACTCGACAGAGATCCCGTCTGGAGTTCCGGTTCGCCTGATGAACCTGAGAATGGTTGACTACGATCCTGCAGAGCGCGAGTTCAAGTATCTGGGCGCTTACGAGAAAGGCATAGCTGACCTGACAAAGATCGGTGCAGACCCTTAATCGTCAATCGTCTAGGCACCGCTCGGCATATATATACCTTATTTGTTCACTCTTCCTTCGGCGATTGGTCAGGTAATATCAATGTCGATGGCAGAGGCTAGACCTAGAAGCAAAATTGGCATCAATAAAATGATAGTAACAACGCCGGGCATAACACTTTCCCCAATGGCGCTTGCAGAATCCATAACGCACGATCAGATGGCTGCAAAAGGCAAGGAGTACCATAGGGCGCGCGACGCCGTTAGAAAGGAACATTCAATGATACAGGAGTGGGAAATAGACGAACACGTAAAGCCTGCTATGGAGAGCGAGACCGAAGGCAAGATCAGGAAAGGCCTTGGTGTCGATTTAATAAGAATGCCTGGCTACTCGGAGAGCAATGTCACATTTGTCGCCAACATGCTTTATGAATTTATGAAAAAGCTTGCCGATGACAAAGAATCGATGGGAAGGATTTCACAAACTCCGATCAGAACAATTTATTACGGAACAGAAAGCAACCCAGACAGAAGCAGGCCAGAGATCGAGCCTGCGCTGCTTCTTGCGGGATCAAAGCTTCTTGCTGAGAACGAGGCAAAGTACCGCCCGATTATGGAAATGATGAGGTCTGCTGCCGTGGTGCCAGTCACATTCGCATGCGTTGGTGGAGTGCTCTCGTTAAACGAGGCAGTCTCAAGAGTTAGGTACTCTGCAGAGAACGGCCACAGAGAATCTGCTTTAGTTGTCACTGCCGACACAGCGCTATACAATTCCAAGTCGGCTCCAGGAGCAGAGCCAACCCAGGGTGCTGCAGGAGCATTGATGTGGGTCACGAACATGCCAAACCTTGTCGAGATATTCGACAGATGGGCAGGCTATCATCTTCCTCTCTCTGATTTCACAAAGTTCCAAGAAGAAACTCCTGTTGTCCACGGAAAATTCTCTGAAATCGTTTACGTTTATACAGTAGGAAAGGCGCTCCAAAGACTTGAAGAGGAGTATAGCAGCCTCGGCAACGGAAACAGCAAAATACTCGAAGAGATAGATTTCTTCATTTGCCACGTGCCATTCCCGAAGCAGGCAATCTATCTTGCAAGCTTTTTGTTCGCGCACCATATGAAGAACAAAAATCCTGCGCTTTTCGCTGCAATGCAGTCCAGGCCAGAAGTGGGGCCGGATCCGCTTATAGGATATGCGAAGCTTACAGAACTTATCGAAGCGCGGTTCAGAGAATTCAACACCAACGGCCACGGGGTTCAGCATGAACACGCAGTCATAGCTTACATAGAGAACGAACCTATGATCAAGGCATACTGGGATTGGTTGAAGAGGGTGAGAGAAACGCCTGAATTCGAGAAGTTTGTTGAAGGCCTTCACATAAAGGAGGCGCTAAAGCTTCCTTCTTTGGTTGGCAACTCTTACACAACATCTGTGACTATGAGCCTTGCAAGCCTGGTTGTCAACGGATTCGGAAGAAAAACATGGCATGCAAACAACCTCGGAGTGCTCGCCGGCTACGGAAGCGGAGCACAGGCCATGGTATTCCCAATAAGAATAGTTGCAAGGCCTGACCTGATTGCAGACCATCTTTCCGTCGACATAGACGTAGATGGAAAGTATCAACTTGATGCAGCTGGGTACAGAGAACTCCATGGAGTGCACCTCCACGGCGATTCGGCTCGTATGCTTACTGGAGAAGACCTTGTGGAAAAGGACAAGAAGCTTCTGAGGAGCGAGACGCTTCCGAAAGGATTCCATGTAGTGCGAAGGAATCCGAACGGAACAGGAGAATACGTCTACTCCGACGGAATGCACATAGAACCAGTCAAAATCAGGTTTTAGCTACTTTTAAATATATGAATGGTCTGAGCCTTTCCAGATATCATGCCACTGAAGCTAATCGCTCTTGAGAGAAAGCCTAAGTCGTTGGACCAGCTTGAGCTGCGCGGAGAACAGATAGACAAGGGCATAGAAAGGCTTGTCAAGGCACTGCAGTTCATGGGATTGCCCACATATTCGTCTTGCGAAGGGCATATCGGCGACGACAGGCACCCGTATCCATGGGTGACGATAGCGTTCTTCAACGGTGCAGACCCAAAGGCAATAGATGTGCTGAATGAAAAAATTAGAAAATACAACGACAGGAGCCAGCTTCCATGGCAGGTAATAAAGCTTCATTCAAACGTCAAAATATACCAACTGCTGCCTATGTTCGAAGCTGCGAACCGGGTGACGCTGGAAATGATGCAGAAGAACTGCGAGATGCTTGCGGAATCGCTCTTCTTCTCGGAAACGATGAGAAGAAAACTGACGCTGCACAGAAAAAATTAGATTAATTGCTAATTACGCGTCGGCTTCGTCTGCAACATCTGTCTTTTTCTTTCCAGAACCAGGCAGTCTGCCCTTCGGTTTTGGAAGCTTGAGTTCTTTCCACACCTTCGACATGGCCGCCTGTGATATCGATGTTTCGAATCCCAATGTTGCGATGAGCTGGTTTAGAAGATAAGCTTCTGCGAATCTCTGAAGATCCTTATTGCCTGCGGTTGCCTGTTCGACTGCGGATCTGGCTGCGCTCTCTTTGTACTTTGAAACCGCAGTGACAAGCGCATCGTTGCTTTTGCCGAGTCCCTTTGTAGCCTCTTTGACATAGTTGTCGATAGGCGCCGTGTTTATTCCGAGAATCGTGTATGCCTTTCTGTCGATGGAGCCACGGATTCCTGCTAAATAGAATGCGATTTCATTTGGCTTTGTGTCAGGCCTTATTCCTATTCTTTTTATCGCTACCCAGTCCTTGTACTTCGCCATGAAATCGATGTACTGATCTGGTTCGTCCAAGCTCACACCTGTGCGAGTATGTAATAGCCAGAAGCCTTTTCGCGGGCTACCCTCTTGATTACGCCTTTGTTGACAAGAGCTACAAGAACGTTGTTGACCATGCCCTTTGGACGGTTGGTCTTCTTCATTATGTCGTCTGCAGTCTTTATCTGAGTGTCCTTTGTGGCGCCGAGCTCCTTCATCGCATTGATTACGAGCTGCTCATTTGCATCAAGATCTACCATTACATCACCAAATTAGCGCAATCACTTTCTTGCCTTTACGTCCTTCTTCTTTGGTCGAAGGACTCCATAGCCGCAGCTACGGCATTTCTCTGAGCCAGCCTTGCTCCTCGCCTTGCATCTCTTGCAGATCCAGATCTTTGATATCTCGGCATCTGCAATCGGAAACTTTCCCATGTTAAAACCTCTAAGTAGTATTACATTCTTGCTCTCTATAAAAAGAACAGATTTTATTTATTGGCTAAGTATTTAAAGGTTGCTGTGCTCTATCGGTGGTGGCGCAGCTTCGTCTGCCCCCGCCTTCTTCGCTTTGTCTGCGCATTGAAGCCTATCTCCGCAAATTTGTCTATTATCTTCTCGTAGTGAGAAACCACGACTATCGCAAGGAAGAGCACAAGCGAGACTATAAATATTGCGCTGAGCGCGTAGTTGAGAAGCACCTGAAGGCCGGAGAGCTGGTGGCTGCCGTTGTTCGCGGACAGAAGAGTGACAATCGTTATCGCCATGTCTATTCCGAGCGAGCCGTATGCCACATACTCGAAGATTCGCTTCATGTGCTCTACGTGATGGAGATCTGTTTCGGCCATGGGTTCACGGAGCTATGTTCTCTGGTCAAGCCATAAAAGGTTTTTGTGTGCTTCGACATAGCGCAATGCGGTGTGCAAAGCACAACTGTGTTATAAAGGTTTTAAAGATGTCGTTTCCATTATAAAGCATGGGAGCCAGCGAGGTAAATAGGTATTTTTCACAGTTCCCTGAGAACACGACTACAAGGAAGGAAGCTGAGCTGAGGGTTGCGCTTGGAAGAAGCCTGATGAACAGGGCAAAGGAAGCGCGGACCGCGAGGAAGATAATGAATGATATAGTCTACATAACGGTAGCCACGGTCAACAACGACGGGACTCCGTGGAACTCGCCAGTCTTCTGCGCCTACGACAGCAAGTACAATTTCTACTGGATATCATCGAAAAACTGCGTTCACTCCGCAAACATAGAGCAGAACCACAACGTGGCGTTGGTGATATACGATTCCACTGTGCCGGAAGGCGAAGGCGTGGGCGTCTATGTCAAGGCGAAAGCAGACATTGTGACTAACAGGAGAGAGATGGAGAAGGCATTGGGCTTGATATACAAAAGAAAGCGGCAAAAGGCGCCGCCGGACCTGGACGAGTTCATCGATAGCCCCAGAGCAGTCTACAAGGCGAAGCCTGTAACATTCTGGGTAAACGACCTCGGCAGGAAGGGCGTACCAAGAAGATATCTGAGGCTTGAAGTCAGGATAAAGTAAACAGCGGGGCATCGGCAGAGCACAAAACCAATAAAAGCCTTGGTTATCAATAGCCTCTGAACAACATGGCCAGCGAGAAGATTGAGATCGACGCGTGGAAGTCGGCTGTTCCTGACACTGAGAACAAAGAGGTAGTCGACAGACTGATAAAGCAGTTCGGACTGGGCACGTTCTCTGAATCGGAAAGGAAATCTTTCGACAACTTATTGTTCAGAAGGAACATAGTGATTGCGCACAGGGACTTCAAGCTTGTGGAAGAGAGGATAAAGCAGAAGAAACCGTTCATACAGATGACCGGCGTTGCTTGCTCTGGGCCAATGCACATAGGCCACAAAGTCGACATAGATCTCTTTTTGTACTTCAAGAGCCTGGGAGCGAGATGCTACTTCGGAATAGCCGACATCGACGGATATGTGTCTAGGCCAGACGAAAAGGTGCCGAGCCTGGAAAAGGCGAAGCAGATTGCAATCGACAACGCAACAGACGTTCTTGCACTCGGTGTCGATGAAAAAGACATCTACGTGCAGAGCAGAAAGGAGCAGAGATACTACGAATTCACGTTCGAATTGACCAAGAAGTTCACGTTCAACACGCTTTTCGGAATTTACGGAGAGGATTACAATCCCGGAAAGAACTCGGCTAACATGCTGCAGTACGCAGACATAATCCATCAGCAGCTAAAGGAGTTCAACGGGCCTATGCCGTCGTTGACAGGAATCGGAGTCGACCAAGACCCCCACGCAAGAGCAGTCCGCGACGTCGCTACAAAACTGCCTTACAAGATGTTCGCTCCGTCGTTCATATACTTCTCGTTTCAGCCAAGCCTGCAGTTGGGAAAGAAGATGAGCTCTTCTGACCCGGACTCGACGATTATGTTGACCGACACTCCTGAATCGGCGAAGAAGAAAATAAAGAATGCATTCTCAGGCGGAAGGGACACGCTTGCAGAGCACAAGAAGCTGGGAGGAGTTCCGGAGATCGACAGGGCATTTCAGATACTTAGATACCATCATCCTGACGACAAGCTAGTCAACGATGTCTACAAAAGGTTCAAGGAAGGATCGATGACTTCTGGCGAGCTGAAGGACATAACCATAGAGTTTGTCAACGAATTCTTGAAGAAGCACCAGGAGAAAAGGAAGAAGTTCGCGAAGACTGCTGAAAAGATAGTTCTGGGTTAATCCATGCCAGGCGAAGAGGTAGACAAAGAGGTTCAGGAGATAGGCCTCAGCACTGCGAAAAGAGGCGTCATATTTCTGCTTGGGAAGTTCGCTTCCTCGCTGGTCGTCCTTTTCCTCTTGGTATTCCTTGCACGATATCTCCAGCCTGCCGACTACGGAATATACAGCATAGCCGTGGCTTTCTCAGGTCTTCTTGGCATCGGAAGCGCGTTCGGGATAGGCACAGCATTCAGGAAGATGCTGCCAGAGATTAAGAAGGACCACAAACTCGTCAACGAGATAATAAGCAACGGCTACGTCCTTGCTTCTGGCATTGGATTGGCAATAGGGATAGCAGGCTACCTTGCGAGCGGATACATAGCTACCTCGCTGTATGGAAATGCCGCACTCACGTTTCCGCTCCAGCTTGCGTCGATAGCAGAGTTCATAGGCGTGCTCTTCAACCTTGCATTGGCTGCGCTTGTCGGATTGAACCTGGTGAAGGAGGCGACCATCAGCAATATCGCATATTCAATCTTCAACCTGATCGCATCGGTAGGACTTGTGATCGCAGGCTATGGAGTAGTCGGCGCAGTGGCTGGAATGCTGGTTGGCCTCCTGGCAGGCTCGCTCGTCGGCCTTGCCTACATAGTAATCCAAAAGTGGCACAGGCTTGTAAGCCCCACAAGGAAAGCCATGAAGAAACTGACAGGCTTTTCAATACCAGTCGTCACGTCGCACGTGGCCACTCTTGGCGCGCAGAACCTCGCCGTGATGCTCCTCGGGCTGTTCGCCACTTCGGTTATAGTCGGAAACTACAGCGCGGCGTTCAAGCTGGCCAGGTTCATAGAGCTAAGCATAACGTCGATAACTTTTGTGCTTCTGCCGGCTTTCTCTAGCACGCTCTCCAGCGAGAACGTAGCGCACAAAATAGGCAGCATATACAACAAAAGCCTCTACTACACTGCCTTGATTCTATTCCCGTTGGTGGCTTACATGGCATCGACTGCAACACCGTGGCTCAAACTGCTGGTCTCGTCGGGATACACACTCGCCCCGCAGTATTTCGTGATCATAATAGCAGGCATGGCGCTTGGACTAATAGGCACCTATGCAGGCACGCTTGTGGTCGGACAGGGAGATGTGAAGAGA
Organism: Candidatus Micrarchaeaceae archaeon; assembly: GCA_027310825.1. Classification (GTDB taxonomy): domain Archaea; phylum Micrarchaeota; class Micrarchaeia; order Micrarchaeales; family Micrarchaeaceae; genus JAJZYD01. The sequence continues at coordinate 18,101 of DAIDAC010000001.1, forward strand.
TTTATGAAATACCAGGTGCTAGCGGTTGTGATACAGGTTGCCTTGCTGCTGGCGCTCACTCCGTATCTGCAGGCCGTCGGAGTCCTGGTGGCGCTGTTCGCGATAACGCCGATAGTTCTTGACATAATCTATATGAAAGCGCTTGAAGACCAGTTCAAGTTCAAGCACCAGCTCAGGCAGTTCTCGATAGTAGCAGTGTCGTCGATAGCGATAGGGTTGGCGCTTTACGCGCTTTCGATCTACCTGCAGCAGCACAGCTACCTCATAGCGGTCAACGCAGTGCTTGCCCTCCTGCTTTTCCCGCCAGTAATTGGGCTGCTCGGAGGCATCAAGGCGAAGGACATAAAGTTCATCAGGGATACAGCGGAAAGGCTGAAGCCGATAAGATGGCTTGTCCACCCGATTGTGTCCTACGCAGCGATCTTCGCAAGAAAAGATTAATGTTTAAAAGGATGCCGACAAATAAGATAGCATGCCTCAGTAGCTCAATGGCAGAGCGCCAGTTTTGTAAACTGGATGTTGAGGGTTCGATTCCCTTCTGAGGCTTTCTACTTTTGAAAAGCCTTATATATCTGACAGAAGTGAGAGATATTTATGCAGAGAGCCAATCCTATGAATGCAAAACATGTTGTTAGTCTAGCTGATGAAACATTGAGTCACGCCCAAAACACGACAAGTTTACGCAGGACACACGGAGTAGGCATAGAAAGCGGAAGTGAGCTGAGAGCGTTTGTAGACCGTATCTATGTTGACGTAGAAAAATACTGGTTCGCGCCGCAGCTCAGCGAACACGACATATTGCTAATGCTCCAGGGAGAGGTCTCTGAGCTAGGTCAATGGTTCGGAAAAGAGAAACGAGACAGCAAGAGCTACACAGACAAGGTAGCATTGGAATTCGTCGACATATTGTTTTTCTTTGCAAAGGTAGTAAAGGTACTAGAATTCGACATTGAGAAGGAATGGAACATATTGATGGATGATCCTTCAAGCTGGAAAGCCCTGCTGTGGTTCACAGAAGAAAAAAGCAATGAGGAAATTGCACAATTCATGTCTTTCCTGTCCGACTGCATAGGAATACTGAGGCGCTTTGGAGAAAATCACGGCGTTACAGTAACAAGATGGGACGGTTACACAGGAGTAGACTTCCCTACAATTGACATGCGCACAGCAGTCTGTTCGCTGCTTTATCTGTCGCTCAAGCTAATGGAAAAGCTTGACATAGACCTCGACGATGCGTGGCAGAAGAAGATGGAGATAAACTCGCAGAGATTTGCGCAATTGAAGAGGTAAACGACGCCATACAAGCCTATAGGAAGCTCTTTATATTATGGCATTTGATATATAGTGAAGAAAGAAGACAGACTAGTTTTTCTTATTTTCAGATGATAAACATGACAGAATTCACAGAGATGAACCTCAAGCCTGAGCTAGTAGAAGCGCTCAGAAGGATAGGATTCACACAAACGACAGAAGTGCAAACAGCCGCGATACCGGAAATGCTTGCAGGAAAGAACATGGTAGTGCGAGCGAAGACAGGCTCCGGAAAAACAGGAGCGTTCATGATACCGATAGTGCAGAAGATAAAGGGATCACACCATCTTGATGCGCTTGTTCTTGTCCCAACAAGAGAGCTTGCCCTTCAAGTGGAAAAGTTCGCGGCAAGCTTCTGCGCACCACTTGGAATACGCACGGTGACAGTATACGGCGGAGCATCGATAAACATGCAGATGCAGGCCATAGACAGAGGAGTCAACGTTGTAGTGGGAACTCCTGGAAGGATAATTGACTTATTGGAAAGGAGAGCGCTAGACATAGGCGAGATAAAGTACATGGTCCTCGACGAAGCAGACCAGATGCTTGACATGGGATTCATAGAAGATGTTGAATACATAATGCAAAGAGCTCCTCCAGATAAGCAGCTCGTTATGTTCTCGGCAACTATGCCAAAGGAAATAATGCACCTCGCAGACAGATACACCGACAACAACAATGTCAAGATAAGAATCGGCGAAGAAGAGGACATAACTGTGAACACGATCCAGCACTTCTACACATACGCTCCGGGAAAGATGAAGTTCTCGGCGCTTTTGGCGTACATCGATGAGTACAAGCCTAAGAAGGCGATAATATTTGCAAGGACAAAGCACGATGCTGATGTGATTCACAAAGTTCTTGTCAAGAGCAACCACAATGCAATACTTCTCCACGGAGGGTTGACACAGGCGAAGAGAGAAAGATCACTCCACCACTTCAGAGAAGGGGCGCAGTTCATGATTGCGACCAACGTAGCGGCAAGAGGGCTAGACATAGCTGACGTAACTGACATAATCAACTTCGGGACCCCAGACGCGCCGAACGTCTACGTCCACAGAGTTGGGCGAAGCGCAAGAATGGGCAAAGAGGGAAGGGCATTTACAATTGCTGAAAACTACGAGAGAGAGCAGATAAAGGACATACAGTTCTACGCAAACGTAAAGTTGAATCAGATAACACTCAACCTCGACAAGTTCCGCGACGTGCAGCTACCTTCAAGGGAAGAGATGTACCGAGACAGAGAACCAAACAGATCCGGCGGAGGTGGACGCGGAATGAGACCGCGCGGAAGACGCTTCAGCGGTGGAGGCGGAGAAAGAGGAGGCCAACATCATGGCGGCGGAGAGCACCGTGGCAGCGGCGAACATCGTGGTGGTGAACACCATGGTGGCGGCGGAGGACATCGTAGTGGTGGCGGATTTAGAGGAGGACGAGGCAGACGCGGAGGCTTCGGCCCAAGGCAGCACGACAGGAATTTCTAATAGACAAAAGCGCTTTAAAGCTTCAAGCAACAGTTGGATGGTGATTCCTTGAAGGTAATGATACTTGGGATAGATGGATATCTTGGATGGGCTCTTGCCCTAAGGCTGTCGAAAAAACACGAAGTCTCCGGAGTCGACAACCAGTTCACAAGAAAGGCAGTAGTCGAAGTAGAATCTGATTCTGGATTACCGATACTTACACCACGAGAGAGAGTCAAGGCTGCAAAGGAGCTTAAGGGAGTGAACATTTCTTATCACGAATGCGACGTCACGAGCTACAAACTTCTTCATGACATCATAAAGAAGGAAAAGCCGGAAGCGATTGTCCACTTTGCAGAAGAAAGGTCAGCACCGTATTCGATGAGGGACCACACGCACGCAGCTTACACAATGCAGAACAATATCGTCGGATCGATTAACCTAATTTATGCAGTCAAGGAGCTCAATCCAAAGATACATATTGTCAAGATGGGTTGCTACAGCGAAGATACTGAAGTTTTGACAGAGGAAGGCTGGAAGAGGTTTTACGATTTAAAGTATACGGACAAAGTTTGCTGCCTCGATCCAAAGACTGACAGCATTGTATACAGTGAACCAACTGCGATCGTAAGGTATCCCTACGAGGGCAAGATGATGAGAATAAACACATCTAATATGGACTTCTTAATAACGCCAAACCATAGAGTCGCATATAGGCGTACTGGAATACAATACAAGAATAATTTAGGTCCTGTATGCATAGACACTGCAGAAAATATTTACGGTAAGAATTTTGCAATCCCGAAGACTGGTGATTGGACAGCAGAGGAAGTAGAGTATTTCGAAGTTCCGGTAATGTCAGTAAGAACGTATGGCGGAAGACACGTAACGGCACAGGCACAACGCTATAAGATGGATGAATGGTTGGCGTTCTTTGGTTGGTATATTTCGGAAGGTTGTGTGCGAAGCAGAGGTGAAGAGCCAACAGGTGTGTGCATTTCACAAAAAACAACGTCCGGTAAACTTCATGTGCTTAGAGAAGCAATAAATCGCCTTGGACCAAATTTCGTAGCGACTGTAAAACAGGATAAACGAAGAAAAGATATCGTCATGTGCACTTTTGAGATTTCAAACAATCACCTGGCCAATTACTTATCAAAATTTGGCAAATCGGGTGATAAATTCATACCTACGGAACTCAAAAAGCTAAGTAGGCGACAACTTGATATCCTATTCAGAGCCCTTATGCTTGGTGATGGGCACATAAACAAAGATACTGGATCTATGTACTATTACAGCAAATCTGAAAAATTACTCTCTGATGTTCAGGAAATAGCAATAAAGCTAGGCTATGGGGCAACAATATGTGTCCATAGACGAAAGAACAGAGAAAATGAGAAATACCTGTGCTTATCTAGGCACCCTACTGGACACATTAGAAAGGAGGCACAGACATGGGAGAACTATAAAGGATTTGTCCATTGCTGCACTGTACCAACTGGCATCATAATGGTGAGAAGAAACGGTAAAGCGGGTTTTAGCGGTAATACTATGGGTGAATACGGAACTCCTGAGTTCGACATTCCAGAGTCACCTTACATGGATGCAAAAATAAATGGAAAAGACGACAAGATTACAACTCCTAAGTGGGGAGGATCTTGGTATCATTGGTCAAAGGTTCACGACACAAACAACCTTCTCTTTGCAAACAAGCTTTGGGGACTCACTGCAACAAATATCATGCAGGGTCCGGTCTACGGAACAAGAACAACAGACATAACAGACGAAAGACTTTTCACACGTTTCGACTTTGACGAGACGTGGGGCACAGTCATCAACAGATACTGCGTGGAAGCTGTTCTTGGAATGCCACTTACTCCTTATGGAAAAGGCGGACAAACCCGTGGATTCCTTTCTCTTGAAGACAGCGTAGAGGCGCTTCGACTACTGATCGAAAATCCTGCAGAGCAAGGTTCATTCAGAACGGTGAACCAATTCAGAGAATTATTCACAGTCATGCAGCTTGCAGAATCTGTCCAGAAAGCTGCGAAGAGCGTTGGAATAGATGCGAAGATCGAAAGTGTGAAGAATCCTCGTGTCGAGAAGGAACAGCATTATTACAATGTAGAAAGGAAAGTTCTTCCTTCTCTTGGCTTCGACAAGCTGAAGCGCAACATGGAGGAAGAGCTTAAAGGAATGCTTTCTGATCTTAAAGCGCAGAGATCGCGCCTCGAGAAGTACAGGAGCACGATAATGCCAAAAACGGTGTGGAGATAACATGAGTATATTCGACGATAAGTGTGATGTCTGCCAGGAAGAGCTAAACACTGAGAACTATTACTACATATACTCCGGGCGCATGCAGCAGAGCGTGCACAGCGACCCCAAGGCGACAAGAGAGTTCAAGCTTTGCACAAACTGCTACAACAGAATCAGCGCCGAGCTGCTCGCCTCTGTGATGAAGTACAAGCTGAAGCACCAGGAAGAGGATAAGCCAAAGGCGTAGATAGTTATTAAAGTTTAGTCTTCTCTTTATTCACGATGTCAGAGAGCGTTCGCGGGCAATCCGCGCTAGAATACCTGTCGACCTATGCATGGGCTATACTGATACTTGCGATAATATTAGGACTTCTTCTGTATTTCGTTTCGCTCCCTCAGTCGTTGGTTCAAAACAGCTGTACAGTCAACAGCGGAGTGTCCTGTCAGGATATTGTCTTAGGTTCAAACGCCTCAACAACAGTAGTCACAGTGCGCATGATAAATCAGCTCAACACACAGATACAGAATCCTAGAATAACAATAAACTTTGACAATGCCAACCTGTCTGGTGCATGCACACCAATCAGCGCGAACCCAGGCAAACAATTAACATGCACAGTAAATCTCAACACGGTTAAAAAGGAGGGCACATTCCTTGCAGGCGCATTCTACATCACAGTAGGCAACTGCGGACTGTCAGCAAATTATCTTTCCACGAAAACCTGCATCAACCCAACAGCCCAGACGTTCACCGGAACATTCAGCGGCCATACTGAATCGCCAATACCTTATTTGGCGTATGTTGCCAACTACGGTGGCGGTGCAGTTAATGTGATAAATACTGCGACCGGAACAGTCGTAAACACCATATCCCTTGGAGGCCATCCAAGCCTGCTTGCCATTTCTCCGGACGGAACCAGGCTTGCTGTTATGAATCCTGGCACAAACTCGGTAAGCATAATCAACGCCACAAATGATGTTGTGATAAAAACGGTGGTTGTTGGGCCTAGCCTTACTGGGCTGGCATATTCGCCTGACGGGTCTAAGATAATTGCGCTTAATGAGCTTGCTGGAACCGGAATAGCGAACATAATAAGCACTGTCAATTACACAGTAAAATCAATCCAGGTGGGATCTGACCCGTTTGCAGATGCATTCACGCCAGACGGGACGAAAGCTTATATCGTTAACAACGCGAACGGAGGTGTGGCCACTGTGAGCGTGATAAATCTTGCTTCGTACACAGTGACAAAAACCATAAACCTGAATAACAATGATGGCCCTTACGACATTGCAATGGCGCCGCAAGGAACGCAGGCGTTCGTATCATTTGAAGCAGGGACATCGACTGGATTAGCAGTCATAAATGTGACCAACGATGTACTAACAAATACAATAAATGTCCAGGCATACCCCTATGACGTGGCGGTTACTCCAGACGGATCAAAAGCGTTTGTAACAGACGGGGGCAGCGGCGGATCTTACACAAAGGTCAGTTCAGTAGTTACTTCGAATGCTGCTGTCGCACTGATTTCAGTAGGCACAAATCCGCATGGCTTAGCAGTGACTCCTGATGGATCAAGGGTGTTTGTTGTCAATGAAGGAAGCGGAACTGTAAGCGTGATAAACACCACCACCTTGACAGTAGTAGCTACAGTATCTGTTGGTTCTTCCCCTCAGTATATAACAATAACACCAGACAGCCAAAAAGCCCTAGTCACAAACTTCGGCAGCGGAACGGTGACACTGATAAATACGAATACCTATGGAACAACCACAATCTCTGGATTCAGCCAGCCTGCAGGAGTAGTAACAACTGTCTACTCGCTGGACTCTGCACCAAGCTCTTAGAAGGACTACGGCTTGTGCCAGACTACTCCGTCTTTCGTGTCCTCTAAAACGATGTGGTACTTCTCGCCTAGCAGCTTCCTTATTTCGTCAGCCTTTTTGAAGTCCTTGCTTTTCCTTGCAGTCTCTCTTTCATCGACAAGTTTCTTTATCTCTGCGGCAAGCGGTTCCTTCTTTGCGCTGACGTGCTCTGCAAAATTAAGCCCGAGTACCTCATCGAATGTGAGCATTACTTTTGCAACGAATCGTGCCTCTGCTTTGTTGAGTTTTCCTGATTCTTTTCTCGAGTTAGTCTCGCTGATCACAGCGTGCATCTCTGCGAGTGACTGTGGCGTGTTGATGTCGTCGTTGAGTGCTTTGAAGAAAAGTTTTTTGTGAGTAGTTATGGCTTTCTTGAAGTCGTTCGTATCCAGATTTTTCGCAGTGTTCTTTACTTCGCCGAGCCTTTCCAGGAACGAGTACATGCCATTGAGCGTCTTGACGGCGTTGTCTAGTCCTTCAAACGTGAAGTTTAGTATTTGTCTGTAATGCCCAGACATCATGAACAGTCTAAACGCCAGTGGATTATATCCCCTGCCGAGTATGTCCTGCACTGTGAAGATGTTGCGAAGCGACTTCGACATCTTTTGGCCTTCTACAACAAGGAAGTTCATGTGCATCCAGTAATTGACGAACTTCTGGCCAGTCGCTGCTTCTGACTGCGCTATTTCGTTCGTGTGGTGTATTGCTATGTGATCTACGCCTCCGGTGTGGATGTCGAAGTGCTCTCCCAGATATTTCATGCTCAGGGCGCTGCATTCGATGTGCCAACCAGGAAAGCCTCTTCCCCACGGGCTATCCCATATCATCTCTTTTTCGTCTCCGTGGGCGAATCTCCAGACTACAAAGTCGGTGATATTCTTCTTTCCCTTCACCACGTCTACTCTTGCGCCTGCCTTAAGGTTGTCCAGCAGTTCCTTCAGTGTCATGCCAGTAAGCTCGCCGTAGCTCTTGAACTTCGCGGTGTCGAAGTACATGCCATCTTCAGCTTTGTAAAGGAAACCTTTCTCGTCGATCCTCTTTATCAGAGAAATTATCTCTGGAATGTGTTCGGACGGCTTCGGCATCAGGCTCGGCATAAGAATGTTGAGAGACTCCATGTCGTCTGTGAACATCTTTGTGTAGAAATCTGCAATCGACCGCATAGTTCTGTGCTCTTTCTCTGCTGCAAGCCTCAGTTTGTCTTCTCCGGTGTCTGCATCGCTGACAAGATGACCGACGTCAGTAACGTTCTGTATGTGCGTGACAGAATATCCGTTGCGCTGAATCACTCTCCTTATCACGTCTTCGTTGATGTATGTTCTCATGTTGCCTATATGCGGCGAATAATAAGCGGTGATGCCGCAGGTGTAAAGGCCTACCAGCTTGTCGTGGATTGGCTTGAATGGCATCTTCTTGCGAATAAGAGTGTTGTAAAGCTTTAGCATCGTATCGCTATCTAATTCGAATAGACGTATAAAAGCCTTTTGCATTCGAGTTGTTCGCCGAATATTACTTTACAACGAGCTTCACATTGTTGCTGAAATTGGCGGTGTTTTGCACTGCCGTTAGGTTAAGCGTCTGTTTGTTGTACACCACAGTTGCGGTGATGTTGTCCTTTAGGGTGTAGCTTGTGATGAATGTGCCGTTGTAGTCAATCGAATATGTTCCGGAGTATGTTTTCTTTGTTTGGTTGAGCAGCGTTGACGACGTATGCGTCACTTCGAATAGACTGCACGCCACTGTGTCGTTTATCCCGAGCGGTATCACGATGTTACAGAACTGTGGCGGCGTTGTTGCAGTGTCGGTCATTATCATCTTGACAGACGATTGGCTCGGGCGCCCGGAATTGTAAGAAGCGCTGACAAGGTTCATGGTCAATAGATGGCCGAAGTACGAGTATGTAGTCACGTTCGATGGATATAACTGCGCTTCATAAGCCCCTTGCCGCCATGGATAATACGCATACAGCGAGGTGTTTGTTATGTTGACATCTGCATAATAGCCGCTTGAGACAGTGATGAGCGTGGCTTGGAACTGATTGCACGTGTCAGTCTGGCCTATGATTAATGTGACCTCTGTGTTGCATCCGTTAGCCGGCGGAGGTGGTATCGTTGTTGTGGCTATTGTGGTCGATGTAAAGGTAGTGCTTGCTGTGCTGCTTGTTGTGGTGTTGGCTGTTGTTGCCGCAATCGATGTTGTGGCTGTAGTAGTTGCTGTGGTCGTTGCTGATGTAGTTGGCGCTGTGCTGGCTGCGCTTGTTGAATACGAAGCGGTAGATCCGAGAATCGTGGTCTTTGTGAGTATGTTCGTGCCTGCCGCGGCTGCGAATACTACTATCCCCACTATCAAAAGGATCTCTATTGGTGTGATGCGCGCCATGCATTGTGCTAATCACTCAAGATATAAAGCCTTTGCGGGTGCGCATTCGGAAATTCGCACACACGCCTTAAAAGGAAATCCACGTCATCAATACTGTGATTGCGTGAGTGGTCCATTCCAAACAGCATAGCTGCGAAGCACAGCAACAGCAGTAGCCTTTTTAATCTATTTCTTCTTATCAGTAATGTCTTTCTTTACGTGAGTCTATGAAGATCCTCCAGAGCGATGCGAATAAGATAGAGTGGGAGCTCATTAAGCCAGAGGCAGCATCGTACGACAAAGATGCTGAGAAGAAAGGCTCGGTAGAAGACGCTCTTGTGCTTATGGTGGCAGTTGAGAAAGGGGACACAGAAGAGCTCGCGAGCAAGGCGGTGAAAGAAGCAGTGGCCTTCGCCGACAAGCTGAAAAGGCAGAATCTTGTAGTTTATCCGTTCGCTCACATCAGCAGCAACCTTGAGAAGCCAGACAAGGCCATGGCGCTTTTCCATTTCATGATAAACGAGGCCAAGAAATCGAAGATAACAGTTTTCAACTCTGCATTCGGATGGAACAAGGCCTGGTCAATGGACGTCAAGGGGCATCCTATGGCAGAGCAGTACAAGGCTTACGGCGAAAGCGCATCAAAGAAGGTAGAAACCGCAAGGCCAAAGAAAAAGGATATCGACACTTCCATTGTCAGGAAGAGCACATGGGTGGACCTTCCGGAGGGAGACCACAGGCTTATCGGAGAGCGGCAGGATCTCTTCAGTTTCCAGGAAGTCAGCCCAGCAATGGTATACTGGCACCCGAACGGGTTTATCATATATCAGGAAGTGCTAAAGTTCATAAGAGAAAAGGAGGCAGAGTATGGTTACCAGGAAGTCAGCACTCCGATAGTGAACAACATCGCGCTCTACAAGGTGAGCGGACACAGCGACCACTTCGCCGACAACATGTTCCTGTTCGAGAACGGCAACGAGACGCTTGGGCTCAAGCCGATGAACTGCCCGCCGACAATACTTATTTACAAATCGAGAAAGTGGAGCTACCGCGAACTTCCGTTCAGGACTGCGATATTCGACAAGCTCTACAGAAGCGAACTGAGCGGAGTAACGACAGGGCTCTTCAGAGTAAGGGAGATGACGCAGGACGACGGCCACATTTTCGTCAGGGAAGACCAGCTCCAAGAAGAGTTGAAGAGCTTTATCAAAATGGTCACTGAAATTTATGCGGTGTTCGGGATTCCGTACAAGGTTTGTCTGTCGACAATGCCAGACGACCACGCCGGCGACGAAGAGGTATGGGAGAAGGCGATCGCGGTGCTCAAGGAGACCCTCAGGCTTAACAAGATAAAATACGAAGTCAAGGAGAAAGAGGGAGCGTTCTACGGCCCGAAGCTCGAGTTCCACATTACGGATAGCCTTGGAAGATCGTGGCAGTGCGGAACTGCGCAGGTCGACTACAACATGCCTAGATCATTCCAGATGGAGTACACCGGCGAAGACGGAAAAGCGCACACTCCTGTCAACATACACAGGGCTGCGCTCGGCACTCTAGAGCGATTCCTTGGAGTAATGATTGAGCACTACAAAGGAAAGTTCCCGACTTGGCTTGCTCCGGTGCAAGTCAAAGTTTTGTCGATATCAGACCAATCGAGCAAGTATGCAGAGCAAGTTTATGAAGAGATGAAGAAGAACGGCATACGCGCGGAGTTGGACATTTCCGACAAGACCCTCGAGCACAAGATACGCGACGGCCAGCTGCTGCAGATACCATACATGATAATTCTTGGACGGAAGGAGATGGACGCAAAGAACATTTCTGTCCGAAGCAGATCTGGAAAGCAGAAGATGGGGATTGGCATTCAAGACTTCGTGGCTCCACTAAAGGAAGAAATACAAAAAAGAAAGAAAGACCAGATGCTCTGATTCTATTCTGTTACCAGTCGCTCTGTTCTCTGAGTGGGAATTCTCCGGTCACTGCGTAGGTCGTTTTGCCCCTAAAGGTTCCCACCTTGATCCTGTCGTCTACACCAGAGCTTACTGGCAGAGATTGCGACCCGATTATTATTTCCGATCCTGCGACTATCCCTTGCTCTACATTGCCGCAGCCGTCGCAAACCTGTTCCATTGTAACTTCATCAAGACTGAAGGTTTCAGAGCCACAGTCTGCACATCTTTCGACTCCGTCTACGTCGTCCCTTATGCTTGGCTCTTTCCTCTGCAGCTTTGCCGGCGCTCTCTCTACTATTGGTTCTATTCTTGACATTGGCCTGTAGTATTGCGAGAACGCCTCTTCTTCGCTCATCTGCGTCCTTAGCGTGTTCTGCGTAGGTGCCCTTTCAATTAGTCTTGTGTACAAAACCAGCGGGGAGAAAGCTAGTGCCATGTTATCGCCTAAAACGATTGAGAAAATAAGTTTTTATTCCTTTCTTTTCAGAATCCCAGCTGGCCTCTGAGCGGCACGAACGCGAATATGCCGAAATCCTTCTCTCTAGACCTTGTCTCCGAAGTCTTTTCTATCACTTTGAGCGTCTGAGTGACCTGCGTCCCGACTGGAGCGACTATTCTTCCGTTTGTCTTTAGCTGGACAAGCATCTGCTTCGGCACTTCAGGAGCAGCAGCGGTGTAGATTATCCCGTCGTATGGAGCCTCATCTATGAACCCGATAGAGCCGTCGCCTACCAGAGCTCTTATGTTGTTTGAGCGCTGCGCCCTTATGTTGTCGACCGCAAACTTGTCGACGACTGGATCAATCTCTATTGTAACTATTCTGCCATTATCGCCGACTATCTTTGAAAGAAGGCACGACTGAAAACCAGAACCTGTTCCTATCTCAAGTATTTTGTTGCCCTTCATCGGGTGAAGCAGCTCGAGCATTGTCGCCACAGTAGACGGCTGCGATATCGTAGATTTGTTGATTGTCGGTATTGCTATGTCGTCGTAGGCCATGTCCAGGTATTCTTCCAATACAAACATGTGCCGCGGCACGCTTCTGAACGCTTCTGCTATCTCTTTGCTTCTTATGAACCCTCCTGCTTCTAGGTATTTGACAAGCTGCTCGCGTTTCTGCTTGTACGTCTCTGCACTGTCCACAAGGTGTAATTAACAGAGCGTCTTTAAAGCGCTTGCTCGAATGTGGCAGTTGGCGTTGCATGCATAGCTATTAAATATCAGGCAAAACAGAGGGCTTTGGAGGGCAATGCCAACTCCTGAGACTAGAGATAGACTAAGTCACGTTTTGACGACAAGCAGTGCTATTAACGCCCTGGTGAGGAAGGAGCATGAGCTGTGCGTTCTGAACGGTGGCACGAATTACATCGACAGAAGACAGCTTTTCCACACGCGAGACGACATGAGAAGGCATCTCGAAAGGATCCTGCTCGGCGTCGGCGGGATAAAGAATAAGCACATTGCTGATTATCTTCTGCCTGCAGGAATCGAATCTTTGCTCAAGGGAAAGGATTCGATCAGGTTCAGAGATGACGTCGTGGAAAAGGTCGAAGGGTTTGGCCTGACGGAACCAGACAAAAGAAGGCTTGCAATGCTTGCCCACGTTTATTACCTGACCAGAGAGGAACTTTCGCTCGCAGCTTCTATATTCGAGCACCACAGCCTCCAGATAGTGAAGCTTCTCAGATGTGCAGCAAGGGCCAACGTATCCGCCAGTGGGCGTGAAGACCTGGATCTGATGCATAGGTTGAACGAAGAGTATCTTTCGTTGGGCGCAAAGATGCCTGATTTCCAGTTGCTCATGGCCATGATAAGCCAGAGAAACCTGTCCGTAAGAGGAGCTTTTGAGCCTTGAATTTATGAGAGAAATGCCATATTCCAGCTATAATGTCTAATATTTCTTGACATATCAACTAAAAGATAGAAAGGTATTTATATTTATTGTTTCATAATAAAAGCATGGAAATCGTAATCAAGGCCATAGAAAGCCCCAACGCAAACAACCCAGAGGACATGGTAAAGTGGTTTTGCGAAGTGTTTGGTCTTGCTTCACAGAACGAGGAAAACAGCATAGAGGAACAATTGCTTAAAAGATTCATAGTCGCAGCGCACGAAAACCAGGGCATATCAAGCTCTGAGATAAAGCTCGAGCAGCCGCTTGCAAGGAGCACAACAATCTACCACTTGAACAGACTGATCGACGCTGGCCTGATAGTCAAGAAGGGAAGAAAATACTATTTGAGGGCAACAGACCTTTCGAAGGTAATAGAGGAAATAGAATACGACATGGAAAGAGAAATGAGAAAAATGATGGACCTTGCAAAACTGTTCGATCAAATGATGCAGAACGCTATGGAAGATGGCAATAGAAGGTGATATTTTGGCAGATGAAAAAGAAAACAAAGAAGCAGAGCAAACAGCAGTCAGCAGCGACGGAGACTACAAGGAACGCCTGATGAGGCTTGCAGCAGAGTTCGACAACTACAAGAAAAAAACAAGGAACGACATCGAAACGGCGAAGATAATCGGAAAGGCAGAACTGATGAAGAAAATGCTGACGGTTTTGGACGAATTCGAGGTCGCTATCGTCGCAACAGAAAAGGCAAAGGACGAAGGAATGGTCAAGGGATTCGCACTTTTGTACTCGAATTTCCTGGATTTGCTGAAAAAGGAAGGCCTCAAGGAAATACCAGCCAAGGGAATGCTCAATCCATACATGCACGAAGCGCTGATGACAATGGATTCAGAAAAACCGGATGGAACGATACTCGAAGTGGTTAAGAAAGGATACATGCTCAATGAAATTCTGCTTAGGCCTGCAGCGGTTATCGTTGCAAAGCACGAAGAGAAAAAGAAAGAAGAAAAAGATGACATTTAAGGTGATATAATGGCAAGAATCATAGGAATAGACCTCGGAACATCCAACTCAGCAGCAGCAGTGCTTGAAGGAGGACGCCCAGTCATAATACCGAGCAGTGAAGGAGTGACGCTTTACGGAAAAGCATTTCCAAGCTGCGTCGCTTTCACAAAAGAGGGAGAAAGGCTAGTCGGAGAACCGGCTCGAAGGCAAGCGGTTGCCAACCCTGATGGAACAGCCGCGGCCTTCAAGAGGAAGATGGGCTCAGATTTCGTCTACAAAATCATGGGGAAGCAGTACAAGCCGCAGGAGCTTTCTGCAATGCTCCTCCAGAAAATAAAGAAAGACGCAGAAGCGTATCTTGGAGAACCGGTAACAAAAGCAGTCATAACTGTACCTGCAAACTTCAACGACAACCAAAGGCAGGCGACGAAAGACGCAGGAGAGATTGCAGGCCTTGAAGTTGTGCGACTTGTCAACGAACCGACGGCGGCTGCGCTGGCCTACGGACTTGACAAAGCAGGAAAAGAGATGAAGATACTTGTCTACGACTTGGGAGGAGGTACTCTCGACGTAACAATCATGGAATTCGGAAACGGAGTTTTCGAGGTAAAGTCTACTGCAGGAGTGAGTGAACTCGGAGGAACAGATATGGACAACGCAATTGTGCAATACCTTGTTGGAGAGGTCAAGGCAAAGCACGGCGTTGATCTGTCAAAGGACACGCAGGCAATGCAGAGGTTGAAGGAAGCGGCAGAGAAGGCAAAGATCGAGTTGTCTACATCGACGACAACAGAGATCAACCTGCCGTTCCTTTCAAAGGACGGGAAGGGAAACCCGATCAACTTTGCCCAGCAGATGACAAGAGCAAAGCTCGAAAGCCTAGTTGTCCCGATCATAGAAAAATCGGCGACAGCGGTAAGAAGGGCGTTGAGCGATGCAAAGATGGAGGCAAGCCAGCTCGACAAAGTGATTCTTGTAGGAGGGCCAACGCGTATGCCGATAGTCCAGCGATATGTGGAGCAGCTCCTTAGCAAGAAAGTCGAGAGAGGGATAGACCCTATGGAAGCTGTGGCTTTTGGAGCTGCGGTGCAGGCAGGAGTGCTAAGCGGAGAAGTCAAGGACATAATTCTTCTTGACGTGACTCCGTTGTCGCTGTGCATAGAGACGCTCGGAGGAGTGGCGACAAAGCTTATCGACAGGAACACGACTATACCGATAAAGAAGTCGCAGATATTCACCACTGCGGAAGACATGCAGACAAGCGTGGACATCCACGTAGTCCAGGGAGAGCGCCCGCTAGCCCGCGACAACATCGATCTAGGAAAGTTCACCCTGACAGGAATCCCGCCATCGAGAAGGGGAGTGCCGCAGATAGAGGTGACATTCGACATCGACTCCAACGGAATACTTCACGTAACTGCGAAGGACAAAGGTTCAGGAAAGTCGCAAAGCCTCGACATAATCGCTCCGCACAAGATGAGCAAAGAGGACATAGAGAAGAAGATGGACGAAGCCAAGCAGTACGAAGAGGAAGACAAGAAAATCCGCGAGATGATAGAGCTGAAGAACAGCGCTGAATCGTTGATATACACTGCGGAAAGGACCCTAGAGGAATATAAAGGCAAGATATCAAAAGATATAGAAAAGAAAGTCAACGAGGCAAAGGATGCGCTAAAGGACGCATTGACAAAAGAGGACGGCGATGCGATAAAGTCGTGCACAGAGCAGCTCAAGAGCGCGCTCGAAGAGATCGGAAGCTCGATGTATGGAAAGCAGGGGCCAGAGCAAGGACAAGGTCCTGGCCCTGACGACTCTGGGCAAGGCAGTGCAGGAGACCCAAACGCGACCGATGCCGAGTACAAAGTAGAGAAGTGAACTGATGGCTAAGGACTATTACGAAGCCCTGGGAATAAAGAAGGATTCATCTCAAGACGAGATAAAGCGAGCGTATAGAGAGCTTGTGATAAAATTTCATCCTGACAGGAACAAGGATCCGAAAGCAACGGACAAGATGAAGGAGATCAACGAAGCCTATGCAGTGCTAAGCGATCCGCAAAAGCGCCAGCAGTACGACACCTATGGCTCAGACGCGTTCCACCAAAGATACACGCAAGATGACATATTCAGAAACTTTGACATAAATGAAGTGCTGCGGCAGATGGGCTTCAACTTCGGGTTCGGCGATGACAGCGATATCTTCAGCATGTTCGACATGGGGCAGGGAAGACGCCAAGTCAGAATGGAAGACGTCGGAAACGATATCCTTACAAGAGTGAATGTTAGCCTTGAGGAAGCCGCGAAGGGAACAGAGAAAAAGATAACGCTCAACCACATAAAGGCATGCGAGCACTGCAAAGGAAACGGAGCAGAGCCAGGAAGCAAGACGATAAAATGCCCCCAGTGCAACGGTAGCGGAAGAGTAGGCACTGCAAGGAGGACTCCTTTCGGAATAATGCAGACCATAACGACTTGCGGGAAGTGCGGTGGTTCTGGAAAATCGTTCGAGAAGAGCTGCAAGGTTTGCAACGGCCACGGAAGGGTCGCAGGCCAGGACAAGATAGACGTTAAGATTCCGCGGGGCGTAGACACTGGAACAAGACTGCGCGTCAGAGGCATGGGTGACTTCGGAGCAGACCATACTGGTGATCTTTACGTCGACATTGCAATAGAGGGCAACAAAAACTTTACACGTCAGGGGGATGACCTTTACTACGATCTGCGAATTCCATTCCACACGGCTGCGATAGGCGGAATAGCCACAGTGCAGACGCTCGACGGAACAGAAACAGTGAAGATAGATGCAGGAACACAGAATGGCGACACGATATACCTGAAGGGCAAGGGAATGCCGCGCATGAACGGCTCCGGCAGCGGCAACGAGATAATAAGAGTTGTCATTGATGTCCCAAGGCATCTTAGCTCAGAGCAAAAGGAGCTGATCAAGAAGCTCGCGGATATGGATTCTGGAAAAGAGGAGAAAAAAGAAGGGAAGAAGAGCGGAAGGTTCTTTGGATTCCTTTGATCAGTAGCACGCCGTTACTGTGACCCCGTTCATAAGGTTCACAATAAACTTTTCGACAAGCTCGTTTTCTCTCTCTGCCTGATATTCGACGTGTTCCGGCCTTGGGTCTATCAAAACGAATCTGTACCCATTTTCTGTCTTGACAAAAAGCATATTGCTGCATGTGACATCGCAATGATAGAATCCTTTTTCGTGAAGACGTGCGAACGCGCTTCTTATCTCGTCAGCTATACAATAAGCGACATTGGCTGGAAGCATGCCATTTGCCCGTAGCCTTGCTAAATCAACTATTGTGATCGGATCATTTATTTCTTCGAGAGCTATGCCGCCCTTTTTTATTCCTTGGAAATCGAACAGGTATAGAGGCTTTGGCGAGTGTTCTGGAATTATTGCATGCATATCCTCGTACCTTTTGAACTGTATTGGAGCAGTTGCCGGAGACGAAGTGAAATATTTGTAGTACTCGCCGTTCTTCCCAGGCATGGATATCGTTTCTTGCCTCAACTTCACAGGAATGCCAGGAGGGACATGGGCCATTACAGTTTTGACTCTAAGAAGAGCCTCAGTGACGTGTGCCGGAGGCTGCACAGCAGCGTACGCTCTTAGCGCAGACTCTGATATTGACACGTATAATTTGCGTCAATGCTGATATAAAAAGCTTCTTTTTTAGTGGAATATCCTAACCCACAATTCGGCATTTCGTGCGCTGCCTCGAGGCCCCGCGGGGCGAAGGATCAAAATTAGCTCGATGGGGAGATGGAGATGACCCTTCTACGCACCTTGACCCCTGGAGCCATGGCGACCACGCCACAGTATTAATGGGATTTTGATATTTAAACGAGGTTTGAAACCCTTCGGTTTTCGCCGTCAAGACCTTCCTTTTCTCTCGTCTTCTATCTGCCGCCCACTATTAACGAACCTGCTGAACAGTATAAAAAGGTGCGCTAATTTATTTCAGCCTTATTGAATCGAGGTTCATCGGAGCCCTTCCGTCTGCGTGCAGCATACGTCCTGCTGTCCTCGCGAGGTCTTCGCACTTCGATTCTTCTCCGTGCATAGTGTATATCGCCTTTGGCCTTGGCCTCAGGTTTTCCAGGAAGGCTAGGAGCTGCCTCCTGTCGCTGTGGCCTGAGAACCCTTCGATTGTCTTTACCCCGATCTTGACCTTGTGCGGAGTGAGGTGTCCGTCTTCGTCTGGAAGAGCCACTTCGCTCATTCCATTCTGCAGCCTTCTTCCAAGGCTGTTTGTGCTGTTGTATCCTACGAATATCAGCTGGTTCTTCTCGCTGTCGCAAAGCCTCTTGAAGTACTCTACACTCGCCCCTCCGTTCATCATTCCTCCGCTTGCTAGGATGACTGCCGGGCCTTTGTCAAAGACCTGTTCTCGCTCTCCTTTGACGACTTCGAACATAGGGTTTTCGAACGGGCTTCTGTTGTTGAGTATCCTGTTCCTTATTCCCTCTTTGAGATACTCTGGATAAGCAGTGTGGATTGCAGTCGCATCTAGTATCATTCCGTCGAGATACACTGGAATGTTCTCGTGGTTTCCTTCGCCGCCAAGCAGGCTTTCGAGAACTAGCATTATTTCCTGGCTTCTTCCGAGCGCGAAAAGCGGCATAAGCACCTTTCCTCCGTTTGCTATAGTCCTCTTTATCTGATTGACGAGCTCTGGCTCTGAGTCCTTTCTGTTCGGAGTCATGTCTCCAGGACCTCCGTATGTGCTTTCGGTGAAAAGCGCGTCTATCCTTGGGTACTTGACAACAGCAGAATCAAGAAGCCTTGTGAATCCGTACTTCATGTCGCCGGTGTGGACTATGTTGTACATGCCCTCGCCTACGTGGAGATGAACAGTGGCGCTGCCGAGCACGTGGCCTGCGTTGTGGTATGTAAGCTTCAGTTCGTCTGTGATGTTCGTGACTTCGTTGAAGTCTCTTGTTATCGTGTGCGTGAGCATTTTCCTGACGTCTTTCTCGTCGTAGAGAGGAGTTCCTCCGCTTCTCTGAACCAGCTTTATGTAATCGTTGAGAAGGAGCGCAGCAAGATCCCTTGTCGCCGGCGTGCAGTAAACCGGTCCGCTGTATCCGAACTTGAAAAGATAAGGAACGAATCCTATGTGGTCCATGTGCGCGTGCGTCAGTATAACCGCATCGAGTTCGTTGATTGAGAAGTTCGCGCTGTCAAGATACGGGAATGCCTTGTTGTCGCCGTTGTTGTTGGCATCCATGCCCTTTGCAGAAGGCTCTGGGCTGAGACCGCAGTCGATAATCACTTTTGACGACGGCGTTTCAAGCAGCAGAGAGCTTCTTCCGACTTCTCTGAAGCCCCCTAGAGCTGTAGCCTTCAGCCATTCGCTCTTCATTATGGTTCTGTTTATGTTTTTGCCTACTCCGAGAAGGAATTTCTTCCTGAAGTCTGCTTCGTTGAACATCAGTTGTCGCACTCCGGCTATTGTGTCGCTGTGCATAGTCGGGGTTCTCAATGCCTTCGGAGTCCAGTTTGTCTGGATAGCTATCGCCTTGAGGGTGCTTCCACCCTTTCCGATGACAAGTCCTGGCTTGAGGGCTTCTATGTAGACCTCGCTGAACTCTGGCATGAACCTTACGTTGCCGATTGTAGCCTCGACTGGAATGAGCTGCTTTATTATTTCGAGCGCCTTCTCCGGCTGCATCAGCACAGATCCGTCGCTCCTTAGTATGAGTTTCTTCTTGATGGATGAAGCTATGTTCCTGATTACGAAGTCGTCGTCGTATATCCTCTTCGGATTCTTCACGTATACGACTATGTCAGGTCCCTCGAACTCTGCCTTTACGAAGTTGGCCTCGGCAGGCAGCATGGACTCTATCTTTTTGAAGATCTCGTCGTTGTGCTTTTTCTCGTTTCCGTTGCCGTTCTTTTTCTCCTCCAATGAATCACAGCTGTAGCTTGGTGTTGTGTAGTTGTTTGCAATGTCACTTTGCGTTTAGTATTATTTCTCTGGCAGGTCTTGTTGTGCTCTGCTTCACCCATGCAGAAAAATTGAAAAATAAATGTGATTTGGTTTAGTTTTCCTTCTTCGGGCCTGCTATCTTTTCCAGATCCTTGCCTGTGTACTCCGTGTAGCCGTTCTTGGTCATCACTGCTATGAGCGGAGTTCCTCCTGTTGCGGCGTCTCTCCTCATCGCGATTTCAAGTGCGCGGGCGACTCCCTTGATGGCATCTTTTGTCGTCACTCCTTTCTTGTACATGTCTTCGAGGTAGCCCATTGCAGTGAGCGAGCCGCTGCCTGTTGCAGAGAACTTCGCCTCCTCTACATAGCCGCCGATCGCGTCTATGTTGTAGAGCTGTGGTTCCTCTCCGTCCATGCCAGCTATCATTAGCTGCACTTCGTAAGGCATCATCTTGTTGCCCTGTAGTATAATCGATAATAGAGAAGTTGCAGACTTTGGAGAAAGCGAACGGTCTTCGTTCATCTTGTATATCTCGTTCTGCGCCTTTAGCACGCGGATTAGCTCCTGCGCGTCGCCGACCGCTCCTGCGATCGTCATTGCGAGGTTTGCATCTATCTTGTATACCTTCCTCACGTCTTGGCTTGCTATGAAATAACCGCCAGTAGCTCTTGAATCTGCTCCGACTACCACTCCGTCTGTGCAAACTATTCCGACTGTTGTGGTGCCCTTTAAGTATTTCTTTCTCTCTATGTCGCTATTATCCATTTTTTCACCCACGTGAAGAAACATTATTAGGAAAATTATCGCCCAAAACGAGCAAAAAAGAAAATTGGTCGTGTAACTGAAGTTAATGGTTAGGCAAGGTATATAAGGCTTTTTGTCATGACACGCCTTTACGCAAAGTCGATTACGCTTCCGTTGCCTATGAACTTGTGAGCCTTGTCAGCAAGTTCGGCGTAGGCAAAGGTTCTGTAGACTTTTGTCACTTTTACCTTATAGATGTTTCCTATCCTGGTCTTGGCATTCTTGACAAAGATGACGAAGTCACCTACTCTGCCAATTCCTTCATCCCGCGCCCCTTTGGCGTCAACCCGGAGGTCGTGTACTGACCCCAATCCCACTTCTTCCGCTATGATTTCACTCATTTCGTTCCACCCCTAATGATAATTTATGAAATGCAATCTTTATAAACCTGTTATACAAACTTCAGTTTCTTCCACATTTGACGAAGTGCCTTTTTCAAAAACATTTTTTCGGCGACAAAACAGAAATTTTCGCAGCAATATTTTTCGCTGCAGGATTTACCAAAACGGTTATTTGCAAAAACAGAAAAAGAAATTTTGCGGGCAAAAGAGCCCGCGTAAAAAGAAAAAAGTGAACCCTTACAGGTTCACGTCGATGTTGAGCTGCTCCTTGAGTTCGCGGTATCTGTTCCTGATAGTTACTTCTGTGACTCCAGCAACGTCTGCGACCTCTTTCTGGGTACGCCTCTCTCCTGCGAGCGCTCCTGCAATGTATACTGCAGCTGCACTAACTCCGGTCGGGCTTCTTCCAGATACAAGCCCTTTCTTCATCGCGTCCTTGAGCAGTTCGATTGACTTCTCTTGCGCTTCTCCGCTCAGCTTTAGCGCGTTGATGTAACGCGGAACATAGCTGATCGGGTCGGTGAGCGGGATCTTGAGGCCCAGCTCGTGCGAAATCACACGGTATGCTCTTCCGATTTCCTTCTTTGGAAGTCCGCTTATGTTAGAAATCTCATCGAGAGTCCTTGGCATTCCTGCTTCTCTGCAAGCTGCGTAGATGACTGCCTGGACTACTGTCTCTATTGGTCTTCCTCTTATCAGATTGTTCTGCACGCACTTTCTGTATAGAAGGGCTGCGCTTTCTCTGATGTTGTCTGGAAGTCCAAGATAGCTAGCTACCCTGTTGAGCTCTGGCAATGCGATCAAGTAGTTCCTCTCGGATGAGCTGGCTATGCTTGCTCTCTTGTGCCACTTTCTCATTCTGTAAAGCTGTGCTTGCCTCTTTGATGGAATGCGAACTCCTCTTATGTCCTTGTTGTAGAGGTCGATCTCGGTTACAAGGCCTCTGTTCGGTTTTGTGTACTTTATAGGAGCGCCTGTTCTTGCACGTGCGTTCCTCTGATCGGTGTCGAATGCTCTCCATTCCGGACCAGTATCGGTTACGTTTTCCTCGATAACAAGGCCGCATGCGTTGCACACAAGCTCTCCCTTTTCGTTGTCGAAAATGAGGTCTGTGCTTCCGCAGCTCGGGCATTTGTTTACCCTTTCGTGGGTTCTTGTCGACGGCGCAGGTCCAGGAGTTATTGTCTGTGGCACTCCGGACATTCCACGCTGTGGCTCGAATTCCTCTTCTGCGCCCATAAGGGTGCTTCTTGGCCTGCCCTGCTTTGCCGGGCCTTCTATGTTGAGCTTATTGTCCTTTACTACAATCCTCTTAACATTCAACTCTGCAGGAGGCTTTGCCTGCTGCTTTGCTTTCTTTGCCGGCTTTGCCGACATCTTCTTCATCTTTTTTTTCGCGGTTTTAGACTTCGCCATCTATTCACCAATTCACCAGTTTTTAGCAGTAACGGGCACGTGCCCAGGTAAAGATTTTTAAAAGTAGATAGTAGTAATTGTAGACAATCAGATATTTAAACCTTTCGGTCAGTTTCCCTCTACAACCTTGGAAACCTTTATAAAGGGCACGTAGGTGAGATCCGATTCCAGCGGCGGATGCGCTGTGTCGTCGTAGATGCGAAAATCCGAAATAGCCATGCGGATTTTCTTGATTTTCGATGCGTATATAAACATCAAAACCCATTATATTTACTGTAGGGGTTAAAGTTCTAATTTAACACCAACCCTACAACCATCCACCCGGGGGGTAAAACCCCCACCCTTTAACACCATAGCCTAAGCACTGGGCAAGGTATAAATATCTTGGAAAAGAAGCGGTAGTGGATTCCTATACTGTTGGGGACTCGGATCCGTGAGGGAATGAATTACGAGGAATCTTCGGGTAGTAGCGCATTGCTGCCGGAAGAGAGAGTGCTTTATACTGCTAGACACGGCAGGCTCTCAGCCGTAGGCTTTTTCCCAGCTCCGGTAGTTGTCGCTACAAACAAAAGATTCATAATCACGGAAGGCATCGGACCATGGAAATCAAAGTCGGTGCTTTTCCACGACAAGATCGCTTCTATGGACGTAAAGAAGGGATTGATGGGGGCAAGCTTCACAATAAACAGCATGGCAGGGCCATACGCAAGCAAGACAATCAACTTTTCAAAGTCATCGCAGGCTCTAGCAGTGTTCAGCATTGCCAGCTCCCAGATAATGGGAAAAGGCAGGGGCGACTTCGTGATGCCAGCAATAGACCTCAACAAAAAGAGGGCGGTTGGATTGAAGAGGTCGCCGTTCCAGGAGCAGTCGCAGCCGGCTAGGGCAAAGCCGATTGTGATGAAGCCTGTTGTGCAGCAGCAGCAACAGATGCCGCAGCAGCCTGTCGCAGTCGTAAAGCCGAAGACGATCACAAACACATTTGTCCAGCAGCAGAAACCGCAACAGATCATGAGGGAGCGAGAGTTCAGGCCAATTCTGATAAAACCGGTTGTGCCTCCGCAGGCCATGCAGACGTTGCAAGGCCTACAGATAAAGCTCAAGCCGTACGCTGCGCTGGTGCAGAAGCACGGAAGCATTGCATTGTCCATAGCAGGCGAAGAATTTTTCAACGCTGTAAGGAAGCTGGCAGGCGTAGCGTCTAACGCGTACGAAGCGAGGCCAAGAACACTGCAGGAAATAAATCTCGACGTTTTGAAGAGCTCTATCTACTTCCTTAAGGACAAGGGCAGCGCAGTTGCAAGGACTGCAAAGACCATCGTGCTTACACAGAGCCTGACCCGCGAAATGCAAAATGGTGGAGAAATGGCGGCTGAGATAGAAGGGGCGCACTTCGCCGACGGAGCCATGTTCAGCCTGGGAAATGCAGGAGTGAGAATGGGAGAGTCGACGCTTGTTGTCCAGAAGACAGCAGGCAAAGAGAAGAAGAGGCACATTGGCACAGGAAACAGCAAGCTTGTTCCAGAGAGGGATTTGAAGATTTTCAGAGTGCGAAGCATAAGAGCAAACCACAAGGCGCACGAAGGAAGGTTTCGCAATCTGTTAAATAACTTAAGCAACAATAAATAAAGATGGATCTTCTCTCCTTAAAGGGCGTAATTCCTAACGAGATAATCGAATCATTGTCAGCCAGAGGCATAAAGGAATTCACGCCGCCGCAGGCGCAGGCAATCGAGAAGGGGCTTCTGAAGAATGAGAACATTGTGGTGGCTGCGCCCACGGCAAGCGGAAAGACACTCATTGCAGAACTGGCTTGCGCAAAGACAATCATCGAAGAGCGAAAGAAAGCGATCTACATTGCTCCGATGAGAGCACTAGTGACAGAAAAGTTCAACGAGTTCAAGGAAAGCTATCCGTATCTGAAGAGCGCGATGTCGATAGGAGACCTTGACGGAAACGACAACTGGCTGCACAACTACGACATGCTTTTTGTATCGACTGAAAAGTTCGACAGCCTTCTTCGTCACGGGATCAACTGGCTTCCAGAAATAGGCTGTATAATATTCGATGAAGTCCACATGCTGGGAGACCAATCGAGGGGACCAACTCTGGAAGTCCTAATAACAAAGCTTGCAATGCAGTGCAACGCGCAGATGATCGGTCTCAGCGCTACAGTTGGAAACGCATCCGAGTTTGCAAAGTGGTTGAACGCGAAGCTTGTCACAAGCGAATGGAGGCCGATAAAGCTGAAGAAGGGAGTTGTCAACAACGGGACACTGTTCTACACTGACGACAACCGGCCATTGGACGTTGCAGAAGAAGAACTGAACGGAAAAAGCAAGATTCCAGAAATACGGGTGTTGGAAGACACGCTTCAAAGAAGGAAGCAGGTGCTTTTCTTCTACGCGACAAAAAGGAACGCAGAAGCAGGAGCAGTGAAGCTAGCAGAACACACAGAAAGCATGCTTAGCAGAGAGGAGAAGGCAGAACTTTCAATTCTCGGCGACAGAGTACTGAACACTCTTGAGCGGCCGACAGAGCAGTGCATAAAACTTTCAAATCTTGTGAAGAAAGGAATCGCATTCCACCATGCAGGGCTTCTCAACCAGCAAAGAAACGCAATCGAAGACGCATTCAGGAAGAATTTGATCAAAGCGATTTGCTCGACGACCACTTTGGGCTTGGGTGTGAATATGCCAGCACACACTGTTCTTGTCAGGGACGTAACAAGATTTGACGGTGCAGGCAGTGAGATGATGGGCGTGAACGTCGTCACACAGCTTTTCGGAAGAGCCGGCCGTCCAAAGTACGACACAGAAGGGAGGGCATTGCTGATCGCATCGTCAAAAGAGAAAGTAGCAGAGCTTTACAAGAACTACATTCTTGCGCGGCCAGAAGACGTTGACTCGAATCTCGGAGTCATTCCTGTTCTGAGGACACACGTCCTTTCTTTCATAGCAGAAAACTTCCTCAACGACAAAAAGGCGATCGAAAACTTCCTCATGAGAACGTTTTATGGATTCCAGTATGGAAACAGGAGGCACATCTCCAATCTTATTGACGAGATATTGGAGGAACTGGCCACCTACGAGTTCATAGAAAACAACAGAGACAATCTGATCGCAACAAAGCTGGGAAAGAGGGTGAGCGAACTTTACATAGATCCAGTTTCAGCAAGGTGGATGATAAATTCGCTCGACACGGTAAAAGACGACGCAGAAATACTTTTCATGATAACAAACACTATGGAAATGAGGCCGTACGTGAGGGCCACTGAAGAGGCATATGCCATGTATGCCGCTCGAACATTCTCGAAAGAGGAGCACAAAATAGTCAAGGATTATGAGAGCATGGAATACGGCTACTATGATCCGGTAAGAGCGTACAGCACTGCACTCATGTTGAGAGACTGGGTAAGCGAAAAGAAAGAGCAGGAGATAATCAAAGAATATCGATCAACTCCTGGAGAGCTTTACATAAAGATAAGCAATGCGGACTGGCTGATATATTCTGCAATCGAGCTGGCAAAGCTGCTGCACAAGCCCCAGAGAAGCCTGATTGACGTTAGAGTGCGTTTGAAGTACGGAATAAAAGAAGAGCTTCTCGATCTCACTCGCTTGCAGCAGATAGGAAGAGTGAGGGCACGCATGCTATACACAAATGGGATAAAAAGGGTATCAGACATAAGCAAGAACAAGGACACGGTAATAAAACTACTTGGCAAAGAGATATCTGGTAAGGTGTTCGAGCAAATCGGTGAATGATTAATGAAAGTAACTGCAAAAGGCTTCAATGCCTATCTGTCTGATTTGCAGATGGCAGACGCTGACGAAATGGCCAGGCTTGCTAACGACAGAGAGATGTCGCGGGGCCTTGCAACAGAGTTTCCATATCCTTACGACAGGAACAACGCTGTCTCGTTCATTGAAAGCGCGACAGAACTGATGATGCGCGGCATTGGATTCCACCTTGCGATAAGAAGGGCATCTGACGGCGCATTCCTTGGAGTAATCGGCGCAGAACACAATCCACTTAGCAAAAGGTGCAAGATCGGATTCTGGCTTGGCAAAGAGCATTGGGGAAAGGGATACGGGAAAGAGGCGGCGAAACTTATGCTGCATCTGTGCTTTACTGAGCTCGAAGCGAACAGGGTGGTCGGAGAAGTCCACACATTCAACGAAAGGTCTATGGTGCTGCTTTCGAAGCTTGGTTTCAAGAAAGAAGGAATCCTGAGGCAGGAATCGTTCATCGATGGGGTGTATGTTGACGACGTGGTTCTGAGCATTTTGAAAGAAGAGTATAAAGACATTTCTGGCGTGCAGCTTTCAAGATAAGCAAACTTCCGCTTTTCGAATTTTGCAGTTCGTTTAAATACTTTATCTAGCGTTCATCTACTCTTGCAGTTTGCAGGGTGACAATTTGTACATTAAAAGAAACACGATCAAGAAGATGTTGAAGGATGCCGGCGCAGAGCGCGTCAGCGATGAAGCTGTTGCCGTTCTTTACACGAACATGAATAAGATGGTATTCTCCTTTGCAAGTAGAACGGCGAAGCTTGCGAAGCATGCAAAGCGAAAGACGATCATTGGATCCGACGTGAAGCTTGCTATGCATACTCAGTGAGTCGGAAAGCTTTTTATTATCTGTTTCTGATTGAATCAGCATGGCGCAAAGAAGGAGCTCGGCACAGTCGGCGATGGAATACCTGATGACGTACGGATGGGCTATTCTGATTATTGCGGTTGTGCTTGCAGTCCTATTCCAGCTTGGTGTTTTCTCCGGCGGAAACTTTACTCCGAAAGCACAGGCCGGAGCATGCCAAGTCCAAAAGACCGCAGTTGGTTCGTCTTTGGTAGGAGAATGCCAAGGGCAACTTCCGGAATTTGTCGCAAAATTCGAGGGCAATGGCGCTATAATCGTATCAAAACCGTCAGAGAATGACGGTTTTCCTAACGGGTACACAATGAGTGCTTGGGTTTCGTATGTAAGCCCGGTAAGCGTGTGCGGATATGCTGTCGGGATCGAAGACAGCAGCGCGCTGCCGCGTGGAGGAGCGGTGCTGTCATGCAATAGCCAACCCTCTCCATATGGCGAGACAATCAACCAGGCAAACTATGCTGCCAGTGCGCCAGGGAGCCAGCCAACTCTCCCATTCGGCACATGGGAGTTCATAGCAGTTGCCTGGAATCCAACCGCACAGACGATAACATTTTACCTAAATGGCGCGCAGTACGGAGCGTCGGTTTCCGATACCGTGCTGCCTGTGAATATGATAATGACTACTCCGCACTATGTTGTGGGCGGACAGACAAACGGCGGCTCCTGGAATGGCTACGAAGCAGACGCACAGATGTACAACACCTCGCTTTCATCTAACGAAATCCAATCCTTGTACCAGGAGGGCATTGGAGGTGCGCCAATTAGGCCACAGAATATAGTTGGATGGTGGCCCCTTAACGGAAATGCGAATGACTACTCCGGAAACAATAACAATGGCGCTGGGACAAATGTAGGTTACAGCAGTTCTTGGCAGAGCGGATACACCGCGCCCTAAATCTATTATAGTATTCCAAGCACGTGTAGGATTATTATAACGAAAACAGCCGGAAGGCCAAACAGTGCTATGACTATCCACATCCAAAGCGATATTACAATCCCCAATCCAAAAATGGCGTTGACAGCGAATATGGAGATCAGACCGAGCATGCTGTTCACCAGCAGCATCATGATGAGCTTGCCGAACCTGTAGATAAGATAGACGACTGCGAGTATCAACACAACCGTTACTATTTCGCTGACTATGGCGCCCAACGCTGCAAGTTCCAGTAACATGAATCTATATTCCAATCAGTCTTTAAATAACATTTGGAATCGTTCGCATTATCAGCAGCCAAGAGCGGCAGCGTTGGCCAGAACCGCCTGGCCATGCGAACCTGCCAGCAACTGGAATATGTAGGGAGCCATGACTGCAATTATCACTCCGATTATTCCTCCAAGAATCATGCCCGTTGCATATCCCTGAAGCGTTCCTTTGCTCTGCCCAGGCATGATGTGAGAAGCAGCAAATATCACTCCACCTAGAATCATCAGCAGAATCGCAATCACGTATATTGCTGTTTGTGTTGTAGCATAAATTGCATACAACTGGCATATCACAGTGTTTCCGGTCGACGATATGGTCGATGCTGCGCTTAAGTTAGCGAACATCACTGCAGATAGCAATGCCATTATGACGGTTGTTCTCTCCATAATGCAGTTTCTGAACCGCGACATTTACTTCTTGCGGAACGCTTCGGTTTCACGAAGCGCAATCCTTAATAATCTGAACATCTGCTATATTACAGACGGTGGCAGGCGGACAGCCAACCGAAAGGAGGAAGCTCCTCTCATACAGAGCGCATTTGGCCTAAGGCCTTATTCGGAGCAGAAACGATACCAAAGCAGCATACAAGCGATGACGCGACGAGCTTGCTGTGATGGATGAAACGAGCCGATGAATGCACGATGAGTATGCAAGTCGACTATCGACGCTCAGTCTAATGCTGTCTAAAACAGAAAGGGGGCTACGGCCTGCCACTGCCCTTGATTAGATTAGGATTAAATAGCTAATCACAGAATATCTACAGGTGAGATGATGTCTAAGGCTGGGAAGACAAAAGTTCATGTTGGCCAGGAAGGAGGAAGCGCAGGCATCGCCATTTCTATTATCGAGCTCAAGAGAAGAAGCGCAGAGTGGATACTTGACAAGATTTATGCTGCGGAGGAGGCACAGGACTATCGTTTGGGGGAAGACTGGAGACGTGCTGCAGCTGCCAAGAACGCTGAACTTGTCCCGCTCATATTCAGAGATGACTTCGAGCCGATAGAGGCTACTTTTACAACAAATAAGATGCGAAGGCAGGAACCCCGCTCGCTCTCTGAGCACGAAGAAGGGATAGGGCTTATAGAGTCCTCAGAGGACACGAACAACCATTGACGTGTTGCCGTCGCAGATGAAATCGCAAACCTTTTTAAAGGCACGCTTTGTATGAATTAGCGTGATTCAATGGGAATCGTAGACGACCTTCAAGCAGGCTTTGGAGTAATGCTTAGGCCGACAGAGAACACGAAGAAGACTATGGACATAGGAAAGGCATTTGGATGGTACTTTAGGGTAACATTCATACCGCTGATAGCCTTGATCATAGTCTCATTGGCTTTGGTAGGCGCTCTCGCCGCATCGCCGGTCTTTGGGGTTTTCGGATCGACCTTTGCAACGATAGGGATTGTGGCAGCGATAATAGTGCCGCTTGTGTTCCTATGGGCATTGATACCAGTGACCATATTCATAAGCGCAGGGCTGTACCATCTGGTAGGCACATGGACTAAGACATTCAAGGGAGACTTCAACAAAACATTCACAGCAACGATGTTCAGCAAGCTTCCGACGATGATCTTCCTTTGGGTGCTTTTGATACCGGCAACAAGCGCATTCTACGTGATATTCGTAGTCTGGGAATTGATAGTGCTTCTTTTGGCGCTCTCGAACCAGCAGAAGATCAAGTGGAACGTGGCTCTTGGAACTGTTATCATAACAGATGTGATAGTAACCGCAGTGCTCGCTCTGCTGTTGACATTGTTCGGAATTGCAATAAACGGCGCGATCGCAGGCGCAGTGCTTCCGCACATACTTGGCAACAACGGATACAGCAACCCGATACTTCCATTCAGCGGCTCTGCACCATAAGCAGACATTGTTTTTTTCTTTTCTATTTCTTTTTATTTTTTACTGCCGAGCGGAAAGCTTTTTATTATCTGTTTTTGATTGAATCAGCATGGCGATGAGGCGGAGCAAACAGCAGTCAGCTATGGAGTATCTGATGACCTACGGATGGGCCATTCTGATTATTGCAGTTGTGCTTGCAGTCCTATTCCAGCTCGGAGTCTTTTCTGGAGGGAATTTCACCCCGAAGGCACAGGCAGGTGCATGCCAAGTGCAGAAGACTGCAGTTGGTTCTTCGTTGGTTGGTGAATGCCAAGGACAACTTCCGGAATTTGTAGGACAGTTCAACGGGCAGAATGCCTATATATCGATTCCGGATTCCACAACCATAGATTCTGCAGCTTTCACTGTTTCGTTTTGGGTGAAATTTTCTCAGAATTTTCCAGGCGGGTGCTGCTACAGCCTTGTTAATAAAGGATGGGGTGTGAACGACCAGCGCCAGTGGTATTTCATAGCTGCGGATACTGGTGGCGGGAGCGTGCGGTACGGCACCGATACGACAATAGGTGCAAATTCAGAATACGATTACCAGTGGAATGACCTAAATTGGCACTTTGTGACAGGAACATTCTCGGGAGGCACGATGACACTCTATACTGACGCCAAACAGAGACAACAAGCGAGCGGCCTAGGCAACATTTTGATGAATACACAATCGATTTATGTTGGCACTGCTGTTGGATACAGTTCCTATTTCCCTGGAGAAATAGCAGACATTCAAGTTTACAACACCTCGCTGTCGGCAAACGAAATCCAGGCACTTTACATAGAAGGCATCGGAGGTGCACCGGTAAGGCCGCAGAACCTTACCGGATGGTGGCCACTCAACGGTGATTCGAAGGACTACAGCGGAAACAACAACAACGGGAATACTAACAATGCAGTATTTTCCAGCTCACGGGGGAGCGGATATACTGCTCCTTGAACCTGCAGTTTCAATAGGCTTTTAAGCGTTCTTTTCGTTAGATAGCATTATGATCGGCGCGCGAATCTCCGAATCAGTAAGAAGGATACCAATCAATCTCAGAGAGTTGTCACTCAGGCTCTCTGCTACAGACACTCCAAAGTCATGGTTCAGGGGAAGCTACAGCAGGATAAAGACATTGAGGCTTTCGCTGTGCCTTGCCGCTCTTCTGAGTTATTCCGCTTTCTCGCTTGGAACAGATTTCACCACCGCTTCATTCATCAACCTGTGGTTCGGGCTCGCTTCTTCCGGCTACATAATAATCGCATTCATATACCTTCTTGGATTCAGGATGTGGTATGCACCCACTACGCTTTTCATGATAGTGAGCGCGCTGATCAACTTTGCGATCAATATAAATGGAGGTCCTCTCGGCGTTGGAACTGCAACTTCGGTGTTCACAACAGCCACGATGCTGCTGTGGCTCTACCTTTTGGTTGTGGGAGTCGTGGCGATGCGCTACGATCGTGGCTCGAAGATAAACGAGATGCTGAAGCAGAGCTGATCATCTCATTGAATTTTTCCCAGGAACTCTTTTAGGTCAGCCTCGGTTAAGCCAATATAAAGCTGTGCTGTCTTCTTCGCAAGCTGCTTTCCGTTCTGGAATGCGATTATGGTTGGTACTGCCTCGATTGCGAACCTGTCCCACAGAGGATTCTCGTCTTCGTTGATTTTTGATTCTGCAAAACTCACCCCTTCCGGAGCGTTGTAGGAATCGAAAATTGGCTTGAACTTTCTGCAATATGGGCACCAGTCAGCCCAGAAAAGTATTACAGTCTTGTTCTTTGAGGAGATGGCCTTATCTATCGTTTTCCCATCATAGCTGTCCACAGTTCCACCCGTTTTTATTTGCTGCGCAGCCCTTCTGGATGCCTGGCTATATCAGACTTTACGAACCTCTGCTCATTCGTCATTATCAGCTCATCGTAGAGCTGCTTGTTGTAAAGGGCGGAGACGTCAACTAGCGATATCAGCTGCTGCGCGAGCGCAGATTCGACAGTGGGAGTTACAGGCACTGCGTGCACCTCTACGTTTTCATAGAACAGGCCATCATGCAACATGCTCTTTCCCATGTCTTTTATGCCCTTTCGCTTTGAGAAGAAAAGCCCGATGTAATTGAGTGCATCGCGCTCTATCTCGGCCCTGTCGAGGCCGAACCAGTAGTGCATAATGAACCACATCACTTTTACGGATATAGAGAACTTGCAGAACACTGTTATGTCATCGCTCTTCTTCAGCGAAATAAGCGGCTTTGTGTTCTTTATCGATTGTAACGAGTTGATGGATTTCGTTTCGACCAGTATTGCAGGAGGCTTCTTCAAAAGTGGAAGCAGAAGTTCCTTCATTGATTCCGCTTCATTGAATTTGCTGCCGGCTTTTCTTCCTCCAGATATGATAACGCTGTCTACGTTGTTCTTGTTTACAAAATCAGCGAACTCTCCGATGTATTTCTTATAGTCGTCTGCATCTGCATCGAAGACTCCGTGCCCCAACAGTACCGCAATTCTTGCCATAAAAACACCCCAAACAGTATATGCTCAGGCTCGGTTTTTATAGCTTTGCAGAACTGCAATAAGCTTGTTATCGTTTTCCTTGTCTTCTGTATATAAGATAAAGGAAGTTTACAAGCAGTAGAGCAAGCAGTAACGGGTACGACACCCTGAAAAATGCAAACCCGAAGTATAGGAAAGCCGCGGCAGCGCCATATCCGATCTGTGCATACCTGTTATTCGGGGAGGTTTTTGGTTCTACAAGCATGACGAATGCAAAGTAATAGTTTACACTGAAAAGCAGGGTTACTACAGCATTAAAGGACATCAAGTTTGAAAGTCCGCCCAATACCAGATTAAACAACAGAACTATGCCGATAAAAGAGAATGCAGTTGTGAGCCTGCGGGTCTCGTATGCCAATATTATCAGTATAGGCGTTAGCGATATGGCTAGGCTATACATGTTGTAGTTGCTCGCAGCCCACCATTCATCGCCGACTCCGAATATTGCAAGTGCCACGACCAACCCAAGAGACGCAGGATTGAAGATGTTTGAGCTCTTGTATTGTATGAAGAACTTTGATAGTATCGCAATTGTTACTGCGGTTGTAATCAAAAGCAGGGAAGCATTTATCGGCGCAACAGAACCAATGATAAGGCCCGTGATTATCCCTGAGAACGGGATTTTCGATTTATGTTTCAGATAAATCTTTCTTATTAACATCTCGATTAAAGCCGCTGCGATAACGGCAAAAATCAATGCCGCTGGGAAGGTATGTAAGGTATAACTCGAAGTTATAACCAATAAAGAGAGAAGCAAAACTGCCCATAAATACATGGGGCTGACTGGTTGGTTTAATATCTTCATTGGCCAGCCACCATAGGTGCTATGCAACATAGCCATTCGGGTCGACGACAACGAACCCGTCATCGCCAAGCGAGGAATCGAAATGGAAGCCGTCATCACCGAAAGTCGTTTCTATTATGTAGAGCTTGTAGTTAGGCCTCAAGGCTATTGATTGGTTCTGATTGGTGCCTAAGAAGGTAAGCGTCACTTTTGCCGTGTTATTTGGAAGCACAAAAGAGGTAATGTTGAAGCCAGCCAGCGCTGATTGTGCCTGCTGCGACATTGGTCCGGGATAAACCTGATATGCATATTGGGAGTATTGGGTGCTGGAAAACAGGGTTTTTGAAGAGTTTATATTTTGGCCTCCAGTCGCAGTTGCGTTGATTTGTGCCCCTGGTGCTGCGCTGTGCCCGTTAAAAGCAATTAGCCCTGCTACAATGATGACTATGAATAAAACGATTATTGATGGAATTAGGGATTTAGCATTCATGAAATCGTTCAATACAGGGGAGTTGTAACTTTATAACTTTTGTGTTAGGCGCGTAGGCTTAAAAATCTAAGAAGTTGGTACAGATGGCAAGTACACCTGAAAGTCAACGCAATCGGTGTGGACTAGGGCTGTTACGAAGGACTGTCAAAATGATCCAGTTTTAATGTCTCCGGCTCGCACATATGTGGCTGCTATGACGCCTTTAGTTGAAGTTTTGCAATCTTTTAGCTTGAATTCCGCAGGAATCGTCCCATCTCCGAAGAGGCGCTTTCCCGTACCGATTGTGATAGGGTATATCTTCAGCCAAAGTTCATCGACAAGATCATTTTTTAAGAGGGTCTGCACCAGATTCGCACTTCCGTGAACTTGTAGGTTGGGACCTTTCTGCTTTTTGAGCTTTTTTATTTGTTCCACAACATTGCTGCTGATGAGCTCAGATGGTTTCCAGTCGAGCTCTTTGAGAGTTGTGGAAACAACATATTTTTTGGCCTTGTTGAATGCGTCTGCCGGTTCGTGCTTCTGCTTCGACCAGTAAGGTGCGAATATTTCATACGTTTTGCGGCCGAGCAGCAGATCGTATGGAGGTTTTATTTGCTTACCCATAATTTTGCCAATAGCTTCATCCCAATAGCCGAAGGACCAACCACCATACTTGAAGCCTCCGCTCGTATCTTCCTTTGGACCGCCAGGAGCCTGGATGACACCGTCAAGGGTTACAAAGGACAACACAATTATCTTTCTCATTTGCTCATCACTTAAAGTAATAATTGTAATCTTTATATGTTTATATTTTTTGTTGATGCGGTCAGCAAACCGGAAGTCCATCTCAACCGGTGTGTAGTAAGGCGATGATGGTTTTTATTGTTTGCTGTGGGAATAAACTTTCTTGGCTTGCTTCCAGACATTCCAAGCAATGGCGAATGTTGTTATTTCCACCTCCCTCCCGCTTGTTGCTTTTGCTAGAGTTATTTTATACTCCTTTTCCATGTAGTCCAAAAACTCTTTGTCGTAGTTTTCCATATTGGAGATTAAAGTTTCAAGTTATATATTCCTTCTGTGCGGGGCTATGAAAGATCATTTGGACCGATGTGGACTAGCCCTTGGATAACACTAGATCCATGCCGCATTCCGGACATTTGCCAGGCTTCTTGGAGCGCACTTTTGGATGCATCGGACATACATATATTGCCATTATTACACCTTATTTTAGCTTTAACGCCCAGTTGTAGACAACGCCTATGATTGCACCAGCAATCGCCCAAACAAACATATTAAACATTATACCTTGAACCTGTTCAGCAGCAAGGAATTTGTTACTACTGTGACAGAGCTGAACGCCATCGCAAACGCAGCAAGCAACGGAAGGAAACTGTATATGCTCGTCGTGTAGATTGGAATCAGCACGCCAGCAGCGACAGGAATAAGCACTATGTTGTAACCGAATGCCCAAAAGAGGTTCTGCCTTATCTTGCCCATCGTCGCCTTCCCGAGCTCAAGCGCTATGAATGCATCATAAACCTTGTTCTGCACCAATATTATCCCGCCCGCCTGGATCGCCACGTCTGTGCCGGCGCCTACGGCAATTCCAAGGTCCGCTTTTGTAAGCGCTGGCGCGTCGTTGACACCGTCTCCGACCATCGCAACAATGTGCCCTTCTTTCTGTAGAGCGGTTATCCTCTTCAATTTTTCTTGCGGCTTTGCCTCGGCGATTAGGTTTGTTATTCCGAGCTTTCTTGCTATCGCGGAAGCTACGCGCTGGTTATCGCCAGTAATCAGCCAGACGTCCCTGTTTGTGCGCTTGAATGCGTCAATCGCCCTTTTGCTGTCTTCCTTCAGAACATCTGCAAGCGCAATCAGCCCGATAGGTCTTCCATTCACGCCAACGATTAGCGTCGTCTTGCCGTCAAGTTCAAGAGCCTGGATCTTTTTCTCAAGAGGTGCGAGCTTCTCTTTTGTAAATAAGTCCCTGCTCCCCACTGCAATCCTTTTGCCGCTATTGTCTGTGGCGATTATCCCGCTGCCTTGCTTATAAGAAAACTTTTTTGGAAATGCGACTCTTATCCGGTTTCTTCTCGCCTTCTCCGCGACTGCCCTTCCAAGAACATGCTCAGAATTAATTTCTGCTGTCACGGCGAATCGCAAAACTTCGTTGTTGCTATAGCCATGCACTGCAACAATTTCTGTGACCTCCGGTTTTCCTTTGGTGAGCGTTCCTGTCTTGTCAAGCACTACCGTATCTACTTTGCTAGCCATCTGCAGACTTTCACCACTCTTGACAAGTATGCCGTTCTTTGCAGCCTTTCCAGACGATACGAGCAACGCTGCAGGGGTTGCAATTCCGAGCGCGCACGGACAGGCGATTATGAGCACGCTTACAAATATCAACACCGCAAAGTTCGCGCCTACTCCCCAAAATGCATACCATGCAACAGACGAACCAATCCCTATCAGCACTACAACCGGAACAAAATATGAGGATATTTTATCGGCAAGTTTCTGTATCGGCACCTTGCTGGAAGCCGCATCTTGAACTATCTTTATTATCTGCGCGAGAGCCGTGTCTTGGCCCACCTTTGTGGCCTTTATCTTTAGCGAGCCGCCCATGTTCATAGTTCCGCCTATAACTTTGTCAGCTATCTTCTTTTCGACAGGTATGCTTTCTCCTGTTATCGTAGACTCATCGACGGAGCTGCTACCTCCGATGACAACGGAATCCGTAGGTATTTTTTCGCCTGGCTTCACGAGCATTATGTCTCCGGTTTTTACCTGTTCGATAGGTACATCGATTACTCTTGCCCCTTTGACAACGTGTGCGATTTTCGGCTGTATGGCTATGAGTGCAGACACTGCTGTTGATGCTTTTGTCTCTGCAAGCCTTTGCATGTAAGTGCCTGTCAATATAAGCGAGATGATAATCGTGGAGGTATCGAAGTAGATTCCGCTTGCCGGAAAGGCGCTAGGGAAGAACACAATAACGGTGCTGTAAGCCCATGCCGCGGTAGTGCCTATTGCAATCAGCGTATCCATGTTGCTTGACCTGTTTTTGATTGCGTCGGCTATCCCAGCATAGAACCTCTGGCCTGAATAGAACTGAACCACGCTAGCTAGGATGAACATGACATAATTTCCATATGGCAATGACACTGCATAGGTAAGCACAGCAACTATGACGGTCAGTGGCCATGAAACAAGCAGTGCGTTCCTCAAACCACGCATTTCGCGCTCAGGTTTTTCAAATTGAATCTTGCAAGACGTGCTGCAGAAGTAGTATTTCTTTCCGGCCCTTGCTGCAGTGATGGAAGTATGTTCATCAACATTCATTCCGCAGACTGGATCCGTTGCCATAAGCGAGCTCCTTTGAGAAAATCCATATCACTATTCTTCGTTATGCATGGGCGGCATTGACGTCTGACGCCAGCATCTTAAATTCCCTTAAACAGATTGCTGAAGAACGCCGCTATCGCATTGATTATTGCAGTTATTGGGTTGCTCTGAGTAGAATTTGGTATGGTGGTCGTTCCGTTCACTGTGGTTCCGCTTATTGTTGAAGTCACAGGTATGGATGTCTGTGTTGTTCCGGTTGTCGTCTGCTGTGGAGTAGTTGTCGTTGCTGATGACGATGGAGGTGTACGGATTTTCGGCAGCTGTGATGTTGGCTTGATTCCGAATATCGACTGCCCCATAGGGCCGTTGACGTAGACCAACAGCGAGCCGTCCGGCGCTAGCATAGCTGCGGGGTCGCCGAGCGTCGAAGTATTTATTGCAGAACCGTTCGATGAATTTGTAATGGCTACAGGATATATCTCATCGGACCAGTTAGTGCCATCGTTTGACACTGCCATGAGCAACACATCCTGATTCATATTCTGATTGGGGACGAAGTTTGACGGAGCCATAAAGAACATGTAGTATGTGCCGTTCAGTTCTATGGTGCTGCTATCGTGGCCTACTCCAAACACGGATCCAATTACCTGCCAGTTGACAAAGTTGGTGGACTGTGCCATGAAGATTCCAGATACAGTTTGGCAACATCCAGTGTAGTACATTACGTACTTGCCGCCTAGCTTCAGGATGTCTGCGCTGGAGGTGAACCCGCCAGTTTGGCTGGGATCAGAAAAGTTGTAATTGTCTTTTGTCCAGTTCAGGTCATCAGTCGATGATGCAAATACTATCTTGTGGAAATATGCGCCAGGAGGTGCACCAGGTATCGCCTGCCTGCCAGTGTACGCCATGAGATACGTGCCATTGTATCCTTGGATGACATCAGGCTCTCCTATCTGCCAATCAATAGAGGATTGTGAAGGGCCATGCTGCACCCTTATGCCAGAGTCGTAAGTCCAATGAACCCCATCTGTCGAGGTTGCACTCATAACATTGACATAACCGCTTTGGGCCCTAGACTGGAAATACATCCGGTAAGCTCCATTTGGAAGGCGTATTATGGTTGGACCAACTATGTTGGTCGCATTTGGCTGGTTAAGGCCGACCTGCGCACCTTGGACAGTTGTAAAGTTGACTGCGCCGCCAAAGCTGACATTTTGAGAGGTTACTGTAGATAGCGCGTTCGACTGGCCAATAAGCAAGAAAAGAATAAATAGTGACATCGATGCAGCAAGCAGTGGACTGCCAGATGCGGAATAGTTATGGCTCATGAATTTGATATGGAAAGTTGCATATTTAAATGCGTCCCTTTCAAAATTAGGAGCGTTATCGCCTTGCCTGGCCCACTTGGAAGTTCAGTTGGGACGATGTGGAGTCTATGGGTGACTACATATTCTAGATTTTGTAGTCACATCAACTAACGATTCCGACGTGATTACCCTTACAAATATGTGGATATCTATTTTTCCTTTAAAATGTAAGGGTATGAATTACATTTCTAGATATTCCTTATTCTCTTTCACGTACCGCTTGAAGAACCATTGAACAAACGCTGTTTCGTCTTCCTTGACGTTCGACTTTTCGAGTGCTTTGTAGTAATCCCTCCTATTTGTATATTTTATATCCAACATCGGATAACCATTATGATGCAAAACGAAATTCATGATCATCCGCCCTATTCTGCCGTTACCGTCCCCAAATGGATGTATTGTCTCAAATTTTAAGTGCAAGAGCGCAGCAAGCTCTACAGGGTTCATCTTACCAGATTCCTTTGAATACCATTTGAAGAGCTCTGACATGCGCATTTCTACCTCTTCTGGCGGCGGCGGTTTATGCAAGCTTCCTGATATGTATACTCTGTAATAACGCAGTTTTCCTGCAAGATCTTTTTTTGTTTCATCAAACAATTCTCTATGCCATTTAAGCGTAATGCCTAGTGATAAGTCACCTTTAAAGCTGAGCATTTCATAGAATACTTTCTTGTGGGCCTCCGCCTCTTTGATATCCCACAGAGGTTTATCTTTTGGGCTTACGCCTCTCTCAAGAAGCTGGACGACATTTTTGTACGATAGGGAGGATCCCTCGATTCTGTTTGTGTCGTATGTGAATTTTGATGCAAATCTTTCCAGTTCTTTTTCCTTTGCCGCTACTGGCATTATCCTTTGCTCTTTAGAGTACCCTTTTTTTATCTTATCGAATACTGTAAACCATTTCTCTTTGTAGATATCCAGAAGGAATTTACTCTTTATTCCGATGATATCACTAGGTACTGTTGTACCTAAATAAACCTCTTTGTATTTTACCTTGTCTTTCTCCCTGTAAGTGTGGCTAAGATAGTAGTAGGTTTTATCACCGACCTTCTTCGTCTTTAATGATACCATACTATTTCTTTACCCTTACAAATATATAAATATTTCGTTTTTCCTTTAAATGTAAGGGTATACCTCCTATTCTATCGTCGATTTGTCGTCAGGGATGGCGGGGGCGTTAGCCGGGAAGAAATACTGACGTAGATACTGTATTGATTAGTATACTTCGATATTGATGCGTACCCCGCATGTTATACTGTTCTATATTTCATTCAGATGCGATAATACCAATCTTACCCTTTCTGGTATGGATAAAGGAGGAATGCGAATCACCCTATATCCTAAATCCGTATAGGTCTCATACAACAAGCGGCTTAGTTTGGTACGAACATCATCAGTTTCTGTTCTCGCGTAATCCTTCTCGTACGGTAATAGCTCCAAATAGAAGACTGTTTTGTATCTATTTCTTGCGTATGTTTTTATCGAATCCGAATTGAGGCCAGCAATAATGAAGTAGGGAATGCTGTCAGGAACACCGCGCTCAAAGATAGTAAGGCGTCCGCTTTCCGTTTGTGTTTCTATTTGCAACTTCATCTGTAAAACTTTCTTTTGGAATTCACTTTCATCCCTTCTTAGTTCCGTAGCAGGAATTCCTCTTCCTCTTGCCTCGTCTATTAATGTTCTTGCGGCTTCCGGAACTGTTTTGTCAACATGAGGGCGCAGGGCATTCACAAGTGTTGTAATCCCCGATGATGGTGCACCAGTAACTACATACCAATTGGGCGTCTCTCGCAAAATAGCCTTGTTTGCACTCGACATGGCATATCCCCTTCCTGTTGTTATCATCTTTTAAGTTCTTAAGCCTTTTCTCCGAAAACAGATCACTTTCACAAATCACGAAGCCGGTAGTTAAGTCTAAATAATATGGAAGAAAAGGTCTATTGTGGAAACAAGATTGATGAGATTTTCAGAGCTTAGTCCATCAAGTCGCATCAAGGCGCTGGAGGCACTGAAAATAGAAAAGCGGATTGAACGCCAATACGAAATAGAGAGTGCGTTTAGCACCGCTGTTTATGGGATATCTGAAAGGCTGGCAGACAAAAGGTACATTAGAAGGTTGATTACCGCGCTTTTGGAAGATAAGCAAGGGTTGATGCATGAGTTCGAAAAAAGGTCTATCGAGAAGGGCTGGCACGCTGACTTTAAAAGACTCAAGAACAGCATGAGAAGATATGCATCCGTACACCGTAGAGAGTATACGGAGTCTACTATTGAGAATTGTTTGAACACCAAGGATAGAAATGTCAAAGAGGTACTAGCGCGAGACATTGCACTTATTCTTCGATCTTAGGCTAATGTCTTAGTGATGGTGTTTTCTTCTTGGCGTTGACCTCGGCGTTGTATTCGAGGGAAAGCTCCAACGCCTCCACCACATTCTTTTCTAATTCCTTCATGGTACCACCTGTGGTTGTAACGTGAACCTTTAGATCCCCTTTTTCGTAATTAATTATACCACCGAAACTATCTTTTCCATCTATGGTTTCATGTAAAACCTTAACTGGGAATATGACGTG
The DNA here is from genome assembly GCA_027310825.1 of Candidatus Micrarchaeaceae archaeon. GTDB lineage: Archaea > Micrarchaeota > Micrarchaeia > Micrarchaeales > Micrarchaeaceae > JAJZYD01. Next base: position 59,500 of record DAIDAC010000001.1, read on the forward strand.
CCCTACCTGCACAAAGTAACGTTTTGTACCCTTGTATTCTACTGTAGCTAATCTCATTATCTCACGCGTCAAAGATATTTCTTAACATCATTGTTGAAGTCCAATTTAAGTTGCTTCATTATGCTTCTTAGAAGTTTCGCTGATAGCGGTTCATCGTGCATCGGAATCACACCAGTACGAATAATGCCATTTTCATCCCTTCTCTTTAAAATCACATGACTGCCCTTTTGTCTTACCTGTTCACAACCAAGGTCATTAGTCAATACATTTTTGAGTGCTCTCGGAGTGACAACCGTTTCTGTAGGCTTTGCGCCCTCCCTGTCCTGCCTAAGCAACTGCTTCTCTCTCTGCGTTACGACGTGCCCCGTTATAGGCACTGTTTTCGACACTGGACCCCACCCAGTAATAATATACGTCATAGGAAATATTTATAGATGTCTTTTGCGTACGTTTATAGAAGGAAATCGGAGTTCTGAATAGCAGGATGGATGCTATTCCATAAAAGTAAAAATGGCAGGATTTGAACCCGCGACTTTTTTCGACGACAAGACTTTTCTTGCTGAAAGGCCTCTCGACGACAAATTCTGGTGATGGCGGGGGCGCTATTCAGCCCACTTTGCCCGTGTAAAACCGATAGCAATTAATATACATTGATATTCTTCGATATCAGTCCAATCGAGCTAGTCCACCTTAAAGTCCACTTGGACCGATGTGGACTAAAACAATAAATATGCCATCTGTCCTATTCTCTTATGTCAGATTTAGTTTACCCTACCACAGACGAGATAATCAAGATTAACAAGCGGTTGGGAGAAAATGGCACTTTGGTCAATGAGAGTAACCTAAAGTCAGTATGTGAAAAGGCAGAATATTCAAAGTCAATAGAAGAGGCAGCAACGACTTATTTGTATGACTTCATTCATGCGCACCCATTTCTCAACGGGAATAAAAGAACGGCATTCCATACAATGCTGTATTTTCTCGAGTTGAATAAGAGAAAGTTTAAATATAAGACCGGCTATGAATATAATGTAGAAGAGCTTGTGTACGGAATTGCTATAGATGCGATTAAACGGCCACAAGTTAAGAAATTCATTGAAGATGGTTTGATATGATCCACAAGGAGTTCAATGCGATAGTGAGCAGGAACCTCAAAATCTGGAGGAAGCTTACTGAGAGGTTGGCAAACGAGAGGCTGGCCAAGAAGCTCAGGAATGGCGAGCTTACTGTAAGCAAGCTGAAGCATGATGTAATAGCAGCACACTAATCCTTCTTAGCTTAAGCAAGTCCACCTGGAAGTCCAGCTCAATCGATGTTGACATCAAACATTCTCAGCCTAAATGCATTCAGTATCCATTTCGGAGTTGAAGCCCGGGAAGAAAGTCCTCTCTAAGAAATCTACCGACTTGAGTGCTGGAAGGTTCTGTTACAACAAGAACTAATCTGGCACAAAAATCTGGTGGATAATATCCCAAAGTAACCGCCTGTTTATCTGCATCCCCATAAACCACCACTGGACCTACGCTTGCCACTTCGCTAATCCAGGCCATGGCTGCTCTTTCCGGGTAGTTCTTCCTCAACCCGTCCATTACTGCTCTGTCCACTTCTTCAAATGTTCCATCTTCATTAAGCTCGCACCACTTTGATCGTTCTGGTGCTTTTGTGCTAATCCTCAGGGTTTCCATGTCTGGCATTATAATCACTTCTTCAGGTCCTTCCACTATCGCCTTCGGGACAAAGGTTAGCAATGTACAATTGGTTCCATCTGGGAGCTCATTGAGATCTAGTTTTATCCTCCTTCCTCTGCTGTCACATTCGTCCGAGGCAAATATACCCCTGCTAAAAACTTTACCAAGTCCTGAGGTAGCTGCCCACTCCCTAGCAAAGTACTGCTTTTTACCGAAGTTCTGGTCATTTTCAACTATCATTGCGTGCCTGATCTCAAGTAGAGAAGCTTGTCTGAGCGCAGCCGCAACTGAAGATCTAAGTCCAAAAGGACCAGGACCGCCATGCTGACCATCCTGCTGCCATGCAGTTATCGCATTGGTTCTCATGGCCACTATCAAACCGCGTGACTCATTCAAAACTGTTGCGTCCTCTTTTGCACGTATGGAATTTGTTGCCATTTTCTCACCTTTTACTTCAATATATATTATGAAGTTCTTCATATTAATAAGTTATTATTCACTATAAGTGATTAATGACATTAATAGACGACCTTAAAACTGCCGGTTTGAGTGAATATGAGGCGAAGGTGTACCAGTCTCTGCTTCAGGGCGGAGAACAGACAGGTAGACAGGCTTCCGAAAAATCAGGCGTGCCCAAAACACGGGTTTTTGACACATTGGAGAGGCTCAAGGAAAAGGGTCTAGTTCAACTGGTCTCGCAAAGGCCATTGCTCTGGAGCCCATTAAAGCCTGAAGTCGGTATAAAACTGTTCATTGAACGGAGGATAGAGAGTTACAACCAGATAGAAAGGCAATTATTGGAAACTACAAAGAAGATTCAACGACTGCCAGAAGAGCGTATTGAAGAGAAGTTGATAACAGTTAGCGGTTTTGAAGCTGTATTCTCTTTGATAACAGACGCTTACAAGAAGGCTATGAAGAGCATCGTTGTCTACTCCGTAGGTGAAAAGATACCATATAGCGCTGAGGTGGAGGCAGCACGGGCCATAAAACGTGGCGTAGATTATAGAATGATTGCCACAAAGTACGATGAGGAAAACAAAGAGATATTAGAGCGTTGGATTAAGGATGGCTGGAAGATAAAGCACTTTAAGGGATCGATGGAATATACTTTTGTCGCGGTCGACAGCAAGCATCTCATAATAGTAGTAAAGAATCCAGTAGTGAAAAATGAACGTATGGCGATATTGTTTGAGAATCCTGATCTTACTCATGCTCTGACGGAGTATTTTGGTTTGGTGTGGAAGAAAGCGAAGTCTGTCAGATGATATCCTTTCCTATTAATTAATATCATACCGCCACAGGATGTGGCGTTCACTTTAGGTTTGTCGTCGATTTGTCGTCGGGGATGGCGGGGGCGTTCATTGATGGTGATGCTCGATGTACCAACGCTATGCTTTAATATCTAAGAATAGTGTTCGATATTGGTCCAGAAGGGCAAGTCCACCTGGAAGTCCAGCTGGATCGATGTGGACAATCACGGTCTAAGTAGATACTCTCTATACTGGGGAGTGTTCCTAATTAGTTCACGGGCTCTTTCCCGTCTTTCCGCCTTCCCTCGTTCTAGGTCGGCCTCGACTTTGTTGAACCATTCCCTTCGTTCTGGAGGAACCGCGAACAGACTAGCCGGGTCGATTACGTGTCTTACTACCTTAACATCCTTCTTCGTCCAATCCCTCATGCTATGATGTTTCACATAAGATAATTTAAACTTTCCGTGCCCGAGCGGAGCAGGGCTAATACAGGAATCCAAACAGAAACAATGGTATTTTGTTTTCGCTGGCTGCCAGGCCGTCGAGTGCCAGATAGTCTGCCTTTGCAAATTTCTTATTCGCGCCACCTACCTCTATTATTTTCCCTTCAACATTGAAATCAGGGGTCTTCTCGCCGCGCGCGGTTTTGAAATAGCATATAGAATCTGTGTGATTCACTAGAAATTCTTCCCTAACCACTCCAATATTTAATGGGATCTTTCTCATCTGATTAAGCACATACCTAAATGGTGGTCTGATGTATATTTTGGGTTCTTTCTGCTGTTTCCCACCGCATGGTAAAAGTGTTCTGAGAAGACCAACTTTCACTAAATCTTCAATCAACTTTATTACGGTTGATTTATTTAGCCCCAAACTGTTTGCTAAGTTGGAGTAGTTTGTCTCATACGGTCCTGATGCTGCTATCTCAAACAATATTTTGTAAATATCATTTTCGATCTTCACGTCTATGCTTCTCAGATATGCCAGATCAACAGTGACTATCTTATCGATGCTGTTTTCAGCGGCTTTTAGAAGGTCTTCACTTTTACCATCGTACAGCACCCCACCATATTGCATGTATTCTTCCAGGTAAATCTTCCACTTAGAATTTGTAAATGCCAGCTCTTTCCTGCTTTTTTCATTGAAGAGGTCTTTTATTTTAACTGGTTCAATATTTGCGCCTCTCTTGATGTTCAGATACTCTCTGAATGAAGCAGGTTTTAACTCATAAATTAACGCTCTTCTGCTGAGATCGGCACCTTTCCTAAGCTCAAAAGATGATGAACCTGTGAAAAAGATGTTCAACCCACCCTCATCGTACAGCGTCTTTAGGTCAACCGTCCAGTCAGGGCGGGTATGTATTTCATCTATGAAAAGATTAGTATAACCTTTATCTCTCGCATATGAGGCAATCTCATAAATGCTATATTTTACGAGCTCCTTCGCGTCAGCTGGTATATAGAGCGCGTTTTGCTTCTCTGCAGCGAGCTGTAAGAGCATGATAGTTTTGCCAACACCCCGTAGGCCATGTATTCCCCTATAGAAATTGCCATCTGCATCTTTTAATTTTGCAAATAGATATCGATACGTCTTCACAGACCTGGTTTCGGAGATCTTCCTCTTGCTGAAGTCCAGGATATTGGAAAAAGTATTTTCGTCCATACTAGTATTATAAACATACATATATTTAAAGCTTTCTACATCTTGTCTGTAATAATATACAAGATGTATGCATCTTGTCTGCAAAGGTGGCGGGGGCGTTAGTCGGGAAGAAATACCGACGTAGATACTGTATTGATTGGTATATTTTGATATGTTATGCTATTTGATTGAATTCTGTAACGACTCTCCGTCTTAAATTATACGTATTGGCAAAACTGGCATACGCCACCCAGCCCGCAAGGCTCCTTACTGCATCTTCTTCAGTCATTTCGCCTCTATCGCATTTTTGCCTGAACCTGTCTAGACGTTTCCATATTCGTTTTGCATTGCTTCTCTTGAGCAGCCTGTATTTATAGAATACTCTGTAACCCAGCATCGTTATGCCTTGGTTTATGGGGAAGATTCCAGATTTTTCTGGGTGAAGCCCGATCTTCAGACTCGTCTTCAAGAATATATCTATTTCCCTCTTCCAGTTTTCGAGAACCATTCTGTCTCTGTGTAATATTACAAAATCATCAACGTATCTTATGTAGTACTTTGCTTGTAATTTATGCTTTACAAACCAGTCCAACTCGTTCAGATAGACGTTTGCGAAGAACTGCGAGGTGAGATTGCCAAGCGGCATCCCCTTGCCGATGGTTTCGGCGTTATGGTTTTTTAGAATGATTTTTATTAGCCACAATAAGTTTTGATCTTTTATCTTGCGGTTTATTATTTCCAATAAAATGTCATGATCGATGCTGTCAAAATAATGGCGTATATCTGCCTTCAATACATAACCGGCAACTGTCCTTTGGTCAAACAATTTGCGTTGCCCCCCCCCCCGACTGGTGCGGCACCTCCGCGAAACACTCCTTTCCTAGAAACGTCTCCAATCTCTTTATTGCGGAATGGACCCCTTTCCCCTTCTGGTTTGCAAAAGAATCATGGATAAAATCCTTTTCGAATATCGGTCCAGCTATGTTACATACTGCATGATGCACCACCCTGTCCCTGAAGTGTGATGCGCTTATCTTTCTGGTTTTTGGATCTCTGACTATGAAGGTTTTCATTGGGTTTGGACAGTAAGTGAGTGTTTCCAGTTCATATTTCAGATCTTTTAAGTTATTCTCCAAATCAGCCTCAAAATGGATGACATATTCCTTTAGGGTCTTCCTCTTCCTGGCCTTCTTATATGCAGATTCCAGGTTCTCCAGTGAACACAGCCTGGTGTATAGGTTTCTGTAGGTCTTCATGTGATTACCATAAGACCTAGGACGTAAGCAGAAGCCATTTGAGCATCGTTGCCCTGCCTGATGTCCGTGTTGACGTTGAGACTGTTCCTGTTGTTGTAGTTGTTGTAGTTGACGTTGACGGCCAGAAGCCGCAAAGATAACCCATCTACTAAAACGCCACTTTCGTGGTTCACCACAGCTTCACGGTTTCGGTTTCCTTACTCAGTGTCGCTGTTGAATTTCATGTCTGGCATATCCCTGCTGGATTACCAGCACTATAGATGAGTGTGTGGCTCCTAGGCTTACATCCGCGGCTTTGCCGCGTTTTGCAGAGTTTTCACCCTTGCAAACCTAGGTGAAAGTAATAAGAAATTGCAGGTATTTATTCGTTTGTTGCCCTTACCAACTCCTGCAATTTTTCAAATTTCTTTTGCAAGGCACTCATGTCGGTTGCGTGTTTCTCCTGCATTGCTTGCATGTCGGTCTGAATCTCGCTCAGCAATGCACTCGCTTCCTTGTTGCCCCTAAGCAGCTGCGGCGCGCTTGCGCTTGTTGCTTCTTGGCTTAACAGCGCCACCCGAGCAACGCCGCCCCGCCCGAAGCCCGTGCCGACGTCGAGACCGTCCCAGTCGTAGTAGCCGACGCCGACGGCCAGAAGCCTTGCTTCTTTAGCCTCTTGCGCTTCCTTAATAACATTTAGAGCAGGTTCATTGAAATATGCTCTCTGAGACCATGGAACCTTATCCACTTCTCCTGAAGTGCTCTTTACATAAACTCCGTCCTTGAATATACACCAGCCCTCTTCCATGTCTTTTATTTTTATCTCTCTGCCTTTCTTGTCTGCAAACTTGATATCGGCAGTGCTGACTACGATAATTTCGTTTCTAGCCGCCTCTACGAACTTCTGATTGGCTTGCATTTTAGATAGGCCGGCTACTTTGTCGACACCGTATTTCTGACCGGCTTCTGCGACACTGTGCACTACGCCTTTTGACTTTGTCAAACCCGCTGCTGGTGCTTCTGACTGCGCCTGCATTCTTTGTGCATCTGCCGTTGTTACTGCCATAATCTCACTGTAATAAGTAGCGTAATTTCAAATATATAAATGTAGTGGAAAATGAAATTTTCCGAGCAAAACCTTGTGATTTTGTAATATGCGAAGCTCGCAGTTAAGTCTAAATAATACGGCAGAAAATGCTTATTATGGCAGAGATAAAACTGCTTAAGCCATCTGATCTTACGCCTAAAGAGAGGGCACAAGTGCTCGATGCTTTAAGGACGAAAAGAGAAGTCGAACCAGCGCCATTCACGGAAGGCAGATTGGAGTCTTCCGTATTTAACATCAGCAATATACTCTGCGACAAGCGGTACGTCTGTGATTTGATTGATGCGCTTCTCCACAACAAAAAGGAACAAGTCGCGGAATTTGAAAAGAGAGCGGAAGAAAAGAGATGGCGCGGAGAGCTAAAGAAACTTGAAAATGCGATACAGGAAGCCCTATCTCTTTATACTGAAGAGGGGGTGCGACTCATCATAGAGCGCGGCCTAAGGTCGCAAGATTTAACTTCAAGATCGAAAAGAGAATGGGATATGGAAGCTCTCCTCCATACTGAAACTAACGTCTTGCCGGAACGGGATGTCTTTGTCTAGCAATCACTAGCCTCTCAGCGTTTTCCTCAAGGCAGAGCTTCAAAGCGTCATCGATCATCTCTCTGAGCTCCTTCATGGTGCTTCCTTGAGTTGCCAAGCGAATTTGTAGTCTTTCGGTGCTATAATCTATTTCTGCGCTGTAAATGATCTTCCCGTCCACTTTGTCTTTGGAAACTTTCACCGGCACTAAAGCGTTCTCTACTCTTATCGCGTAGGTTCTTTCTCCCTTGCTCTCTACTGTTACAAATCTCATCATATTCATCCTTTTTCCAAGTACGGCCTTACTTCCTCGTTGAACCTGAATTCTAATTGCTTCATTATAATATCTAAGGTTTTCGGTGCGATTTCCTTGCAGTGAATAGGTATCGCCGAACTCTTCCCCTTTTCTGGTCTTTCCACAATCATGTGGCTCCCTGTTTGTCTCTTTATCCTGCAACCGAGCTGATTAACCAGAACTTTGACCAGGTCTTCAGGCATCACCGTAATGTGCTTGGGTTTTGTCTCGGGGCTCTCCTGCCTAAGCAGCTGCTTCTCCTTCTGCGTTACGACGTGCCCCACTAAAGGCACTGTTTTCGACACTGGACCCCACCCAATAATAATATACGTCATACGAAATATTTAAACATGTTCCAAGCAGAACACGCTAAGATATGGTATAAATATTATACCAAGAGCGCAAAAAAGCACCGCGAGTTTATTAAGAAGAATTTATAATGATTAACAGGGAGCACGTAAAGTGATTTGTATGGGTAAAGTAACTAAAGAGTTCATTAATGACGCAACACGGCAAATTGAATTTAACCAAAATCTAATACTACAACGAGCATCCATGAGATACCAGATATTACTCTCCTGTCTTCTAACCTTATTCGCCTTCTCACTTGGCTTGTATGTGCAGAGTAATCTAAATAACATCGATGCGCTTTATTCCGCAATAGGGCTAGTAGCAATTATACTATTTGTATACCTAAAATTTGAAGGAGAGTTCAGAAACAGAGAAGCGGATATTAACACCACTTACAGGAGCGTAAACGCAATCAAGAAACTTTTGAATAAACGTAAAAGTTAAACGTTAAGGCAAAATCGGTACTCTAAAGAACTTAAAGAAGTAGCCTAGAGCCCATGCCCCTGTTATGCCACCGAGAATTTCGTATAATGCAGAGGTAGATGCGAAGTATATCGTAATGAAAAAGAGGACTGTGATTATAGGAACAACTGACAGTAATACGTTAACTACTTTAGCAAGGAGTATCCTAATGCCCCTAGTTCGAGATGTGATTCTGAGGCATCTGGAAACCCATTTTTGTATCGGGTTAACCATCGTGATCATAAGCAGCTCGTAGAGAAAGATTGCATACGTAACAAAGATACCTACGATAGTTTCATAGCTCGCTAGCGCATTCGCAAGTTTTACTGTCGCTGCTGCCCAAAGTATAAGGATTAAGAACAGAGTTATTACGCTACCAACAATCAGTATTTTGAGATTTGACATATGATCCAATCTACGCGACTTGATATTTAACACTTGTGGAATCACGGCGGATTCATTACGATATTTGCTTTAGAGCTTCTAAGCGCAGAATTCAAATCCTTTAAATATTTGGAAAAATAGATGCGTAATCGTGTTTTAATGGCATTTGAAAAAGAAGCAGGGTTGTTCGTTGATGGTGTATTCGAAATTGTCATCGTGGCAGTATTTGGAGCTATGCTTACTGCTTTCGTTACCGCATTTAACAGCTTACCGGCAGGAAGCCAGTCTGTCACTGTGTTAGTAGAAGCTGGAGCAATAATGTTCCTTGTGTCGCTGGTTTACAACTTTATTAAGGGTATGCTTGCAACGATTGATGCCTTAATTAGCGTGGCAGGTATGATTGTTGGTATCATCATATTTGGTGCAGCCATAGCGCCCATATCTTCAGCAGCTTTACCTGAAGTGATAGCTTACATAATTGCAGCAATCGTAGGTATTCTTGTTGCAGCATACGCCAATAAGTAGTAACTCAAAAGCCTTTTTAAATGGAAAGTGCAAAGTAATCTGACCATTATGGACCTTCCTGCGCTGCTTGACTGCTATGTCAGCTTTTGTAAGTACAGAGACTTACACAAGGAAAATGGTATTTTGGACCTTGGTAAGGCGTCCTGGTTCTGCCCAACTACTCTATTGCCTCTCGGGGACTTCCTTGGTAGACTTGACAAATCGAAATATGTTTTGCCGGATGACGCTCACGTAAGGAACTACATAACAACAATCCTAGAAAGCGAAGCAAAACCTCACACCAAAAGTGGTTCCTATATACCCATAATGAAGGCCAGCAAGTTTGATCAGACCCATAGCGAGATCATCTGCGACATGATATCTAAGAACATGACAATAAATGAGAAAACTGCAATCAAAACAGCCATAGGCGAGCTTCTAGATAACATAGACCAACATTCGCATTGTAAATCTGCCTCATTTATGGCGCAGCGCTACGAAAAGCTGCATGTTGTAGAAGTCGCCATCTTTGATAATGGCATAACAATACCAGGAAGCTTCGGGAAAAGCGATAAATACGGTAAAATGGAGGATACTGAAGCCTTAAGAAAGGCTGTCGGTGGCTTTTCTACAAAGCCGGAAGATACAAGAGGGCATGGCCTGCCCACATTTCTGAGCATATTGACCGATGCCCTGAAAGGGACCGCCCTCATAGTATCAGGCGGTTCAGCGTATCTAAAAGAAAAGAATAATAATGAGAAGCTCTATAATCTAGATAAGAAGGACAGCCTGGACGGAACATTAATAGGAATGCGCATACCATTGCCTATGCCGAAGACCGATGTTTATGAGTATATCAAGTAAGAAGATAATTGTTAAGAACGCGATAGCGAAGGACTTAGTTACTAGGAACGCTGCTAGAGATTTGTTTATTTATTTGAAAAAGATTGATAAAAAGATGATCGTACTTGACTTCAGCGGTGTTATTTTTATGAGCAGGTCATTTGCTGATGAGTATATCACTCAAAGAAGCAACGTCAAGGCTCGACGGGTTGAAGAGATAAACATGCCAGATGCTGTAACTAGAATGTTGGATATAGTTTCTGAGGCCAGAACCACTAGTATAGATACCCCGAAAATAAGAGCGCATGCTCTTTCGATTTAATAATAGTTAATAATACTTAAAGATTATTTAATAATATTCGACTCCTCTGATTCATCTGCACACCATATACCCCCACCTGCCACCCCTTCGAATATCCTTCTCTCTCAGCAAAAAGGGAGGTTTTTCGGAAACCTTCGAACAGGGGGTTTGGAGATAGTTCCCAGAGATTCTCAGTTTATCATGGGCTTTTTGGTTATAGTAATCGCTTCAAAACGCTTATCAACGTAATTTCGAGAGCAATCTTCACACTCTATATACATACTCCCCACCCGTGCGAATACCATTTCCTCTCTGTAAAAGTGACGTAGTGCCCGGAATATTCGAATGGGGGGTTCGAATACTATTCTTGGACGATCTTAGAAGTTCAGTCAGGATATGCTTCCTTTAGAGCGGTTTCTGTGAGTATATCAAGAGTGTCATAGACTTTTACTGGCGAGTCTCCAGCCTTTAGAACCAGTGGGAGCTCAGTGCATCCTAGAATTACGGCCTCTGCTCCGGCAGCTTCCATTTTTCGTATTATCGAGATTAGTGCTTCCTTATCTTTTTTGTCTATTCTGCCTCCCATGACATGTAATATTATCTGCGTTATTCTTTCTTTATCGGTTGCTGATGGTTCTACAAGACGCACGCCGACCTTTTTCAGTGCCTTAGCGTATACTTCCTCATGATAAGAGTCTTCAGACGCCAAAAGCCCGACTGTTTTTACCCCCCCCGTTCTTGCCACTGCCTCAACTGTCTTATCCGTCATGCTGATAACTGGAATTTTTATGTGCTTTCGAAGCTCCTGCAGAAACGTATGTGCAGTGTTGCATGGTAAGACCACAAAATCACATCCGGAAACAGTAAGTCGTATTATCCCGTCAATAAATTCTGTAAGAAGAAGTTTTCTGTTGGCGATGCCAGATTCGTCTGAACCTTTTGGAGCCATTGAGTATATTACGATTTGCGGATAGTCTTTGTCCTGTACCGCATTGTGTTCAACCTGACACTGTTTTAGTATTCTCTTGTAGAATTCAGCAGTTGCTTCTGGGCCCATTCCGCCTAATATGCCGATAGTCTTTATCTGCTCCATAGAAATATGTGGTCATGGAAAAGCTTTAAACGTATGCCCAGCTGAATCTTCGAACTATATCCCCCTCCTATGCCGCATCTTCGTACTCCCTCACCGTCGTTAAAAGAAGGGGCGCGCCGCAAACCTTCGAAGGAGGGGTTCGAAGCGAATTTCATGGTATCTGACCAGGTGCAGCCGCCTGTTCTTTTCTGGCTATGGACTTTTTAATATCATTGTATATGCTTTGATATGTTTGATTTATTCTGTCGTGAGGATTAGTTTATTACTTCCTTATCTTTTTGTTATTGTTTGACTTACGTTTTTCTTCCCTTCTTCGTTTGCATTAGTAAGTATGCATGTACTATGTCCTCCACTATCTTTGGATCCTTCATCATCTCTGCTTGCATGTTCTTTATCCTGTCTTCCGCTTCCTGTGCATTCATCGCCGTACTTATGTCAAGAGGTGCTCCGCACCTGTTACAATAAGTAGAATCGAGTGTATTGTCAAATCGACACTTGCTGCATACCTTGGTCTTGAGCTTCGGTTCGGTCATGTTATCTACCGGCTTCTGGCCGTTCGCCTGGAGTATGGCATTGTCTATGTCCCTGCCGCTCAGGTGCACGTATGTGCTGGCCATCCTGCTATCCCCAGACCATCCGAAGAACGCCTTTAGCTGCTGTTCTGTGAGCCTGTTAGCGTAATAGGAAGCCCTGCTGTGCCTGAATAGGTGAGGATATATCCTCTTTGTTATTCCTGCCTTCTTTCCGGTGTTTTTCAGCATTAGTCTTATTCCTGAGTAATCCGACCTTATGTCATGGGCCGCCCAGCTGCCTTCTGCCATCCATAAGTAAGAGGTTGGTTTCTTGTCCGTTTTTGAATTTAGGAGCTGCGCCAGATAAGGAACACTGAACATTATCGGTATTTTCCTCATTCCGGTCTTTCCGTCAACCACTACATGCGCCGGTTGGTTGACAAGGTCCACGTCCTTTATCTTCATCTGCATCAGCTCTCCCATTCTCATGCCGGAATCGAAAAGCAGCGCGATTATGGCCTTGTTTCTGATGCTGGCAGTTGCATTCAGCATCCTGATTATCTCGTCTTCGCTAAGTATGTCCTCCGGCAGTATCTTCTTTGTCCTGCCCACCATTCCGGACTTGATCCACGCTATCTGCTTTGGATAATAAAGGTCTTCTCCCAGAAAATGCTTGTAGACTGACTTGATTGATATCTTTATGTGCTGCTTTGTGAATGCTGAGTATTTTGTGTGTTCAATTTGCGCCATTGCCTTTTCTATGTCCTCTCTGCTTGCTGTCAAAACGTCAACGTTGCCTATCGCTCTGAGATAAACAGCAATGCAATAGAGATTTTTGTTAACCGTTCTAGGGTTCAGGCCTCGCGCTTCCATGAATGCAACGTATTTCCTTACTAGTTCCTTGTTAGAAGCAGGGATTTTCTTATTCGTCTCTATCGCGCCTATTATCTGCGTTACCCTCTTTTGTGCTTCGTCCAAATAAGTCATGGATATAGTATAAACCTATAACTATATAAAGCTTAGTGTGCTAGATTTGAACTACCCTCTCTCGAAGGGCTTTAATGGCGGGGGCGGGATTTGGACCCGCGACCTCTAGATTTCTCGTCATAGCCGTAAGGCTCATCACTCATAATGCTATGCATATGAGTCTAGCGCTCCACCAGGCTGAGCTACCCCGCCAATCAGGTGGATGCATCTATTGAATGTGCAGAATATTTAAACATACACTGCACGAAAGGCTAAGCACACAGCATGTTATAAATACCCTTTTTGCGACTCTATTTCATGGCAGAGAGCACGAAGAAAAGCTATGGGGCCTACATAGCAGCAGCGATAATAGTTGTGATTCTTGCAACTGTTCTTGCGATCGCTACTCTCAATCCTTCTATAATAACAGGAATAGGAGGAGGCTCCAGCTCTCCAACTACAATAATTACAGGAAAATCTTCTTTCACCACCACATCGATTGCCACGACATCAGGCACAACAACATCCGGCACAACTACAAGCGGCAGCACCACCACGGGCGGCAGCACAACTGCAGGAAGCTCGACCAGCACCAGCAGCAGCTCCTCGACAAGCACAACGTCGACAACAACCGGAGCCACCACGACATCTGCAAGCACGACGACAATAATTCCTTACATATACTGCGTTGGCGGAAGCAGCGGCGCATCTGGAAGCAAAGAGAACCTCACCTATTACGCGACCATAAACAGCATAGGCATAGGAACATGGAAAGCTACCACGCCATATCCTTATTCTTTCTCGAACCCAGACGGCCATAGCTGCTCGATCTACAATAATTACATATACTGCGTCGGCAACGGCAACGTCACTGCGTTCAACTACAGCTATTATGCACCAATCAGCAGCAGCGGAATAGGTTCATGGACAAACACTACAAAGTATCCGATCAACTTGTCAAGAGGTTACTACTGGGAGTTTGACTGCTCCGACTATGGTGGAAAGATTTACTGCCCGCTTGACTATCTTGGCGGCGGAATCCAATTCAACTTCAGCAACTATGCACCTGTTAGCAGCTCCGGCATAGGGACATGGGCGCCCACTTCGGGAAATGTCAACGTTGTCGGCGGCGGGACAAGCCTGGCTTATAACGGTTACCTATACCAGGTAGGCACAGCAACAGCGCCGTTCTCGCAGGTGTGGTATGCGCCTATAGTCGGCGCAGGCATTGGCCAGTGGGTCAGCGGCACAACATACCCGAATGAGTTCGCTTATGGAAGCTGCGTTGCATACAACAGCACAATGTACTGCGTTGGCGATTACAATGTAAATTATGGATCAACAAAGTATGAAAATTACACCTACTACGCCCCGATAATGCCGAATGGAGCACTTGGCGCATGGACAAGATCAACAGACTATCCTACTCCGTTCTTTGATGGAAGCTGCGATGCGTACGGCGGAAGCATATTCTGCATCGGAGGAAGTGGAACAACCCAGCAAAACAGAGTTTATAGCGCGCAGCTGTCAGGCTCAGGAATAGGAGCATGGACTGCACAGCCGTCTTTGCCTGCGCTGTTCGTATCTGGCTCTTGCCAGACGCCTGCGAGCGGTGGAGGATTCGGCACTGGCGGAGGTTACTACAATACAGGAACAACAAGCTCAACAACTACAGTATCTGGAACATATTACAACTGCAACCAGTGCTACTACGTGCCAATCGCTGGATATTCCTGCCCGTCGCAGTGCTCGTACAGCACGACGACAGGATGCGGCTACAGCGGATTCCAGTGCGTGACTCCTCCATAGCCATAGCAAGTAGTTTTGCAGTTGCCATATCCATACCCTATTCTCATTCTGATCATATGAGATGCTGTGCTAGCGGATTTGAACCTGAAGCGCTGAACGCCAATTGGCAAAAATTAGAGCCTTTTGCGATATTTAAGTATAAAGCAAGGAATCGTTGTTTGGCCCGACTGCAAAAATCATCGCTCGCGCCAGCGTGTCTTCTTCGCCGCAACAATCAGAAGCACAGCAGATGCGCCGATCAGCACAATCCAGTCTATCGTAAGGTTCAGCGGTGAAATGCTTATAGCCCCGATTGCGGCTTGCGCAATCTGCGCAGCATATGTCGTCGGAGATATGTAGGCGATGTACTGATAGGGAAGCGGGATGTAGCTTATCGGATAATAAACCGGTGGGATTGTAGACAAAAGCGTCGATACAAGGCCGGTGAACGCCCAGCTCTGGACTATGTCTGTGGAAAGAGTAGAGAGCATGAACGAAAGCGATATCGCGAAGACGAACATTATCAGCATCACAATGATTATTGTAAGTATTATCGGCGCGCTGAGCGGCACAAACAGAAACATCATTATCGAAAGCAGAACCATGTTCGGAAGGAAGTATATGATTTCCGATATCCCCATTCCAACTATGTAGGTTAGCGCCGATGTCGGAGAAGAGACAACCATGTCCTGGAAGCGCATGTCGTTCTTTAGGTGAGAAAGGTCTCCCTGAAGCGCCATGCCTGCGCTGACCATTGTGCTTATGAAAGCGCCGATTATTGCAACGCTCAACAGCGCTCCGTGGCTTATGAAGTCGATGACAATAAGGAACGAGAATGGGCCAAGCATGGAATTGAGAAGCATGATAGGGAAGTTCTGCATGGCATAGATCGTATTCATCAATATCGATGCCAGCAACTGGCTGCCCAGGCTTCTGTGCTTAATATCCATATTCACCGCCGCTTCCGTCTTCTTCGTCTTCGTTGATCGATCTCTTGACTATGTAATAGAATATTTCCTCCAAAGAAACAGGGCTTGTTGAAAAACGAACTCCCTTCTGTATCAGCTTCTTCGATATCGCGTTCGCCTCCTTTTGCGACGTGAGTATCTGCTTGCTGCCGTCAAGGCCTATTACGACTTTGCTGTGTTTTGGCGCTCTGAGCTTTTCGTTTTTGTCGAGAAGTTTTACAGAATATTCGTATTTTATCTTCTTTCTCAACTCGTCGAGAGTCCCCATTGCAAGAAGCTTTCCGTTTTCGATGATGCCGATGTGGTCTGCAAGCCGCTCTGCCTCTTCGAGGTAGTGCGTAGTCAGGAATATGAAGTGGTCTTTCTTTAGGTCATTGAGAACGCTCCACAGTTCTGCTCTCGAAATTGGATCGAGGCCTGTTGTCGGTTCGTCGAGGAAGAGCACGTTTGCCTCAGACGCGATTACAGACGCAACAAGGGCCTTCCTTTTTGTGCCCCCGGACAGCTTGTCGCTCTTCCTGTCGGCATATTTCTCTATCTTAACCCTCTTTACTGCGGCTTCTGCGCGCTTCTTCGCGTCTTTGTAGGTGAAACCTCGGTACATGAGATATGAAAGTATCATCTGCTTCGGGGTAACCCAGGTGACGAGACGCGCCTCCTGCGGAACAATTGACACGAATTCGCGGACTTTGGCTGCTTCCTTGACTACATCTATTCCGTTTATTGTTGCGTTGCCTGTGCTAGGCATAAGATCGGTTGCAAGTATCCTAACAATCGTTGTTTTCCCTGCGCCGTTCCTGCCGATCAGGGCGAATACGCCCTTTGTCGGGATTCTGAAGCTCACTTTGTCGAGAGCAATGGCTCCGGTCTTGTAAGTCTTTGAAACCTTGTCGCAAATCAGCTCGCCCATAGTCATCGTCTTCTGCGTCTTGCTGAGAACGAATTTTTAATTTTTGCTTCTTCGTTCCTGAAATCACTTTCTCCGATTCTTATAAATTTATTCATCGTAGGACCGAAGATGTAAGCGAGAGCGAATATCACTGAACCGACAGATACAAACGCCATTATCGAGACGAAGATTTTGCCGATGAACGTCTGTGGCATAATGTTTGGCCCTTCTGCTGTGGCTAGCATGCTCATGAAGTAGAAGGCGTTTGTGTATGAGTAACCTTCAACATAATGCAGAACGACTGTGCCGAACGCCAGCACAAATATTATCAGAAGTGCGGCATGGACCGTTCTTTTGTGAATTGATTGGTTGTGGTGCCCCATGCGCTCTCCGTATACAGCATCTGCTCTTGCCATGTTAATCACCAGTATATCGAAAGAAAGCAATATAAGCACTGAAGTTTGTGAAATTTTTTTGATGAACAGTAATTATAAATAACAGTAATTATAAATACCAGTATAATGTGATGTCTGTTGGTGTTACAATGGCAGAAGAAGCAACAGTGGATCCGAGAACTCTTGCTCTGCGGGAAAAGCTCCATTCATTGAATGCGATATATCCAGATGAATACGTAATAGTGGCCACAGCCGCAACAATGGAAGAACTTGATGAAATACCGCGTGTGATAATATTCAAAGATGCACCACCTGCAGAAACCGCAAAAAGGCTGCTGAATCTTCTTTCCACACCCACCGGCGACACTGAGAACAGCTGGCGACTCATGGATGGCTATGTAAAAGAACTGAGAAAGTTCATGAAAGCAGAATACGAGAAAAGGCCAAACGATTATAGACCATACAGAGCACTCGGAGACCTGTTTAGTTTGACAGTAAACAGAAAACGATGCAAAATCATTTTTGACAGAACACGTGTACGCTTAGGTGGAGCTACGGATATGATTGGATTCATGAATATGCTATTTGAAGAAAAGATTCCGCAGGAGTTGCAGAAGGTGACAGAGGTTCTTTCAAAGCTGAATGAAACTGCAGGTGCAGTGTGCCGTCAACATCCAGATGGCTATGCTGAAGAAAAGGTGCGCGAGGCCACTACAGAGGTATTTGTGAAAAAGCGCACAGTATATTTTGAAGGGTTCAGCAGAAAGCTGAGACAAGAGTTTGCCGCCCTTGCACTTTGGGAACATGAACAGAATAAGTACAGACTTGAGGGTAGAGCTGACTTTAAACCTGTGACGCAACTTAAGTTCTCTGCGTTTGATACGATTGGCGGTGGCATGCTGACAGAGTGTGCCGAGGAAGGAGTACAGGAATCAGT
This sequence comes from Candidatus Micrarchaeaceae archaeon, assembly GCA_027310825.1. Classification (GTDB taxonomy): domain Archaea; phylum Micrarchaeota; class Micrarchaeia; order Micrarchaeales; family Micrarchaeaceae; genus JAJZYD01. The sequence goes on from DAIDAC010000001.1 coordinate 77,634, forward strand.
TATGTGCGTGATACTTGTGGGCGACGGCTTCGGGGATGCATCAAAAATGATGGCAGAAGCCGCTTACAAGGAAGCGACAGAGAGCGGGAAGCCATTGCTTGTTCTGGTCAAGCCGAAAAGAAATGCTGATCACCCGCAATATGCAGAGCAGTTCATAAAAAGCGTCGATCCGAAATATGTTCAACACTACAGAACGGCAAAAGAGCTTGTCGAGAAAGTAGCTTATTACCATAGCAGGCTTGTAGATGGCCGTCTAGATTTAAATGAAATAGAAAGCAGATGGCAAACTGCAAGGAGGAAAGCGTTGCAAGACTTCGGCATAGCGGAGCGAGCTCCGACAGATCCAAGCTTGAAGATGCTTCGCGGAGTTACTATGACAAAGACTGCGCTTGCGGAAAGAAAGCCGGAAAAATTGAAGACGTAAAACACGGCAATTCTGGTTTTTTACACTGCAAAAACCGAAGCATTGCTAAGAGTATTTAAGCAGGAAACCCTATTATTATCACCGTGTCTCATTTTGAAATGGAAGTATACGGCTTCACCGCCAAAGTATTCATAGGCAAAGGCACTTTTTCTGGCGAGGTTGAGGATCTTCGCGTCATTGCAAGGGCGAAAAGCCTGAAAAGGCTTAAGGAGAAGATGGAGATTGCGGCAGAGGCTGCGATAAAGACCATATTGGAGAATCCGTCAAACCCGAACAACCATTATCCCATAACAGCGCTCCTGAAGCTGGGCTTGGTAAAGTACGATACTGTAGGCGTTTGATTAGGAAGAAATGCGACCGCCGGGATTTGAACCCGGGTTTATGGCTTGGAAGGCCATAGTCCTACCAGGCTAGACTACAGTCGCAATTCATGCAGTTCTATTTGCGACTGGTTAATTTATAGCTTGCGCTTGATCGGCTTTAGCCTCAAGCTTAGAATCCATATGGCCTGGCTTAGCCTGTCCCATAGCCCTTTCGGCCTCTCTAACCCAAGAAGGTATCGTACGTGTTTTGATGTTGTTATGGCTTGCTCATGCTCATCCATCTAGGTCACCTTGAAATGTTAAGGGGCTGCCACTAGGCAGCAAATATACCCCTTATTCCTGTGCGGCAATGATTATCGCAGCAGCGTCCAGCTTCATGCCCTTTTTCTTGGCGACTCTCATCGCCTTGATAGTGCATTCGGCAAGCTTCTCAGCAAGCACCGCCCTCATGGCAGAGCCGGCTGTCGCAGGGTTCACATCCATTCCTGCTAGCTCGAACACTTCTGTAAGGTCGCTGTTCTGCAATGCTCGCACTGCCTTGTTTCTAATCGCGGCGGCGCCATCGACGCCGTCGTTGCCCAACCCCTTAATGGTCCCCACCACACCCATCACCTACAATATGATATTTTGGTTTTCAGATATTTAAAGGTGGCGATTTTGGTGCGCAATTTTGTCGTCGATATTAAAAAATCCGAAAAACGCTTTGCGGAATCTTAGAAAATTTAGTTGGCCTTCCACAGCTGCTCGAAGTGGTTCGACAGCTCGTTTATTTTGTTCTTGTCCTTTATCACGTCGATGTGCTCTATGTTTTTGTGCATTCCGGAATACGTGAGATTCGCGCTGCCCACTATCGCCTCTTCTTCTGCTATGTACAGTTTCTCGTGAATGAATCTACCTGTCGCAACTTTCACGCTTATGTTTTTTAGATTCCTAGTCGACATTCCGAAAAGTATGACGAACAGAAGCGTAAGGAAAGCGATTGCAGCAATGGTGTACAGGTTAAGATAGCCGAATAGCACAACACCAACAATCGAATAGAGTGCGAACCTTAGGTTGACGCCTCTCTTTCCACCCATAAACATACGAATGGCTTCTTCCTGCCTGCTGTCGCCGCTTTTCGACACAATGATCCGGATTCTCTTCTTTCTCGATGCTGCTATCAACATTCTCGAGTAGTAGCTCCCCAAATATGGAGTCACTATGCACAATGTGCTTGTGCTTCCGTTGATCAGTCTGTCTACGTACCTATAGCTCTCGCTTCCGCTGTAGCCCTTGCTTGAGTCTGTTCTTGGAAGGCCGAACATGCTCACACGAAACCTATATAATTTATATGCGTAAAACTACTTAATACGTCTGGTTTCTATTGCAGGGATCAATCTTTCAAGTGGGATAATGATAAATCTAAGGGAGCGAGAGGAGAATGTGCTCAAGTACTGGGAAGCCGATGAAGTCGAAAGAAAGTTCAGAGAGAAGAACAAAGACGGCAAAAGATTCTATTTCCTTGATGGGCCTCCCTACGTGACAAGCACGCTCGCAAGCCACCACGTCTGGGTAGTGACGATCAAGGATATAGTCCTCCGTTACAAGCGATACAGAGGCTTCAACCTCCATGACAGAGCAGGCTTCGACGTCCACGGGCTTCCGATCGAGAACAAAGTGGAGAGAAAGCTCAATTTGAAGTCGAAGATGGACATAGAGAAAGTAATAGGAGTTGAAAGGTTTGTCCACGAATGCAGAAGGTATGCAGAAGAGCAGATGGAAACCGCAACAAAGATATTCAAACGATATGGTTACTCTGCGGATTTTACAACAACATACGTACCATTCAAGAACGAATACATAAGCAAGGGATGGGGCATCTTCAAGGGCATGGATGAAAAGGGGCTTCTTTACAAAGACCTCCAGCCACTGGCGTATTGCCCTCATTGTGAAACTGCGCTGTCGCAGCAAGGCCCGGAAATAGAATACAGCGACGAGACCGACCAGTCAATATTCGTAAAGTTCAAGATTGGCAAGAGCGCAAAGCTCAATCTCCCTAAGGACAAGAAGAACTATCTCGTAATTTGGACGACCACGCCATGGACCCTGCCGGCAAACATGGTAATCGCTGCGAATCCGACAGCTACCTACGTGCTGGCCGACGTGGAAGGCGAGAATTACATAGTCGCAAAGGACCTATTAGACAAATTTACAAAGGCGCTTGACAAGAGCTCGACAGTGTTAAGCGAGTTCTTCGGAACAGAACTAGAGGGAACAACATACTCAAACCCTCTCGAAGAAAAGATTCCAAAACAGAAAGAATTTGCAAAGTACCACAAAGTGATAATGAGCGAGAGCCTTGTCTCGACAACAGAGGGAACAGGCCTCGTGCACACTGCATCTGGCTTCGGGCCTGAGGACTACAAGGTCTGCAAGGCAAACCGGGTGCCGGTATTCTCGCCTGTTGACGCGCACGCCAATTACACTGATGAAGTAGGCAGCTACAAAGGTCTGAAGGTTCCGGAAGAAGCGAACCGGGCAGTAATGCACGACCTGAAGGAGAACGGCCACCTTCTTTACATGACATCAATAACGCACACTTACCCTCATTGCTGGAGATGCGCAAGCAAACTCATATTCAGGGCAGATACCCAATGGTTCATCAACGTCCAGAAGCTCAAGAAGAAGATGATAAAGGAGAACAGCAAGATAAAGTGGCATCCGGAATACGCACAGAAGTGGCAAGAATCTGCGATCGAAAGCTCGCCTGACTGGTGCATATCACGACAAAGGTACTGGGGTGCTCCAATCCCAATCTGGATCTGTGATCAATGCAAGGAATACGAAACCATCGGGTCAGTGGACGAACTTGTAAAGAGGGCCGGGCTTGGCGAGCAGCCAAAGGACCTGCACAAGCCATACATCGACCAGATAACATTCAAGTGCAAGTGTGGAGGAACAATGCACAGAGTCAAGGACATTTTCGACGTCTGGTACGACTCAGGAGTGGCGCACACTGCAAGCCTGTCTGATGAAGAATTCAAGGAGCTCTTCCCTGTGGACTGGATAACCGAAAGCCTTGACCAGATAAGGGGATGGTTCACAATGCTGTTGAGGACTAGCGTTGCAGTTTATGGAAAGAGATCATTCAACGAAGTCAACATAGGGGGCATGATAGTGGATGAACTTGGAAACGAGATGCACAGACACCTTGGCAACGCCGCCCTCGCGACCGAGATTCTACAAGTCTCTTCTGCGGATGGATACAGGCTATGGTGCTCAAGCCACCCGCGCTGGCAACAGCTTAGGCTAAAGAAACACGAGCTCACAGAAGCGGATGGTGACATAATAATGCTATACAACGTGGCTGAGCTTGTCAAGGAGTTTTCCGCACTTTCCGGATTCGACCTCAAGGAAACGAAGAAGCCCGGCCTTTCAAAGCTGGAGCTGGAAGACAGATGGATGCTGTCGAAGATGAACTCGCTGATATGGTCGGTAACAAATGAAATGGACAACTATGCCATAGATGTAGCTGTCAACATGGTGAAAAACTTCATAGTCGAAGATCTAAGCAGGTTCTACCTCAAGTTCGCAAAGCAGAGGGCTGCGACTGCAAGCAAGAGCCAATTGAAAAGGATAGCAAACCTTACAGGTTATCTTCTCAGGAACACGCTCGTCCTCGCGTCGATAATAACGCCGTTTGCGTGCGAAAGCATATACCAGGAGATGTTCGCAAAGGAGAAGCAGAGCATATTCATGAATGGCTGGCCGAAGGCTCAGAAGAAAGCGATAGACACGCAGATAGAAGATGACTTCTCCGTGCTGAAGGACATTTCAACAGCGGTGCTCGCGCTGAGGGAAAAGAATGGAATAAAGCTTAGGTGGCCTGTGCTCAGCGTAACAGTGGAGACAAACGACGACAGAGTGATAGCCTCGATCGAAAGAGTATCGGGCATCATAGAATCATACACCAACGTAAAGTCCGTCAAGTTCAGAAAAGGCCAATCAAACAAGAAGGAGATAAGGCCTGTGTTCGCTAAGCTCGGTCCTGCGTTTAAGGGAGATGCGCAGGCGATTGCACTGGAGCTTCCAAAACAAGACGCAGAGAAAGTCGAAAAGGAAGTTCTTGCAAAGGGATCTTTCCAGCTCCACACGAACAAGGGAACATTCAATGTTCTTGCAGAGCACTTTACCGTATTGGAGAAGCCGGTGTCTGGAGAGGCATTCCAGTTCAAGCATGGGCTTCTGACAATGGACACAACGCAGACAGACGAGCTAAAGGCAGAGCTGATGGTCAGGGAAGTCGTGCGGCGCATTCAGATGATGAGAAAAGACCAGAAGATGACAAAGATCAACATGATAGAGGTAGGGGTTGTCGCCGACAAGGAATCAAATGAGCTTCTGAAGAAGAACGAGAAGTCAATAAAGGAGGTAGTGAAAGCGGCGAAGCTCCACGTCATGGACGAGCTAAAGCCAGAGCATGGATTCTACGAGAAAACTTGGGAGATATCCGGCATTACCGTAAGAATAGGAATTAAAAAAGCAGATTAGAATTCGGACTTCGTCTGGGCTGCGACAACGGCCTGTGCAGGGTTCATCTTGTTCTTGTAGGCGCCTCTTTTCTTCATGCTGCCCCAGCAAGTCCTGCAGATGACAAGCCTTTGTACTTTCTTTACTCGCTGTGATGCCCTTTCGCACTGTGCGCATATCTTCTTCCCGCAGTAGTCGCAGGCTTCGCTCCTGAAGATTTCGCGCTTGCATCTTTCGCAATTTGTTATTGGCATTTGACCGTTCCTTGCAGTAATATATAATTTGTGTTGCCTATTTAAGGAATAAGCTGACGGTAGAAATATTATGCAACTGTATATAAAAACCTATTGTTACGCATCGAACCAGCGCGGGAACGATAGGTATATAGGCAATAACTTTGAGAATTCCGCTACAGGGTAATGCCATGTACTCCGACAAACTAGCAAAGCTGCTCTCTTCTCTGAAGATCGAGACAGGAGATGTGGTCGAGGTGGAATCAGGTGGCGCAAAGCTCGAAGGAGAGCTTATGCCCAAGACAGAGATTGGCGATCCTAATACCGTCATATTAAAGATGAAAAGCGGCTACAACGCAGGCGTTTTGGTCGATTCCGACACAAAGATAAAGAAAATCTCCGCAGGAAAACGGCAGGAGTTCCCGCTTGCGAAGCCAAAGCTCAACAGCAAGCTCCCGAAAGTCGCAATAATATGGACAGGAGGAACGATAGGCAGCAAAATCGACTACAAAACCGGAGGAGTCAGCATGACTGTAAAGCCTGAAGAGCTTTTCTATTATATCCCAGAGCTTCCTGAAATCGCAAACATTATGTTCAAAGACGTGTCTGGAGTCGCGAGCGAAGACATGACTTACATAGAATGGCAGAAAATCGCTGAAGAAGTGGCAAAAGCCATCAACGACGGAGCACGCGGAGTGGTTATAACGCATGGAACAGATACTATGCATTTCACAGCTGCTGCGCTCACCTTCATGCTCAAGGACCTCAATGCTCCAGTTGTGCTCACAGGATCGCAACGAAGCGGAGACAGAGGCTCCAGCGATGCATTCCTCAATCTGATTAGCGCTGTCAGGCTTGCTGCCAACTCTAACATTGCAGAAGTCGGCATCTGCATGCATGCGACTAGCTCTGACGACAAAATGCATTTCATAAGGGGAACGAAGGCCAGGAAGATGCACACGTCTAGAAGGGATGCATTCAGGCCGATAAACGACAGAGCAATCGCTTACATAACGAAAGACGGAGAGATAAGTTACCATGGAGACTACAAAAAAGTAACAGATGCACAGAAAAAGGTGAAGGCGCAGACAGACTTCGAGGCAAAGGTCGCGATTCTGAAGGCCTACCCGAACTCTGATCCGGAAATAATTGATTACTACATCGGAAAAGGCTACAAGGGAATAATCATAGAGGCGACAGGGCTGGGGCACACACCGACTTCTGTCGAGCATAAGGGAAAATCGTGGCTTCCGTTCGTCGAGAGAGCGGTGAAGAAGAATGTCGTCGTAGGAGTCACATCGCAATGCCTTTATGGAAGAGTCAACGACAACGTCTACAAGAACCTCAGGCTTCTCAGCCATGCAGGTGCAGTGCACTGCGAAGACATGCTGACAGAAACGGCTTACGTGAAGCTCGGTTGGCTGCTTGCAAATCACAAACAAGAAGAGGCGAAGGATCTTCTGGCGAAGAACATAGCTGGAGAGATAAAGGAGCGCACGACATTCGATGAATTTTTGGCTTGATACTTATGGCTAACCCAGAAAAGGTAGAACGAGACAGCAATTTCTATAAGAGCGTAGGCTTCATGTGCGGTCTTGAGATACACCAAAGGCTTGCGACTGCACACAAGCTTTTCTGCAGCTGTCCTGCCACACTTGCAAACGAGAGCGATAAATTACTCGCAGAAGTTTCGCGCTATCAAAGGGCAGTAGCCGGAGAGTTGGGCTCTGTTGACAGAAGTGCAGAATTCGAAGAAGCGAAGAACCGCCGCTTCAACTACAAGGTTAGAGACAAGCACACGTGCCTTGTCGAAATCGACGAAGAGCCGCCACACAACATCAACTCTGAGGCGCTTAAGATTGCGCTTGCGATGGGCACTGCAATGAAGATGAAGTTTGTCGATGAACTGCAGCCGATGAGAAAGGAAGTGGTCGACGGCAGCGATCCGAGCGCATTCCAAAGGACAACGCTTGTCGGAATAGACGGAACAATCGAAGTAGACGGGCACAAAATAAATATGCCCACGCTTTTCCTTGAAGAAGAATCGTCTGGAATAGTTTCTGCGAGCGAAGACGGGATAATTTACGATACAGACAGACTCGGAATACCGCTTCTGGAAATAGACACCGATGCTTACATACCAAATGCAGCCGCAGCTAAGTCTATTGCATTGTATATCGGCACACTTCTCAGAGTTTCTGGAGCAGTGCAGAGAGGAATAGGCTCAATAAGACAAGACGTAAACGTTTCTATAAAAGGCGGAGCCCGCGTAGAGATAAAGGGCCTTCAAGAAGTGGACAAGCTTGACAAATTCGTCGACAACGAGATAACAAGGCAACTGAAACTGCTCGAGATCAAGGACGAACTTGTGAAGGCAGGAGCAAGCGTCGATGCGCCGATCGACCTTACTGAAATGCTGAAGAAGAGCACAGTAAGGATAGTAATAAACCAGCTTGAGCGTGGCGGTGTTGCAGTTGGATTCAGACTTAAGAACTTCAAAGGATTCCTCGGCAAAGAGGTGAACCCTGACAGAAGACTTGGCAGCGAGATAAGCGACTACGCCAAGATGGCGAAGGTCAATGGATTGATACACAGCGACGAAAACCTTGCAGTGTACGGATTCACTGAAAAGGAGCATGAAGAACTGAAAAAGAAGTTCAGCCTTGGGCCACATGACGCATTCGTAATTATAGCAGGCAAGAAAACAGACGTAGAAAAGGCGGTCGCTCTTGCAATGGAGAGGGCGAAGTATGCGCTTGTCGGGATTCCGTTAGAGACACGCGCAGTCGCGAACACAGAACTTTGCACGACAAGATTCATGAGGCCGCTTCCTGGTGGATCAAGAATGTATCCGGAAACAGACGCGAGACCTATACTAATCACAAAGGAAATGGTGGAATTGGCAAAGAAGAGCGCTCCGGACATAGAGAAAGAGAAGAAGCATCTTCTTTCAAAGGTGGACAACAGGTCGATAGCAGAACAGCTGCTTCTGTCGCCGAGACTAAACCTTTTCAAGACAATAATCAGCTCTACAAAAGCAGACTCTGGATTCGTCGCGAACATACTTGTGCAGAAGTTCACAGAGCTCAAGAGAAGCGGCTTCGAGATCGACTCCATAGACGAGCAGAGGATACTGCACCTGTTCGAGGCTTACGGAAAAGGCGAGATAACGAAGCAGGCAGTCGATGAGCTCCTAAAAGAAATGTCGCTGAAGAAGGACAGCGTTGCAAACCTGATAAAGGTAAAAAGACTGCAGAGAATAACAGGGAAAGATCTCGAACACCTTGTTTCCCAAGTGAAGAAAGAGCAGAAAGATTCTTCAGACAAAAACGAACTAAGGAACCTGGTCATGGCAAAGTATAGGCTCACAGTAGATGGTGCAGAGCTCAATTCAGTCATCTCCTCAGAGAAGTAGCTTTTGGAAGCCGCGTCTCCTTGATTATCATGACCTTCTTAGGGTCGAATATCGCCACTTCTATTTCTTCATTAAAAATAGTGCCTTCGTGCATTTTTCCATCAAATCCTAATGCAATCAAGTACTCAGTATACAGCCCCCGCAGCACATAGGTTGAATCCAATACCCTGCTTCGCAGTATTCGATTCATGAATTTTATAAAGCCCTTTCTGGAGTTTAATTCATCGGTAACATCGTCGTTCTCATCGAGCCAGACCTTTCCTAGCCTTTTTAGCGCAGAGGATGATGCAGAGGGATTTAGCATCAGATTCCTTACAAACATTCTGTAGCCCTTTTCCACAGCGCTTACCATCTTATCTTCATCGTGAAGCAGAGTCACACCAGTAACTGCGCATTCGTAAACAGAAGTTCTGTGCCTAGAGCTGTATCTCTCTACGCCTTCCAGCAGATTGCCCAGGTAGACGGCATCGGTAGCTGCTATTTTTGATGTGCTGAAAGCTGTGAGCCCAGGTCTGTCGCATCTGTATAGCGTTAGCGACTTGGCGAATGCACTGTGTTTAAGCGACAGGCGCTCGTCCATAGTGCCCAATGCGGCATCGCGCAGAAAAACTCTCGAATCTGGGTATTTCTCAGACAGCCTAATTCGTGCTTTTTCCATGATTAAAGGCGTGTCTTTATGATATTTATTGCTATCTTAGAGGACCTTCGCTCCCTTTTTCGTGACAAGAACTCCGTCTTCTATGCGCACTCCTCCGAAGCCTGGAATGTATATGCCGGGCTCTACGCTAACCACCATGTTTTCCTGAAGTTTTCGATCTTCGATCTGGTTTAGGCCGACTCCGACATCATGAACTTCGATGCCAATCGGATGGCCGAGCGAATGGATGAACTTTCCTTTGTACTTTCCGCTCTTTGCTGTGTCAATGAAACGCGAAACTTTGTTGTGGACGGTCTTTCCAGTAACTCCTGCCTTTACAGACGAGATTCCAATGTGCTGCGCCTCTTTCACGGTGTTGTAAATCTCGACCATCTTTTTGTACTTCCCGCTTCTTTTTTCGGGCTTGAAGATGAATGTCCTTGTAACGTCTGCACAGTAATTGTCGTATCTCGCGCCGCAGTCTATCAGCACAAAACTGTTCTTCCTCAGCTTTGCATTCTCTGGCATGTGATGTGGAAGAGCGGAGTTGGCGGCAAAGCAGACGATAGTTGGAAATGACGGACCTTGCGCCCCGAGCCTTCTCATAATATATTCTACATTTGCTGCGAGTTCCTTTTCCGTCATTCCTTCCTTGAAGAACTTCGGCATCTGTTTCAGCATCTTCTTCGTTATCATGTTGGCTTTTTTCATCTTCTGCAGCTCGCTTTCGTCCTTTACGCCTCTTGCCGACGCTAGACCCTCAGAAGCGTCGAGGATTCTTTTTGGCTTTGCATGCTTTTTTATCGCCCTGTAGTGGGAGTACGGCAGAAACTTTTCGTTTATCCCTACCTCTTTGCCGTAAAGATACCTCTTGAACTCTCGGGTTAGATCTGAAAACGCCTTCACCTTGACAACAGTCATCTCTTTCGGACGTTCTCTCTGTGCAATCCCGTATTCGAGCTTGTTCGACAGCAGAATCAGCTTTTTCCTTGTGGCGATCATGAATGTATTCTCGAATATGCCGCTTGTGAACCCCGTAAGATAGGTGAAGTTGCTGTCCTGTGTCTTGGAATTGTACAAGAGCAAAGCATCTGCCTTTGTGTGCTTGAAGATTTTCTGCAGTTTGCTTGAAACACTTCGCAACGAATCACAGACCATATTAAATACGCTTACATTTAAGCTTTGCCTTGAAAATAAAGATGTGATAATGTGGTTCTGAAGTTCATACTCAACATCGTATTCCTTGTAGTCATCATATTCCTGCTATACCAGATAGTGCTCAACCTGCCGCCGAACACAATACCAGGAATCGGCAACCTTAGCACCATAAACCTATCGTATCCGACTACATCGATACCGAACAACTACGTTCCGCAGAACCAGACCATAAACGAGACTCTTTCGTTCATCAACCAGAACAGGTCGCAGTTCGGCATAGGTCCTGTCTCTTACTCTAATGAAAGCTCTGGGCAGCAGCACGCGGAGAGCATGCTACAGAACGGATACTTCAGCCACTGGGATTTCTACGGGCTTAAGCCTTACATGCGCTACACAATTCTTGGGGGGCGCGGCTCTGTCGACGAGAACGTGGCATTCGAATACGACAGCGCCGGCATAAACGTGCTGCAGGCCATATCTAAAATGGAATGGGGAATGATGTACAACGATTCAGTTTGCTGCAACAACGGCCACAGGAACAACATACTTGATCCAAACCATAACCAAGTCAGCATAGGAGTGGCATACAACTCGACTACGGTCTATCTTGTAGAGGACTTCATAGACAATTACATAAGCTGGGTGTACGGAACACCGTCATACAGCAACGACGGAAGCACAGCGCTGAAGGGCACGATTGCATCGCAGTATTCGATTTCCGCAATCGACATATCGTATGATCCTGTTCCGCAGAATCTGACAAAGGCCACGATCCCAAAGACTCCTTATGGATTTGGAAGCACGGTTGCATGCATAGGCCACACGTCAGGCTTGACGAGATACTACTGCACAAACACCGAGACAGTGAACGCAAGCGTATACACAATACAGGGACAAAATTTCGACATAGAGTTCAACATGAAGAACATTACAAAACAGTATGGAGCTGGCGTTTACACTATTATGATCTACTTCAACAACTCTGACACCGAGCCGATGTCAACGTACAGCATATTCATAAACCAGAGCGGCGGTTCCTACACTCCGAGCAACGTATGACAGTGTGATATGCAGATACAGAAATATTCAGCAACTACATAAAATACTTGATGCCTAATTATTATTGTGGTGGCATGCCTGCTGACGAAAAGGAGAAGAGCTTCAGCATAAAGCGTTCAGACATAGTCTACAAGCACATGCGCGACCCTGCCATGCTCCGATATTATTACAAGGCGCAGACAGTTTCTGCAATGAACAACCTCCAGATAGAAGGTTCGTCTCCTACCGACATATTCATAGGAAGGTTCGGGTACCCCTATGTCCACATTGGCCCACTGGTTCCTCCAGAACACGGCGACACAAGCCTGCTCAGCACTCCTGAGATGTGGTGGAAGCTTTCAATGGAAGACATAGTCAGCATGCGAACAAGGCTTGTCCGTGGAATGTATCTGACCAAGGTAAAAGATGTGGAGAAAGGGCGAATGCAGGAGCGAGTCCGCGACCTCGCTCTCGCCGAGAGGCCAGCAGATGCAGAGGTATCGTTCGCGAAAAAGCCGTTCGTGAAACTTGAGATGCGCGACGAAGTGCAGCCGTTCGGGCCGAGCGCAGAGATGAAGAGCTTTGACGTCTACAACATCAAAGCAGACAAGAAGATAGAGAGCAGGTACACAGACACCGACGCCAAGGCTGTGACATCGATAGTAGAGCTTTACCATAGAGGGGTTCATGTCTCCAAAATTCAACGTTCACTTTCTGCCGGCCTTTTCGGCCTTGGCCAGAACAGAAAGTTCGTGCCTACTAGATGGAGCATAACCGCTGTCGACGACACACTATCGAAGTTCAACCGCGAGCAGGTAAAGTCCTACGACAGCATCGACTCGATCTATGCATATTATAATGTTGCACTCGACAACAGGTGGCTCATCGTTTTTATTCCAGGTAACTGGGAATACGAATCTATCGAGGCGTTCTTCCCTGGCACGGTTTGGAACGAAGACGGAAAGCACATCTCCATCTTCGGCTCCCACGAAGGCTACCACGGAAGGAGCACATATGCAGAGATGGGAGGATGTTACTACTCTGGAAGGCTTGCCACAACTGAAAAACTTCTGCAGCTCAGGAAGCAGGGCAGGGCCCTCATACTCAGAGAGGCCCACGCCGGATACACAATGCCTGTCGGAGTGTGGAATGTCAGAGAGCATGTGAGAGAGACCCTAGCCACTGAGCCTGTTGTGCTGCACAATGTCGGGGAACTTCTCCAGCACATGGCGCAGAAATTCGAGATACATCCAAGAGAATGGATAAAGAACAGCCACATGCTCACAAACCTCCTGACGCAGAAGCGCATAAACGACTATATCGCGTGAAAAAACAGCTTTTTAGTAGTTGCTTTTCTTATATACACGATAGGATGAACTCGGGGAGTGGTAGGCGACATGCTAGGGCTCAGATAGCTTTCGAATTCCTGATAGTGTACTCGTTCGTGCTTCTTGTATTCCTTACGATCTTTGTGGTCATAGCAGGGCAGCGCTCCCTTACGCTCAACCAGCAGCAGTATGCATCTCTTCAATTGATAGCGCAGAATGTTGCCGACTACATAAACCAGGCGCTTTACACAGGCAGCGGATACAACGCGACCATACCTCTGTCTGGAAGCGTAGGAATAGTTCCGTACAACCTTACGATAGCAAGCACCGGAGTGGTCATAGCGCAGGAGCGCATCGGCTCCCAAATAATAACGGCGTACGCATTCAGCAGCGCAAGGAACCTGTTCGTCAACGGAACTCCATCTAGCAAAAGCACAAACTCCATACTTCTCACCGTGCTCCCTAACTACACAGGCTCATTCAGGATCCAAAACATAAACGGGCAGATCATCATAGGCGCACAGCCGGTCAATTTCGCCAATAAGACGGTTTTTGTAAAACCTGTGCAGGTCTCAACCTTCAGAGTTGCAAAGTTCAATGGACAGGCATACATGCTAGCGCAAAACTCGAACCTTAATGGACAGAACGCCATCACACTGTCAATGTGGTTGTTGCCAGACAACTCGATGACAGAAACCTTCTATCAAGAAGCATTATCTTCTGGCTGCGCCACTTCTTACATAACTTCAAATCCTGCAATAACCGTCGGTACATGGAACGAGTATGCCGGTGGCAATTGGAACGCTTGGTCAACCGGAGCGTCACTTACGCCAGATACATGGCAGAATGTTGTACTCACAATTTCCGGTAATTTAGGTGCACCGTCAGGCACAGGAACATTATACATCAACGGTGTGCAAGCAGCCACAGGCACCATATTGCCGCAGTATTACCCTCCGGACAGCGATATGGTAGTGATTGGGGGTGCCGATACAGGATGCCCAGGCCAATTTATAGGCTCTTTTGTCGGCGATATCGCCGATGTCGTAGCTTATAACGGCACATTATCGGCTGGGCAGATACAATATCTCTACAGAAAAGGAATGACAGCATCGCCCATTACTGCGCCACCAACGCCAGTTACACCTGTATCACCAAGTGTTACAGTAAACACTCCGATAGGATGGTGGCCGCTTGCTGGCGATGCTCTTGACTACTCTGGAAACGGAAACCCTGGCTGGGGAAACAACATCATATACGACACAGTAGCGTCGTTGTTCGTCACTCCGGTCACAGGAGGCGGAGCAGTGATACCGTCAGAGCCTTACGCAAACGCAAATGAGCCGATAGGGTATTTTAGCTCCACGCCAAACACTCTGTTCGGCTCTTACGGACAGTACATTTCCAACCTTACAAACGCCACTGGGACAAGCCACCAGTACTTCACTGCTAACGGAATCACAGGAACCAGCAATATAATAATTACAGTATTCAATGGCAACCAGACAGTAGCTGCAAACAGCCTGCAAGTCTGGTTCCCGCTGACAGAGGGGGGAGGGAACGTTGCCCACGACTTTAGCGGGCACTACAATTCAATAGAGTTCAATTCGCTCCCATTAGACGGCATTGGCGGTGCATATCCTACATGGGCTCAAGCTTACACAAACGTGACAAACTTCCAGGCAGGCAACTTCCCAGGAAATTGGCATCACCTTGATACTTCCGTATCTGAAGGATGGGTGCAGATAAGCCAGTCCACAGCCTACAACCAGATAGTGACAAACGGCTCGGTCACTGCTGTAGCGTGGGTAGACTACAAGGGTTCGGACTGTACATCGGTAGGCTGTGGCACTGCCCAGATGCAAGGAGTATTCGGAAACGGCGGAACAATCGGGCCAGGATTCCAACTGGAAGCGCAGCCGGGCTGGAACTATGTTGCGCCTGTAGGATACAACGGCTGCGCATGGTTCATCGACACCAATGGAGTAGACTGCCCTGCTAGCAGCTCTATAGCATATGTGCCGAAGAACGCCTGGGCAATGGAAGTCGGCGAGTACAACAGCAAGACTGGAGTATCAAACTTCTATGTCAATACAACGCTCGAAGGAACAGCCAACTTAGGAGCAGGGCAGAATATTATGCAGGGTACGCCAACCTATATAGGGATCGACGCCAACACGCCTTTGGGTGTCGACAATTTCAACGGATCGATAACAAATGTGCAGCTCTACAGCAACTTCCTCAACACAAGCCAAATAAACTACCTCTACGTGCAGGGGCCTACAGGAACACCGCTTCAGAGCAGCGGACTTCTAGGATGGTGGCCTCTCAACGGAAATACTGTAGACTTCAGCTACCTGCACAACAACGGCACTGTATACAATTCGATGGTGATGCAGAATGCCCAGTACAACTATACGCCTAGCAAAACAGTCTATGCGCTTAGAACAGGGCCGGGACCAAACTACAACTCCGTCTTTTCAACGTCGAGCGGCACAGGCCTAATGCCTAAAGGAGCCACAACAGAAACAGTGACGGTGTGGCTAAAGCCCACTCCGTACCAAACCTATTCACAGTATAACGATTATTTCTACAATGGCGGGACTTCAGGAAACAATGCAATTGATTTTGGAGTGAATGCAGGGAACTTCATACCCAACGCTTGTTTACTCACAGGGTGCTTTGCGCCTACAGTAGGGCCAAGCGTGACTCCGAACATCTGGGATTTTGTCGGAACAGAAGTTAACGGCAACAAAGTGTCGTTCTATGTCAACGGCAAATGGCTTAACGGAACATTCAGCAGCGGAACGTTCTCTTACATGCCTGGTGGTTATCTTGTAATAGGGGGAGCCGGGAGCGCAGAACAGTACAACGGACTGATTTCTGATGTGCAGGTTTACAACACTCTTCTGACTCCTGCACAGCTCCAGCAGATGTACATAAACGGATTGCCGCCTGTGGTGCACGTGAACGTGACGTCGTGATTCGATGATAGGAACAAACAACGTGAAGGCACAGTTCTGGAGCTTCGACGTAATTTTCGCGATGGTGATATTCGTTCTTGCACTGACATTGCTGGGCTACACATGGTACAACATCAACAACCAGCTTTCCCTGTCTTACGGCGGCGGAGCAGTGATTGCACAGTTGCAGGTGCATTCGCTTGCGCAGGAACTGCTTTCGCAAGGCTACCCGACAGGCTGGACAAGCATAGTCAACACTACAAACACGCTGACGTGGAACAACATGAGCATCGGGTTGACAACATCGTCGTCTAGCACAACCCTTTCGCCGCAAAAGCTCTACGCGTTCATGTCGATGGCAAATGCTAACTACCAGGCCACGAAACAGGTTCTCGGAGTAGGATACGATTACTATATAATAATCAGCAGCGGAGGAGTCAACATGACTATAGGCAGCAATCCGAACGCAAACGGCGCGCTTTCGGTTTATGTTGAAAAGAGAAATATATTCTTTGGGGGAAGCCCTGCAACCATGACTGTTGAGCTGTGGACGAATACTGCGCTGGCAGTAACATAAAATAATTGGTGTGATGCTGCATGAATGGATTAAAAGAAAGAAAAATGAAGGGCTTCATATTTACTGTTGATGCCATCTTCGCACTCATTGTTTCCTCGGCAGCAATATCGATATTGCTTTTCTCTGCGTACATACCTAGTTTTTCATCGCAGTCGACGACATCCGAAGCTTCGAGCGTAATGCTGAATCTGCTGAACACCAATCTTTCGCAGGCAGCAGCAACAATACCGCTGGCCAAGGCGATAACGCTGGGCTGGGCAAATAGCCAGTACACATGGCCGCAATACGGGTACAATGCTTCGCTTTCATCTTTCACGCCAGGAGCAGGACCGCTGCAGCCCACGATACTTTGGTCGTACCAGACGTACAATTTGATACTCGCATCGCCGGTAGTGGCAGACGGGCTTGTCGTGTTTTCTACTTCTGGAACCAATTCGATACTTTTTGGCCTCAATGCAACAAACGGAAAGGTGGTGTTCACGACTAGAGTTGGAAACGGCGGCTGGGTATCGGGTTTCTGGGCTACGACTCCGTTGATAACCCCGCAGCACCTGATATGGGCGGCGAATTCGTTTGGAAGACCGAACATATATTCTGAAAATGGGATGTGGCTGTTTGCAGGGGCTGGCGGGGCGACAGCGAACGCAGTAGGCCTTTTCTATCAAGATGGTTTAGTCGAGAACAAGATGATACTTTGGAGCCCTGTAAACGGCACCAGATTGGCGTCTTCAATATATGCCCCGGCAGCGTATGCAAATGGAGAGTTCATAGCATATGGACCTGCAACTGCAACAACTGAAAATTCCCAGGTATTCTCTTTTGCCGGAGGCACAAGCCTTATTGCACTCTACCAAAAGAGGTTCATCACCAATGCGGTAAAGATACCAAACCCTATCGCTGCCAGCAATGGATTCTACGTCGTGACTGGCGGGACTAATCTTTATGTGCAGGTTTTCAACAGCATGGCGCCTTCGGTCAACACGATACTTACATCGAACGCACAGGGTGGAGCGGTGGTGAATGGAAGCTCGATATATGTCGAGACCGAGAATTCGCTGCAGGGATTCAGCTTTAGCAGAGGCACGCTGACGTCGCTCTTCAAAACAAGCATGATTCAAAACAATTACAACACCACTCCGTCCGGCACGCCGTCTGGCGTTTATGCAGCTGCAACGTTGGGGCCAGGCACAAGCCAACAAACAAATCTAATGGACTTCAACCCAAGCACAGGCGCACAGATCTGGAACATATCCCTTTTTTCCCCAGGCGGATATGAAGACAAAGTCTTTACGCACGACATTCCTGTTGCTTACGGCAATGTATATACGATTGTTGGAAACACGATATATGATATAGGCATGTGCACTGCTGACCCGAGCGCAAACCTGCTGGCAGATCTTGCAACCCTGTACATGAACGGGCACGGGAGCTGCGCAACGGCTCTGTTGAACAAGCTCTATCCGAGCAGCAAAGTCGGCATATACATAAATGGAACATACGCTCCTCTCCTTAGCACGTTAAGCTTCAGCCAGAACATGTTTTTCAGGTCGGTAACTCCGGAGGTGCCTGTCGGCAACACTATGACTGCTACTGCTTGGATATATCCGTATCCTGTGCAAGGAGATGCGCAACGCAACGGTGTGGTTGGCTGGGGGACACACGCTACAACTGCCAACAGCTTCATACTCGGAATGCAGTCCAACGGTCTTCTGTCGCTGAGCACATGGAACAATGATTTGGCGCCTACAACAGGCACGCCTGCATCTTTCGACAAATGGAACTTCATAGCTGCGACACTCTCAGGAAATACTGCAATGCTATACGTAAACGGCAATGTGCTTGGGCCGTCCGGTCTTTCTGTGCCTACAGATCCTGTGTATGTCACAAATGGCAACCTGATAATAGGGGGCACAAATATTGGAGCCTCCACCGGAAGGCTTTTCAATGGAATAATCGCCGACGTGCAGATATACAACAAAACGCTGACAACTGCACAAGTGCAACAAATATACCAGGAGGGGCTCGCAGGTGCCCCGTTGGCAAACCAGAGTGCGATGGCATGGTTCCCCATGGAAGGAGATGTTAACGACTACTTGGGCTTCAACGGATTCTACAATGATCTGAGCACCATGGGAGCCCCGATATCAAACAACATAGTGCGAAGACTCAACTATACGCCGCCGTCGCTGCAGAATTCATACCAGGTAAGCAGGTCGAGCGTGCCGATGAGCATAGATGTCAACGGAACATATGGATCGTACAACGTAAGCGTTGTAGTTTGGAGATGACAATGACACCGCTTTCAAAAACAGGGATTAAAATGCCAAGAAGCAGGAAGGGCATACTGCTAACTTTGCTGATCATAGTTCTGTTCATCCTTATGCTGACAGAGGTAGTCACCTACATAGTAGTGAGTATAAACTACAACACGCTTGCGCAGCTGTCGTCGCAAAGCTCCACACAGGGATTCGGAGCGCTGCAGTTGAACTCCATGGCAGGATCGGAGCTGCACCAAAGCCTTAGCGCTGCGCTGTCCACTCTCACATACATAGAATCCAATCCAGGCCAGACAAGAAACACCACATTTGTAAACAACACGTCATACATGCTCGTGTCACTAATGACAAACGGCACGATCTACGGTAGAAGCTTTGTGCATTATGGAAACGCGATCGCACAAACGACCTATGGGTCGATGGCAGGCGCAATAATGGGAAACTTCAGCAACACAATCGCTCCAGTGCTGGCAATACAGGGCGTAAACCTGACGATAAACAATGCCAACATATCGGTTTACCAGACGCTGCCGGGATACATCAATGCGTCTTACACCGCGTTCGCTACAGCCACGTCTGCAGCAGGAACGTTCAGCTATCCGATATTCGTAACTACAAGCGTGCCGCTCAACGGAACGCTAGACCTTCTTCAGCTTGAACAGGGCAACCCGACATATATGTCGATAATAAACCAGACTCCAGCAATGTCGAAGATAGCCGGAGGGGCGTACACAGCAGTTGCTGGGACAAACAGCCCGTTCATGTTCGCTGCCGGGACTTTGGTTGTTCTGCCTTCACCAAGCAGCTGCTCCTCGATTCCGTCTGCAGTCCAGACCAGCAACTTCATACTAGTCACTCCGAGCGCAGCAAGCCTGCCTGCAGGAGGATGCGGAATGGGCGGCATCATAACAAATGCGATCAGCGCAACTAACCCATTGATCCCGTATTTGGTTTATCCATTGGCAACAAGCCCGAACATATTCGCATATCTACAGAACGGGACGCAGGTGCTGATGGGCGGTCCAGGAAAAACGATATACAACTTCACATCGCTGCAGTCTGCGATAAACAAGGGCAACAACTATTATCCGACCCCTTATGCGCCGAGCTATTTCAATTACGTGCAGAACCAGCCGTATGCCGGAACATCAGGGGCAGGACTGTTCAACTTCAATTTGTACAACACCGCTGTTGGTTACTTCAACGGCAATGCGATTGCAAATGTTTACTACACAAGTGTACCGCCGATCGTTGATCCCACAGGATCTCCGCCATTCCACAATTTTACAATAAACGTATGGTTTAACGGGGCAAGGCTTGTAGAGGATTCAGGACAACACGATGATGGGCTAATAACAGTAGGTTGTGCTACCATCGGCGGGGCTTGTCAGTACAGCGGTCCGTTTTCTGGTCTTCAGATCGCAGTTAAAAATGATCAGCCCTATGCAGCTTTGACTGGCGGGGGTGCGGGTTCGACAACAGATCCTTGCACAGCAAACAGTATAATCACGCTGCAAGACAACCAATGGTATTTCCTGACATACGAATACAACCAGTCGCAAACGGGTGGAACTTATAACAACCAATGGCTCTACCTTAATGGCCTGCCATTGAACACCTGCCACGAAACGTTTGGTGGTGGATACGTATTTGCTGGCGCAAATATCATTCGTGTTGGCTCAGACTATCCGTGGCCGTCTGGGGGCGGTTTCAACGGAATGATAGCAGATGTGCAGGTATACAATGGGCTTCTGAATACGGTCCAGTTAACGCAGCTGTACAAAGGAGGAATCAATTCGCCGCCTATAGTGTCGTCCCATAATCTCACGGCATGGTACACATTCCAAAAAACCACTACGGATTCCGGACCATTCGGCCTTAATGCGACTACACCAGTAAATGGAATCAACTACACACTAGTCAAAGGGTTTTACTATGACCCTATAGTAGCAGGTTCGCTCAGCGCTTTCAACATCAGTGGAGTTGTAGAAGGAGTGAACGGCTGCACAAACCCGAGCCAGTGCACCAACACATGGCAGCAACGCATGTACATTACAAACAGCCCGCTGCTCAACGTCAAAGGAATAGTGGAGAACGAAAGCGCTGCGTTCGGAGCAGTCAACGCCATATTCCCGAGAGCTATGCGGTTCACAGGTAGGGGCTACGTCGCCACCACCAAAGACCTGTCGTGCACAGGCTGCACATTGTGGTCCAGCCAAGGAAGCACACCTCCGCTTTTCCTGGGGAACATATGGGTTTATCCGTATAGCGGAAACGGAGTCATATTAGATGCGCGCAGCTCTTCGACACCGAACACTGGATCGCACAACAGCATAATAGAGCTTGTCAACGGAGTGGGCTATGTCAGGTGGCCGAATGATGGTTCGTGTCAAAGCCTAGGAGCAATACCGATAGGAAATTGGACAGACATAGGATTCGGAATGTACGGCAGTGGCGGAAGCTACACATTCTACGGCTATGTAAACGGAGTGCAAAAAACAGGAGCAGCCCAGCCAGGCAACGGAGGAATGAGCCCACTATACTTTGCGCTTGGGCCAAGCGATTCTGTGAACTGCGGCTCTGGAATTGCTTTCAATGGCTTGCTGGCCGATTTCCAGTTGGTTAACGGCGACACAAACACTGCTCCATATTACGACCAGGTATACCTGAATAATACGTATAGCGGAACCCCGACCAATGTGCTGTTCCCTCTATACACGGGATACGAGGGCTTCATGAACATAACGCAAGACGTAGGCTCAACTCCAGACAGCGCGATACTCTATAACACGCAAACAGGAACGCAGTGCTACTCAGGAAATGTACTCGCAGGCGCATGCGCAGAAAGCTACGTGCCATAGCGCATCAGATATTTATAAAAGGATTGCATTTGTATTGTTGTCGATACAATGAGGCTTAATGCACAGAGCGCGATCGAGTTCCTTACCACGTATTCGTGGGCTCTTCTTATAGTAACAGTGTTCGTAGCAGTTGTATTCACCATATCTTTTGGCGGCGGAGCGCAGCAGTATTATCCGTCGTCATGCAACATACAGCCGCTTCTTCCATGCCTGGACTCTGAGCTGCTGCTGCCGACGCCTGTCACATATTATGTCGCATTCATAAACAACTTGCAGAGCTCTATTTACATGCCGGCAGGCGCATTCAATGCCATAACTACAGGCATAGGAGTGTCCGGAACGAAATACACCCTCGGAAACTGTTACCCGCAATTAGCAGTACCTGGCGACAGAGTGGTATGCGTTGCTTCGATACCTGGCACCACGGTCCCATATTACGGCACAAAGGTCAACACAAACTTTGCGATAACCTATAAGATATGCAACAGCAACCTGCAATCGAGCTGCGGCTCTTCGCTCTATCAAACATCCGGAACAGGAACCCAGACGCTCGCTACAGCAAATGTGCCGTTTTACGGTGTCAACGCGTTGGCGCAGATACGCAGCAGCGTGAATTCGGTTCAGCTGAGCTGCTCTGCGGCCAACCCGGGAAATGCATGTGCAGGCGGTGGTGGTTTCGGCTCTTCAAAAAGCAGCGGAATATCCAATGTACTGGCAAATGCGATCATAGTGATAAATGGGGCGCCGTATTCTACAGGGCAACAGCTTCTGCTCAGCCCAGGCAACTACATAGTAGGTGCACGCGTGCCGGCGATATTTTATTTGTTCCAGCAATGGAGTTCGAATGTGCCGACTTCGAGCACAACGGTAACCCCTGCAAACACCTTATCGGCCAACCTTGTTCTTACAGCCCCTGCAAATATACTGATGAATTTCTCGCAGTCGATATCTTATGAAACAAGCCTGCAGGCCTGGAGCACTTCTGGTGTTGATGGCAGCTTTTCAACCTGTGCTGAGCCGCCAGTAGGCAACTTCGGATTCGGCTCGACTCCGACAAATACCATCACATTATCAAATGGCATATACAACACAGTCTTATGTGCATTGTCGACAGGAGGGATTTATGATCCAACTGGAAGCGTCAGCATACTGAGCACATCTTGGACGCCAGACGCAGTATCAAACGGTAACGCCATAGCCGCCTCGTCTTTGGGGCACCAGTCAAACCTCAACTCTTGCATAGCCGTGCAGAGCAATGTCTGCCAGTTTACGTATGGCGCAGTTGGAGTCAACAGAAATACTTATTCTCTGCTAGCGTCAGGCTCTATGACAAGCAGCCCGCAGAAGATTTTTTATAACGTGACACAGCCGGGAACTTTCAGCGTTATAATGGCAACAGGATTCGGGAGCAGCAGTACGCCGACATTCGTGTTGCCGAGCGGTTGCGCCCAGGTTTCCGGAAGCCCGGCGTTATCGCAAAACGCAGTGACGGCGATTGCGGTTTGCACATCGCAAGGAGTTGGAGTATACAATGTAATTATCACAAACAAGCTCCAATATCTTGCGAATACCCCGATGTTATATGGAATTTACGGTTTCCCATAAAACTATGTTTACTTCTCATTGATTTTTCATTGATTATACGCTGCCGAGGTTTGAGAACAGTCCGCCTATCACGCTCTGCACTATTATGTATATGACCAGGCCTACGGCTATGAACACAGGCATTGTGCGCACTCCCTTTAGCGGCGATCCGGTGGATATTGCAGACATTATCAGGCTTGAGAATCCCGTGATTATTATAATGGCTGCGTAGGAGAAGTCGTGGTATGTTGTCGGCGTTATCTTCGGCGGGCTTGGCCTCAGGAAAGATACTCCGGTAGTCGGAAGCCCGTTTGGATTCGATTGGAGGATGCCGTTCCAGACGCTGTCAGTTACGACTATCATCTGGCTTGTCAGCCCGTACAGTACAGGAGCTGCGATAAGCCCTGCGAAAGCGACGAATATCGTGTATAGAAGGAGCTGGCCTGCGACCTCCTTTTGCACAAGCTGCTGGTTCCTTATGTCCTTTGCGATTTGCGAAATCAGGTCTGACATTGCACCTCCGTATCTGAGCGCCTCGTTAATCATTCGCACGGCATGGCGGAGCTCCACAGATTTATATCTGTTGCCGAGCTCTGTAAGCGAGATTTCAAGAGTCTGCCCTCCGAATACTCTTCTGTTCATCTCCTTGACGTCTTCGCTGAGTATTCCGAATTCTGGCCTTGCAGCAAGCAGCATCGCCCGCTCGAGAGAGATTCCAGAACGCAGGTTAGCTGCTACTATTTGCAGGAAGTCGGGAAGCGCTTTCTCTACGACGGTTTTCCTCAGGTCTATTTTGTACTCTATGAAAACGTAAACCGCAACAGCATACAATATTGCAGAGACGATCGCGAGTCCCCAAGATAGTAGCGCACCTAGGCCGAAGAAATAAAAGACAAATGAAAGTACAACGAATATTGCGAAGCCTGGGAGCAGTATGATTGAAAGCAGAGTATTGACGTCGGTGGCCATGCCTGCGAGGTCAAGCTCTTTGGAGAGTCCCTTTGCCACGTCTCTGGAAACAAGTCGCTCGAAGTTTATTTCCTTGATTTTGTCCAGGACGTCAATCTTTGCCATAACATCACATTGCGAATACCGGCCTCGAAGCGGTTATCAGCTTGAGGAATATTACCTGCATGAATATAATACCTATCAGCACTGAAATGAGCACAGTGTTGTCCACAGAAAACAGGGCTATGAACGTAGTCAGGATTGTGACTACTGCTATTCCCATGCTCGGCATGATTACTCCAAAAAGCATGTAGAACATAGCGAGAGCGTTGAGACGTTGCCCGTATCGCCGCAGTTCTATGACTCGCTCCTGCGAAAGCTGGTCTATGACGCTCTGGAGTGCGCCGACGACGTCTGCTCCCGCTTTTATGCTGACAGATGCTTGAAGCATTATCCTTCTGAAAGATTGGCTCTTCGACTCTGCCACAGTTTCGTCGATCGCTTCCTCTAGCGGAAGGCCGCCCGGCTCTACTCTGGCGACCACCTTCTTGAACTCCTTGCTTGCGTCGCCATAGCCAGTGCTGATGAGTGTTAGAGCATTGAAGAGAGGCATTCCAGACCTCAGCGATATGATGAGGTCACGGGCTGCGAACAGGATGTCTCGCTCTATGTTCTTTGCAGTCCCTTGCGTTTTTGATTTTGGATAGGTTAGGAATACCCTGAAACTTCCTTGGAAGATCGATATTCCGAGGACAAGCGCAATCAACAGGTTCTCGATCAGTGTAAGGCCGATTGTTGAAAGCAGCAGATAAACGGTTATTGCAATGATTATGGATAGCATGGCAGCCGCAAGGAACATCCTCTGCGCGAAAGCCTCGACAGAGGTTTCTATGCCGGCTTCTCTGAGCGCTACTTCGAGGCCCTTCTGCTTTGCTATCGTCTTTTGCAGATAGTTGCCAAGCGGTGATTTCTTTCCAACGACACCTGCTGACCCTACCTCCCGCCTTGCGGCTTCTGCAGTGCCTACTTTCGGAAGCTCTATCTGTGTTATGTGCTGTTGTGGTATCTTGGTCTCTACCTTGATTATCGGCTCTTCTTCCCTCTTTTTCTTGAACAGCCCTCCGAACGGGTTAGGCTTCTTTGCGCCCTGTGCCTTTGACTGTATCGTGATTTTCGTAGGTTGAGGCTGCTGCGGTGCGCCTGGCTTTTGGGCTGCAGGTTTTTTCTGGAAAAGCCCGCCCACGCTTGGCTTTGGCTCAAGCTCTATCTTCTGTCCGCCGACTTCGATTACCCTTTTTTTCTTTTTGAATAGATCCATCAGTTAACACCATATCCATGCAACAGCTCCACAGCTTCGTTGAGCCTCTGGTCCCTAAGGCTTAACAGCGATTGCTCGAGAGACGTGTACTGCTGTGCCGTCTTGCCCTTCTGCTCGCTCTGTAGGTATTGGCGGAGGCCGAAGACCTCCTGTTCTACAATATCAATGTGATCGACGTCGAATATGTGCTCGCGGAGCCCCTCGATTATCCTCTCCAGCTCTGAGGTCTGGTCTGCTACAGACAGATTTGGAAGAACGAGATCCTTTATGTTGATGCGCTTTTTCGACAGGGATCCGAACGACTGCTTTGCTCCGCCGAGCTTTTTCGCTATGTTGCCTAGTTCCTTTGACACGGCCTCTCTGTGCGTCTGCACCTCTTGCGGCTGCGCTTTGGCTTTGGCCATCGGCTTTTGCTCCTGCTGCATTGGAGTGGTCACAGGCACCTGGGCATACTTCGACTGCGCAACTCCCGTCGTCATGAGGTGTGGCTGCACCTGCGGCGCTGCCCTTTCTCCTTCCCTCTGAACGGACGGTCGCCTTCCGGTCTCCATCGTTTCTATCATCTCGATAATTTCTCTGTAGGTTTTGTGCACGGGCTCCTCTTTTGTAACAGATTCCGGAACGGCCACGAATGTTGTCTCGCCAGCTGGAGTGCTGGCCTCGATGTCCTCTATCAGCGCGACGATATGTTCGTAATCGTTTTGGTCCGGCATTTTTTCACTTGAAAAGTTTGTCAGTGTATGGGACGTCGTTCTTTACTATGTCGAGAACTTTCTCCCTGTTCTTGTAATAGTTCGAAACTACGAATCCTGCATTGTCGACATCAATTACATTGTACTTTGTCATCCAGTTCAGTATCGTCGCCTTCTCCGCCACTTCGTCGTCTATCTCTTTCCTTGTCAAGCCTCCGTAAAGCGCGATGGTTTCGGAAAGTCGCGTCATGTCGCTTAACTGGGCAAAGGTGTCGTTCCTCATGTTCCATCTGTAGAGGACGTTTGCGTCTCCAGTCTTGAGTATTTCACCGAATTCTAGCACCCTTCTTATTCCGCGGGTGCGGTGCCTGAACGCGACTATCATTCCTCCGATTGCGTTCATCATAATCTTAGGAACCTCGATAGGAGGGTTTGTCATTCTGATGACAGTGTCTTGCGCATTATCTGCGTGGATTGTTCCATACACTGCGTGACCTGTGTGTATTGCTTCGAAAAGCGTCTCTGCGTCCTTTGCAGTACGCACTTCTCCTACAAGCATTATGTCTGGACGCTGACGGAGAGCGTTGATCATGAGGTCGTAAAGCGTGACTTGGCCTTTTCCTTCTGGGTTTGGCTGCCTTGTCAGCATAGATATCCATTGGTAGAGCTTTGGCAGTGTGAGTTCCTTAGTTTCTTCGACAGAGATTATTCTTCTTGTCGGCGGGAAGAATATGCTCGATGCGTTTAGAAAGCTTGTCTTTCCAGAAGCTGTTCCTCCGGAAATCAGAAGGCTTATTTCGTTCTGTATGCACAGCCAGATCAGCCCTGCTATCTGTGGGCTCACTGTTCCGTTCTTGACCAGGGCAGGCATGGTCCAAGGATTTCTCTCGAACTTTCTGATCGTGATTGTGTTACCGACTTGCGAGATCGGGAATAGAGTAGCGTTGACTCGTGAACCGTCGGCGAGCTCTGCGTCCATAAGCGGAGCGAGGTTGTTTATCTCACGGCCCACTCTTCTTCCGATGGATTCTGCTTGGTCGTAAATGGATTCCTCGTTTGGTGGCTTTATGTTGCTCTTGCACCAGCCTATCCTCTTATGAAATACCCAGATCGGCTCACGCGATCCGTTGACTGCGATTTCTTCTAGGTGCTCGTCTGCAATCGGAGCTTCGAGGTCGCCGAAACCTATCATCATGTTTACCATGTATGCGCTCAGCACGTCCTTTGTATCGCCGGTGGTTCCGGGAAGATATTTGTCGATAAGTATTTTGCTTGCAGACTGAACCCTCTTTGTAAGATCGTCCAGGTATTCCTTGATCTGTATTCTAGACGGATCGATCGGAGTCATTGTTACCATTTCGCTTCTGAGCGACAGCAGAAGGAGTTTTGTAGCGATGCCTATTCCAGGAAATGTTACTTCATAGTTTGGAACGAATTCTGCTCCGGTCTGCTTTATGTCAACTTCTACGTGCAGTCCGTTGGCATTGAGCGAGTAATGGTCAAGGATTTTTACGTCATCGGATTTTACATCAGCCATCGTTGCACCTATTGTTGCTTGTTCTCTTCATCTTTATCAACCTTCTCTCCTTTCGCGGCTCTGGCCATGTCCTCCGCAGCGCTCTTGGTGTCCTCTTCCAGCTTCTTTCTTGAGTCTCCCATTGACGCGACACGGTTTTTTATCTCGGCGGCCTTCGCTGCTTTTGCCTCTGCAGAAGCCTTCATAGCTTCTATTTCAGTGACTTCTGAAAGAAGCTTGTCGGTCTCTTCGTGGAGAGCTGCAACCGCTTTTTGTGCAGTTGCGACTTCGATCTTTGCCTTTTGCACAGCGTCGTAAACCTTTGAAGCCTGGCCGAAGCCTTCCTTGACTGTGTTGAGCTGGCTAAGTATTGATTTTGTCTCGCGGGAAAGTATGCTGCTCCTGTTCTCCATGTCGGTGAACGTCTTTATGAACTGGTCGTTGAAGCTTGTTCGCGCCTCTTCTAGAGATTTTTTCGCGGATTCTCGCTCGCGCCTGAAGCTGGAAACCTGCGACGACAGGTCGCGGACGTTTCGCTCCTGTTCGCGAACCTCTTTGAGCGCCTGCTCTATCTGCTTGCTGTAAATCTGAAGTTGCAGGTTGATGTTCTTCCTCGATCGGTCTATCTCTTTTTCGAGATTTCTCAGCTGGTCTTCTACGCTTTTCTTGATCGCCTCTAGGGCGCGGTCCTTGCTCCTCGAAAGAAGGTTGAGCTGGTTCTCAAGCTCCTGGGCTTTCTTGAGCTCTTCTCTAATAGAGGCGAGCTTGTTGAGTGTGAGTTGGGTAGTGTTTGCGTCGACGCCTTCTATTTTGCTGTAGAGTGCGGTTATCTTCCTGTTGAGGTCGTCGTATGTGCCCTGCGCTCCCTTCTTTATACTCTCGACTTTTGTGTTCTCTGTCTCGAGAGCCTTGTATATTGAGTTGATCTCGTCTAGCTCCTTTTCGATTATTGGGAAACGCTCCTGGAACACTTTCTCTGCAGATTTGACAGTTAGGTCTATGTCGCCGAGTTCAAGGGTGAGCTGTTCGAGCGATGCGCGCTCCTGGGCTACTGTGCTTGCGATTGTTGAACGCTCTGCCTCGACGGTTGCTTCGATGGCGCGTTCCTGTTCCTTTGACACAGAAACCGGCTCTATGTACATCTTTCCGACTTCGTAAGTGATTCTGACCATGTTCCCTTTTTCGAGGACTTTCGCCCAGTTTTCGACGATAGTCGGATTTATCCCCAGAGTAGCAGCAGCTTTTCCGAGTTCGATTCTTCCCTTTTCCTTGAGCAGTTCCGTGAGGGAGTCTATCGTCGTTTTAGCATCAGGTTTAGGGTTAGCCGCCATGGTCAGTCGACTAATTATCAAAAAGAAGGCTTAAAAAGGGTGGCTTTCTGGCTAGAACATTCCACGATAGAAAACCGAGAAGGCGAGGGCGATAATAACAAGGAAAATCAGGTTGTAGATCGGAAGTATGCCGAAGAAGTAGATTATTGCGAAGATGGCGCCCATAGTCACAAGGTAAACTGCAGGGCTCCAGGCGAGGACCTTGCTCCCGTCTAGAGGCATGATCGGAAGCATGTTGAAGAAGGCGAGTATCATGCTGATTGCCATGCCGATTCCAAGAAGGTTGGCCAGATACGAGTAAGCAGGAGGATTTGTAAGGAATGCAATCACAAAGAATGCGCCGAACACTACAAAGTTGGTCAGAGGGCCAGCAATAGACACGATTCCATTCTCTTTTTTGGTGAAGTTGTGCGCGAATATCATGGTTGCGCCTGGTATCGCCATCAGAAAGCCGAACAGGCTTGTTGCAACAGTTATCAAAAGTCCAGGAATAGAAGTCCGGAAGCCGGCGATTGCGCCGAACCTTTGGGCGACGAGCTTGTGCATGAGCTCGTGCAGTATAAAGCTGACGGTTACGATGACAGCCATCATCGGAGCGAAGTAAGCGAGTGCGCCGACAAACGAGTTAGGCACTCCGACTGCGCCGACAGAACCGCGCGCAAACACAAGCGTGAATGCAAAGATCAGCACAGCATCGGCAAGAAGGAAATGCTTCAGCTCTTCCGTAAAGGGCACATCCGCTCTCATTGCCATGGAATAGATTTAGCGATAACATATAAAAGCAGTATGCTGAAATAGTAGAATACTTCATAGCTCCATCGTCTAGTGGCCAAGGATACGAGGCTCTGAACCTTGTGACGCCAGTTCGAATCTGGCTGGAGCTATCTTAAATGATTGGGTATGGAGACTGAAAAGCGGGTTGCTGGCAGATAAACCTTAAATACCTTCAATCCTGTATCCTTCTCATTGGTCAACATGGATATTGAGACGAAGATTGATATTATCAAGAGCTTCGCGCAAGAGGTAGTCACAGAAGAGGAACTGCGCAAGATATTCGAGACAAATCAGCATCCAATAGCGTACGACGGCTTTGAGCCATCAGGCATAGCGCCAATACATTTTGGCCTACTTAGAGCCAAGAACCTCAAGAAGATGCTCAGCACTGGGATAAAGTTCAAGCTTTACCTTGCAGACTACTTCGGTATGATAAATAATAAGCTTGGGGGCGATCTGGAACACATACAAACTGCAGGCAAGTATTTTGTAGAAGTGTGGAAAGGCTGTGGCATAGATACCTCAAAAGTAGAAATAATCTGGGCCAGCGAACTGATGGACACGATAAAATACTGGGATCAGTTCATGAGAGTTGGAATGGCAACAACACTCGACAGAGTTAAGAGGGCGATAACAGTCATGGGAAGAAAGGAAGGTGAATCAGTAACTGCTGCACAACTATATTACCCGGCAATGCAGGTCACAGACATATTCCAAATGGACGTCGATATTTGCCAACTTGGAATGGATCAGAGACGCGCAAACATACTCGCAAGAGAAATTGCGGACAAATATAAATGGAAAAAGCCTGCGGCTGTGCACCATCCCCTAGTATTGGGATTGAAGGGGGTTCCCCAGGGATTTAAAGCAGCAGAGAAAGACGCACTTTTTGAATTTAAGATGTCAAAGTCTGACCCAACAAGCGCAATATACATGCATGACACCGCCGAAGAGATAAAAAAGAAGATAAACAGCGCATACTGCCCGGAAAAAATCGTGGAAGGCAACCCGCTTTTCAATTACCTTGATGTTATACTGCTTGACGACAAGAACGAAGGCATAACCATAGAAAGACCACAGAAGTTCGGCGGTCCAATAGAAGCAGAGAATTACGGCGAACTGGTTTCGTTGTTCAGCGCAGGAAAAATACACCCTATGGACCTCAAGAGTTTTGTCGCCGACGAATTAGAAAAAAGAATAAAGCCGGTAAGAGAGCACTTCGAGAAAGACAAGAAGGCAAAAGAGCTCTACGAAACAGTGAAAGGCTACAAAATAACGCGGTAAAAGTCGGAATTTTCGACAGAAAAAGCTTTCGAAAGCTATATATATTACCTAATGACTATCTTACTTTGTCGTTACTTTTACGACGGGTGCAATGCTTCAAATCGTATGTGTATTTAATTAATATGTACACAAACAATAACGTGCAGGGGTGGCGGAGCTTGGTCAAACGCGACAGACTCAAGATCTGCTGGCTTAGGCCTACGAGAGTTCAAAAAGCATAACGCTTTGAACAAATCTCTCCCCCTGCATACTTTTGTGTGCATTATTGAACGGTTAATGTTTATCGGGTGAAATGATGGTAAAGAAAAGTGTAAAGAGAAAAAGCGCTTCAAAATCAAGGCCGAAGGCCAAGGCAAGAAAGGCTTCAAGAGGTTCTTCAAGGCCAGCAAAGCGAATGAAAGGCTCGAAGATGTTCGAGGTGCCTAATTATGCTCAAAGCTACGAGTTCACAAGCTCTGCAGCGTGCGCTATGATGGTGCTGAAGTATCTCAACGAGAACTTCAAGATGAAGAAAGAAGCGGAGTTCGAGATATGGAAAGAAGCCAACTCTGGAAGCGTATGGCATGGCTCTAGATACGGCCTTGCTTATGCGCTCGCGAAGAGAGGAGCAAGCCCAAACATAGTCAGCAATGTAAAGGACGCAGGCTACGAAAAGAAGCTTGCAGTATATGAGGGAATAAACCTCGAAACGCTCAACTCATCGTTTGACGAGATAAAGAAAAAGGCAGAAGGATACAACGTAAAGGAGCAATACGGCCTAACTACTCTCAACACAATAAAGAAGCAGCTCAACTCTGGAAGGATTCCGATTGTGCTCGTCAATGCAAACGCGCTAAACCCTTATTTGGATCCGAGCCCGCACTGGGTAGTGATAAAGGGTTATGACAAGGACACGATCTACATAAACGACCCTTACTCTGACAGCACTCTGGCCATGGATCCGGACACATTCAAGACTGCGCTAGGCTACGAGTCAGAGCATCACATGATAACGGTCAGCACCAGAAAAAGATAAATAAAATTAAAAGCCGGGCGCCTTCGGTGGAAGGATTATGTTTTGGAGAAAACACAGCCGCCCAGCCTATAATATTATACAGCATTCCAGATACTTAAGCCTTCTTAACTACATTCACATCTCTTTCTCAAGCAGGTATCGGTTCTCGCCGTCCCCGAAATAGTTGGCCATTTCCTTGATGATTTTGTAGCCTATGCTTTCGTAGAAGCCTATTGCTCTCGTGTTCTTTGTGTTAGTTACCAGCGTGACTTTCCTTAGTCCAAGCTCTTCTGCCCTTCTTTCTGCAAAATCCATCATCTGCTTTCCATAACCGCTGTTCTGATGGCCCGGCATGACGCGGATTGCGAGGACTTCCAGTTCTCTTCTTTTGGTTTGTCTATGAGTGTCAGGTACCCAACGTTCACGCCTTTTTGGTCCGCCCAGAGCCATGTGCCTGAGCCGTGCTCGCCAGTGAGGAACTCGAACAGTTTCTCCTTTGTGCCGAGCTGGAGCAGAGACGGCGTAGCTCTGGCGATCTCATGTTCCATTGCGAACAGGGCATCGAGATTGCTCTCAACGTCGACTTTGCTTCCTTTGAGTCGACCCGTATTCATGCTCTTGCCGTGCATAGATTGCCTTGGCAGTTAAGGTTTAAGAATCGTATGTTTCTTTGGGTGTGGCCTGTGCAATGCTATTGAAGAACTCCTCGCTCTCCTCCGGCTTGCCAGCGCACATCAACACGGTTTCGCCCTCGCCTACTCCCATTACTTCTGAGACGAAGCGGCTTTCTTCCTCGCTTACAAGATGTTTGTCGGAATCCGAGTAGACGAATATGCGCCTGTCCCGCAACGCGGCAGCGTAGTTTTCAGCGCCTTCCAATCTTTCGTGGAACTCTCGATTTAGTTTCACAGCCAGAACCCTTCCATTCCCTTTCATCGTCGACTCTATGGCTTCGATTTTTGTGTTGAGGAACGCGCCAGTCACATCGAATATCTGGAGGCGGTTTTTGGCTGGCTCCTTGCTCTTCGCGACGTAGCTTCCTCCTTTCTTGTCGAAGTTCTGCAGAAGTATGCCTGCTCCGACCAAAGCCGCGATAACGAGGTAGTACGGCTGTATCGCTTCGCCAAGGAGGGCAGCCGCCACAACCGCGGTTACGAATGGCGATAATAGGTAGTAATTCGAAACGAATGTGGTTTTCAGCGTACGGAATGCCTTGAAATAGAAATAGGTGACGAACGCCATCATTGGTATTCCCATGTAGAGCAGCGCTGCAAGAGTGCTTGCGCTCAACACCGGAATCTGCGCGCCGCCGTACACAAACAGAATCGCGGCGACAGGCAGCGACATAGCATTAGTTATGAACATAGTGCTCTCCATGTCGGTGGTGTACCTCTTCAGAAAGACACCTGCGAACGCGGCGACCAGCACCGCTGCAAGCAAAGCGAGCACCACTACGGCGTTAGAACCTAGAGTAAATGCCAGCGGATTGCCGCCGCTCAAGGCAATGTAAATCCCGATGAAACCTAGGGACAGTGCGACTAATTGCGTCTTGGTTATCCTTTCTCTGAGCAGGAACGGAATGAACAGCAGCATTAGCAGGGGCTGCGTTCGGTATATGACGGTTGCGAATGTAGCGCTGATGAACTGCTCGGAGTATATGATGCCGTAATATATCAAGCCTGCAAAGGCGAACCCGGATGCTCCTATAATAATCGCCTCGCGGGGATTGGCGAGATAGCTCTTCAGTTGAGGAAGCTTGCCTTTGGCGACCACAAGAAGGAATGACGTTGCCGTTGCTATTAGGTAAGAGAAGAATAGGAAGGAGTATATGTTTACCCCGTTGTCCACTGCGACCTTGAGCGCTATCGGAAAAAGCGCTCCGCCTATCAGCGCAAGCGTTATCATTATGTAGGCCTTCCTCTTTATGTCCATCAAAACCAATGTGGAAGCGTCCAATTTAAACCTTTCATTTTTCTGCAATATTCGGGTATTTTCCTGTTACTATGCATTTTATAGTTTTAGCGTTCGATAGAGTCCACATGGCAAGTGAATATGATGTCGAGAGCGAGTTCAGCAAGAAATACGCGCTGCTCACCAGAAGGATTGTTAGGCTCCTTTCCGAGGACTCGCGCATGCCAGTGGCGGAGATCGCCAGAATGCTGGATGTTTCGAGGACCACTGTCAAGGACAGGATTGGCAGGCTGGAGAAAGAGTTCGGAATGGAGTACACCATCGAGATCGACGAGTCGGCTCTGGGCCTGAACCACCCTCATCTTATAGAGGTTAAATTCAAGAAAAAGCCCGACCGCGCAAAGCTAAAGGCTATCCTGTCGCAATCTTACATACCGCAGGTGGCTTTCTTCGCAAATGGCGATTACGACCTTGTCATATATGCAAATGCCTTCTCCGGGGACGAGTACGTGTACTGGAACATGGCGATGATGATTGAGTTGTCCGAATACGGGGTGCGTTGGCACACTTCAGAAGTGGCTCACAGGCACCTCGGTTTTTTTCCGCTGAGAGATGAGGCCATAAAAGCTGCAAATCTGGATGAGAATTCCAAGAGGATGCTCGCGTGTTTGAACGGCAATGCCAGGCTCAGCTTCCAGCAGCTCTCGAAGAGGTTAGGCATGCACTTCAACACCGTGAAGTACAATTTCGACAAGCTCGTCAAGTCTGGAGTTATAAAACGCGCGACGGTGACCATGGATCCGCTCAAGGAGATTTCATTCATGACCCTGTTTGACGACTATACGCCGACAAAAGGATTCGAGAGCAGCTCCGCCAGGGCGAGGCAGGCGATAAAGTTTGACGAGAAGAATCCTCTGATAAGCAGGTACCTTCTATCGGCGACTTTGATAGGAAGCCACACGCTGTTCATAATGTCTGCATTCGACAGCAAAGCCGCGGCACATAGGTATGGGCTGGATTATCACAAGCGCATGTACGAAATGCACGGGGCAAAGCGTTACGAGGGAGAGATCGGCGAGTTGGTCATAGGCCGCCTTCCGATAAGGAGCGTGGATATAAAGAATGAATACAAGACGCTGATGTGGACCCCAGAAACGGATCGCGGCCATACGACGACATAAATGCATTATAACAATCTTTTACTGCAAATCTGCGGAATTTCAAATCATATAAATACCAGCTATGACGCTAATCTATTCAGGTGAATGGGATGGTACTTGGGAGCGAGCATACTTCTTCCACTAATGGAAGTCGTCCAACCACACCAGTTCTGCTCCCACCAATCACCGCTTATGATTTGGGTGTATAACATGGGTTTGATTGATGGGGTAAAGAAGGCCATTTTGGGCGCAGAAGAGAAAGCGGCATACGAGTGCTGGATGTGCCCTGCGAAGAACAACGATGCAGCTGCATTCCTGGTTCATATAAAGGGGTGCGACAACGAGCAGAGATCGGCGACCGAGAAAGTCGTTGCGATTTCTGTTTTTCAGAAAACTGCTAATACCGTTTAGATATTTCAGGTGGGTAGATGGAAAAAGAAAACACAAAAACTAGCGGAGCGAAGAAGAAGGCAGCGTTGCACAGGTTCTATTTCATAGAGCCGAGGCCGAATGCAGATGCTGAGAAGCTGGCTATGAGCCTGGTGGAGCTGCCGAACGTGCAGGAGGTTTATCTGACGGAGGGCGACTGTGGCTACATCGTCAAAGCAAGGTTCATGAACGAGAAGGAGCCGAAGGACATAGTGCGATACATATCAAACAACATAAGTAGCAAGTTCGGTAAGGTAACGAGCCTTGTGCAGTATTCGAAAGGTTGACGCTTATGGCAGCCGTTGAAAGCGCAGTCACATCGCTTCTTCCATCTATATTTCTGAGGAGGGAGCAAGTCACACCATCGCCTGCGCCGGATGCGGCTGCCGTGAGGCCTGCATTGAAGACTCACGACCTTCTTATCTTCAAGGCAAGAAGATTGAAGAAGTGCATTGATGACACTGCTTTAGTGCAGAATAAGAAACAGAAATAAAAAGTACGTCTAGGTTTGTTTATCGGGCTCCTTTGCTAAGGCGTAGTTGTGGTTCATCATGCCCTTTAGCAGGCTTCGTCTTATGCTTGTACTGACAGAAGAGACTCCGTTTCTTATCGTCCTTCTGGTCCTGTTTCTTTTTGCGACCTTTGTGTAGCAGCCCAAGCACGAAAGCCTGTCGTTCATCTCTATGCTGCTCTCGCCGAAGTGCTTCGACGGAAGAACGACCTTCACTTCATAGTTTGAAAGAAGCTTTGAGCACATCGCGCATGAGTTCTTTATCAGGTATTCCTTATCATAGGCCTCTGCGCACTTTACACAGAAGTAATCGCTCTTGCTAGCTGAGAATTTGCTTGAGAACGGAAATATCTCTATCCCACACTTCTTACAATACTCTTTTTGTCCCATCTCCCACACAGTACCCACCCTTTAGTACCAACTTGCACCCCTGCAAGCTCCACGCCGACGCCCTACTTCATCCACCCAGAGCGCCTTTGTATTGTTTATTATAGTGCCATAACTAATATTTATACCTTCTTAAATTGCGGAATTATGTGGGTGGATGGAGCTATAACGGAGTATCATTTTGTGTCTTTTCCTTTCTGGTTTGTCGAGATGATTTTGCGTATTTGTTCCATGCTCGCGTTTGTTTTCAGAGAGCTGTCGCCGAACTGCGTTCTTGTTGCTTCGAATCCCTTTTTCTTCAGCGCATTCATGACGTCGATAGGCGATATCGCTGTCACACCCATCTGCTTGGTCGTCTTAGGAATAGAGTAGTGGAGAGGCACATCGTACTCGCCGATTATTGTGTCGAGCAGCCGCATGCCCTGCTTGTCTGCGTCGGCTTTCTCGATCGCAGAGCGGACCTTTGCCACAGTGTCTTTGTCGTATAGCCTGCCGAGCCACATTTTCCCTGACACGAGTGTGCTCGACGAGCTCTTTTCGCAACAGGCTATCGGCGGCTTTGCGATAGCCCCGGTGTTAGTGTAGCGTGTGCCGCAATGTCCGCAGTAATAAGCATATCCCAATTTCGAGACAGAATCGCTCGCTGCGTCTGCACCGCTCTTGAGTTTCAGGAACACTCTCATGTAGTGAGCCTGCGAGAGCGCCATAATTACATCTATTCCGTAGTCGAACTGAGCCGCGACTCTTGCAACGTAGCCTATCATTATCCTTATTCCTGTCTCTTGGCACAGCTCGTTGTGCATCGGCTGTGCATCGTAGAGCTTCAGGCAAGCCTTGGTGTGTGCGCCACATAGAACTGCTCCGTCTGTGGCCGTTAGCATGAAGTAGGTTCCGTCTCTGCAAAGTTTCATCAGATCATATACGTATGGAGAAATTCCTCCGAATGGATCCAGGTCGATCATTTCGAAGCCAGTGTTGGTCGTGTTGGCGAATTCCTGTATGCTTTTGTTGAGCACCTTTGCCTTTACTTTGTTGAAACTTGCGTTCTTCTTGGCCTGCTCGTATGCTTTTTCGTTTATGTCGAGAAGGGTTATATCCTTCGACTCTGTTTCAAGATAGTACCTTATGCCCCTGATCCCGGTGGCTGTTGTGGCGTCGAGTATCTTTGTGCTCTTTCCTGCCACGCCTGCAACAAACGCTATGCTCACGTCTCTCATGAACTTAGCTATAGGGTTTAGAAACGCCTTGTCGCTGTGCTTTATCCTCGCCTTTCCCTCATTGTACAAGCAATCACAGGTTTCCGTTTAGGTCTCTTATTGCGTCGAGAAGGCCATGCGCATACGATATGCACGAGAATGAGGTGTAAAGATCGCCCTTGTCAAGGTAGCTTTTCGAGTCGCTGGCGTACATCTTTGCAAGCTCGACAACCTTTTTGCTCTTTGCGTCGAGGCTTTTGAGGCGTTCTTCCTTTACGTTGTCGTTGAACATGACTATGTCCTTCTCTATCCTTTCCTTCACAGTCGGCTCTTTCTTTTCTGCCATGTCAGCACCAATAACATTTATAACTTACCTTCTCATTTAAATAAAGAGGGGGTAATATGGCAAATCCGTGGAGCGACTATACTGATGAGATCATAAGCGAGGTTGACGATGAGCTTGGCACAAAGTACAAGATGAGCGTACGCAGGCTGCTTGCTGAACCTACAAAGTTCATGAAAATCGACGGAATAGGAGTAACCGTCAGGAACATGCACGAAGACGTTACCAATTACGTTGACGATATGCTCGAAGATATGGCCGACGAACAGAAAAAGTTCGAGAACGATGTTGCGAAGGCCGTCGGAATCACGCAACAGCTGTCCCAGAACATAATGATGCAGGCAAAGCAGAACAAGATACCATTCATAACACCGGCAGCGATGGAGAGGAATGAGGCCGCAGAGGAGATAATTTACATCGACAACGTAGACAGCAATGTGCTCGCGCTTGCCGAAAGCTTCGTAAAGAACGCAAACCTGATTGCTGATTTCAGCTACAACTACAAGGACGACAAGATAGGAAGCTGGCTGTTCGATGGAGAGAAGAACTACATGCTCAGAGTGTACCTGCCGCCGAGCCAGATACTGTATCTCGAGACAAGCAAAGAGGAGCTTGAGAACCTTTTCAAGAACATAGAAGAAACGATAAGATGAAGAGGCTCATTATCGCAGTGACAGGAGCATCTGGCAGCGGAAAGAGCACGTTTGCAAAGGCGTTGGAGAAAAAAGCGGATGTTGATGTGCTGGAGATAAACGACGTGGTGACCAAGTATCACGCTTTTTCTGGAAAAGACAAATTCGGCACAAGAATAGTAAAGCTGAATCAGCTCAGCAGTCTAACAAAGAAGGAACTTGCCAAAAGGAAGAGCAAGAACGTAGTGCTTGTCGGGCATCTTGCTCCAGAGTTGTCGATAAAATATGACATCGCTGTTGTAACGAGGTGCAAACCGGCGCTGCTCGCCAAGAGGCTTGAGAAAAGGGCTTACCCTAAGGAAAAGCTGAGAGACAACATAGTTTCCGAAGCAGTGGATTACTGCGGAGTGGCGATAATAGCGAAATGTAATGAAGTTTATGAAATCGAGAGCGAGAGCGACAAATCTGCTGTGATGAAGTACATAGCCGCATTGAGCAAAGGGAAGAAAGTGAAAAAGCCGAAACAGAAACAGATAAACAATCTGAATGGGCTTCTCGAACTGATAAAGGACGGAAACAAATACGGATTATAGAACAGTCTTTCTTATGAATGCAGCATAAAGGAGCTTTGCAAGCGGCTCTGGAATCTTGTTGACGTGCAGCTTCGCCTTCTTTTTTCCGAGATACGAAGGTATGTTGCCGGTGTCGTCGAGAACTGCCATAATTAGATCAGAAGGCTTTTCGTACTTCGCCTTTTCTATCGACATTATCCTATCGTCTTTGAAAAGTATTCCAAGCGAATCCTTGTGAGCATCAAGAAACTTGTCTACTGATTTGCCCATGAATGCGCTCGGGCCTTCTGCCAGCGTGTGCTTGACAAAAGACTCGCTTATCAGGAACGCCATAATGGTATCGTTCTTCTCGATGTTCTCAAGCGCCATCACTACTCCGAAGCCGTATTTGTTCAGATCTCCTTCGAGCCTGTGCATCAGTCTTCTGAGTTGCTGCCAGAGAATGTCCTCTGCCACCTCAGGAACCTTGAAGTGTACAAGATATATGTCGAGACCGAGCGTCTTCCTTATGTTTGCAAGCTCTCTTTCAGAGTACGCATCGGAGTACTTGGCTCCGAAAAAGAAATCTTTGCTCGGCCTTTCATAAAGCACTCTTGATACGAGTGCAAACCTAGCCAACGATTCCGCTGATACTGCTGCTGCCACATTCCTGTTCTCGTCGGTAGCGTCTATGACTACAAAGTTCTTGCTGAACTTTCTTGTCATGCTCAGAACTTTCGGAGTACCGCCGCTGTCTTCGCTCTTGTGCATCGGATCAATAACAATCGGAAGCTTCATCGAGAGCGCCTTCTTCAGAACATTGACGAATGAGCCATATTGATACACGAGCAGTTCACACAGATAGCCTGAGAAGCCCTCGGTCTTCGCATCTGCCCCCTGTATCCCGTGGAACTTCAGGAACGCCTTTAGAAGGCGGACGTCGTCCTTTTGCCTTGAAGAAAGCTTTTCGTTCATGAATTTGTTGTGGAGCTGGCTTCTGTCTACTGCGGTGATGCGTTCCTCTGCCTTGTTTATCTTGAACGCGGGAACTATGTCTGCCTTTATTCCGACTTCATTAGAGATTATCTGCACATATGGGTGCTCTGCGTATTTTATCAAAAAGGATTCGTGCTTTTTCTTTGATACAACCTTCTTTGCAATCGCCATTCCCTTTTTCTCCATTACCGCTTCGCTCAGCTTCTTCGGGAAAAGAAGGAATATGTCGACGTCTGATGATCCTTTTATCTGGGTCCCTCTTGCTCCGGAGCCGACAGCAACAATCTCGACATCTTTCGGAGCTGCCTTCTTCAGCCTTGACATCAAATCGTTAGAATGAGCAGTCACGCGGGCGATCTCCTCTTTGCTCGGCCTTATGCTTTCAATCACTTCCTTGAGGACTGCATCGAGTTTTCTCTCATTCCCCGGAATCGGAGGCTTTGCTGGCTTTGCTCCCTTCATGCAATCGATAAAGATACAATAATAAACATTAAATAGCGTGGTTAGGCTAGTAGCATAGTAGTATATATAACAATATTTTCATAAATTCCACATGGATGAAAGAATAAAACTCAATAACGATTTTCGCATCGAGCTATTCGATAGTATATTGTCAAGTAACAACATCTCATTGAGACAACTAAGCAGAGAACTAGGCTGTGGTTATTCCGGATTAAAGACTTGGAGACGCGGAGAGTGTTTAATACCCAGTGATAAGTTTGACGCCATATTAAAGTTGGCAGGAATCGAGAAGACGCAAATAGAAGACAAATTTACGAAACTGAGTTCGAATTGGGGTGCAGTTTTAGGTGGCACAGTTGCAAATAACAAACCTAAAAGACTCATAAAACAAAAAATGATACATGCCAGAACTTTTAGAAAGAGCAAAATAAGCTTACCGAAAATAAACGTAGACGTGTGGGAATTGCTTGGTGCCTTTTTGGGAGATGGTTGCCTATCAAAAACATTCTCAAATTATGAAGGACGTTGGCTGTACCTAGCCGTTTTAACAGGGCACATGTATGATGATCTAGAATACTACAAGAACAAAATAATACCAATAATTAGATCATTCAACAGCTATGTAAATTATCGTTTGATTCCAGAACAGACTACAATACGTATCACAATAAGGAGCAGATTGATATTTGATTTCTTGAAAGAATTAGGCATGCCAGTAGGCGAGAAAAAGGGGCAATTAAGAATTACAAAAGAGATGTTTGGTTCGCCAAATGTTGTGAAGGCGGCGATCCTGAGAGGTCTCCTTGACACTGACGGCCACATTTTCGCAAGAAAAGATGAAGATTATAAATACTTACATCTTGAAATAACAAGCGCAGATGATAGATTCCGCAAGGACATAATAAAGTTGATCGGGGAATTTGGATTACGCGCCTATGAGCACGATACAAACGTTTTAATACGAGGAAATGCAAACGTTAGACACTGGATGAAAGCTATTGGTTCTTCGCATCCCGTACACATTAAACGTTATAATAGGTGGTTGAACACAGGAAAGCTATTACCTAAAAGGGCTCTTAGTCAAATGGTATGACGCGACGTTCGCAACGTCGAAGTGCGGGTTCGATTCCCGCAGAGTCCAAATTTTTCTCCGAGCAGAACTTCGGTGACAAACACGTGAGTTGGTATGGTGCGAGTACTGATTGAAAGATGGAGGTCCAGAGGCTTTCCAGTGCGGCTATCAAGCCAGATTACAGCAGCGAACTAAAAGATGTCTATAGGTGTGACCACAAACATGGTGCACTCTTGTAAAGAGCACATTAATCTAAACTTTTAATACTGTAAATCCATGGTTGTATCATGTTTAAAGAGATAGGCGACCTGAGGCATTTCAATAACTTTTCAAAGGTGATACTGCCGGTTTCGATAGCCTTCTTCATCTATACTTTTGGATGGGGGGTAGTCTCTCCGATGTTCTCCATATTTGTCAATGACATAACAAAAAGCACCTTCCTCACTGGGGTGATCCTGTCTGCAACTACATTTTTCGGCGTGTTCCTAAACATTCCATTTATGGTAATAGAATCGCGGATTAACATGAAACGCGTTCTTCAGGCGGTGCTTTTGGCATATGTCGTATTTGCCTTCTTATATCCAATGGCAAATAGCGTGGCCTTGTTGGTGCTAGTAAGCATAGGCAGAGGCATCGCGTCCTCTTTTCTTTGGCTCACTTCGTGGTCGTACGTATTTGATTTCGCGGATAAGAAAGTGCGCGGTAAAGAGAGCGGATTTTTCTCTAGCATGAACGACCTCGCTTCCGGAGTTGCACCGCTTGTGGGAGGCTTTGCGACATTGGTAGCCTTTTTCTTTCCCTTCTACATCTTGGCGGCGACCAGTTTCACGGCGTTTATCATCGTATCATTGTTTGTGCATCATTCTCCAAAGACCAGGAATGTTCCTGCCCGCAGCCAGTTTGCGGCCCTGTTTAGTAACATGAAAAAGCCGAACTTCCTTAAGACGATGTTCCTTGTGGTCCTATTTTACGCCCTGATAAATATTTTTTACTCGTTTATTGCAATATTCTTGAATTCAGAGGGGCTGTCTGTTTTTTACATAGGTGCGATACTAACGGCAACCCTCCTGCC
The DNA here is from genome assembly GCA_027310825.1 of Candidatus Micrarchaeaceae archaeon. Lineage (GTDB taxonomy): Archaea > Micrarchaeota > Micrarchaeia > Micrarchaeales > Micrarchaeaceae > JAJZYD01. Next base: position 120,539 of record DAIDAC010000001.1, read on the forward strand.
AGCGGTAGCGTTGGAGGTGCCCATAGGAAACATTATAGACAAGCACGGAGTCAAGAAGATACTATCTTTGGCCGCAGTTCTTGCAGCGGCCACTGGAGTTCTGTTTACGCTATCCAATAACATATTTTATGTTGCTACCTTCATACTTGCATTTACAATCAGTTATACAATGATATTCATAGCGCTCTATTCGCGCATGTCAGACCTCATCAAAAAAGAGGGCATAACGCTGATGGGCCCAATAGCTACAATAAAGGACCTCGGATACACCATAGGGCCTTTGGCTGGCGGCTGGATGATAGGAGCCATAAGCATAGGACCTGCGTTCGTGGTTGCCGGTGCCGCATTCATCGTCCTCCTGCCTGTGGCCCTTACGCTGCACGACTGATCCAGATTTAGATTGAACGGATATCAAAATATGCGTACTTATTTTTGGCTACGCCGCGCCATGGACATACCGACAAGTAGTATGATTTTGAAAAATGATTTTGAAAAGAGTTATTACAAGGTTATCGGCGCTTGGCAATGCTTAAATAATCGCACAGAGATCGGTAAAGCGGTTGTATGGCAAAAGGCGACAGTCACTGGATCCATGACCACAGGGTTGGGCTAAAGGCTTTCATGAGGATCACGTTCGGCCTGGTCTGGCTAATCGATGGATTTCTAAAGTTCCAGCCCGGCATGCCTGACGTCATCACACAGATGATAATACAGGCGGGCCAAGGCCAGCCAACATGGATAATGCCATGGTTCACTTTCTGGGCAGGTGTTGTAGGCACCAACCCGGCTTTCTGGGTTTACCTGATAGGCGTAGGCGAGACTCTTATCGGCATAGCGCTGATCCTCGGAGGAATGAGAAAGGTTACATACCTGGTCGGCGTAGTGCTCAGCTTTTTCATATGGGGGGTCCCGGAAGGATTCGGCGGACCTTATGGCCCGAGCTCCACCGACATAGGGACGGGGATAATATATGCGCTCGTCTTCCTTGCGCTCATCATGATAAACACAGGCTATGGAACGAGCAAATACTCTATTGATTCCTGGATTGAGAAGCACATCAAGTGGTGGCACAAGTTAGCAGAATTCGACTGAAGTGGGAGGTATTTACAGTCTATGGCGGAGAGAACACCGTTGAGTTGGAGAGCAGCGCATAGTCCGGAGCATGGTTTACATTGAGTGTGCTTGAAGGTACGCCAGCAACTTGCGTTGCGTTCACCGCTACCGTAATCCCGGTGTTGAGAAGATTCTGCACCTCAAAATAGCCGACTATCGCTATGACCACAAGAAGGATGACAGCGATTATGACTATTTTTCCAAGCACTCCCATTATATCCCGCTAGTTCGGTTTTTGCCGCCGATGTGCACCTTCGCGTGCGAAAGTATGAATCTTGTAAGGTTCATCGCTGAGCTCAGGTTTCCATAGATGATCTGTTCCTGGCCCGCCGTGTATGTATTGTTGCCAACAACGTTGAGTTCACTCTGTGCGCTGCTTATGTAGTTCTCCACCGCAGTTATGTTCTGCTGGCTCGTGACGTTCGGATAGTTCTGCAGCCTGCTGAATGCGACATCGAACACAGAAAGCGCTATCTTTACCTCGAAATGGTAGTTGTAGCCGTTTGCGCAGTCATTATACAGGCAGTACTGGCCGAGCGCGGAGTGGACCGCACTTGCGTTCTTTGCGTTGGTGATCGCTGTTTGCAGCGGATTTATGACGCTGGTGTTGGCGCCATTGAGCACCTGGGTTATTTGAGAGACGTCTATACCCCTGTTAGATGCATTGGCCGCTATCCGGCCATAGTGCAACACTGTCGATTTATAATCGCCAAGTTTCGCGTTGGCAAAGTTCTGTATTGTGGTGAATTCGCAATTACTGAGCGTAACAAGCGTTGTGTTGTATTGTGACCTTATGAGTGCTATGGTATTCGATGGCAGGTTCGCTGATTTCAGCGTAAGGGTTATGTTCTTCGACGCGCTGTTGAATTGAGGATTGAACGTCCCGGCAAGGTACATCCTGAAGTTAGTGGCGTTGTCGGCCTGTACGTAGTTGCCCAACTGCGAGTAATCATTGGTTATTACGGCAGTCTGGGCGTTTAGTGCAGTAAGGTTCGGGTCATCGGACAGTATCTGTGTTACCATAGATGTCGTGAAATTGACCCTGCAGCCAGCATAGGCGTAAGCCGCGTTCAGGGACTGCTGTGATACCTGAATCGTAAATGCCGAGAGCGATGCGCTGCTTGGCAATTGGGCATAGGAGATACCGCCGATTAGCAGCATAACAAATATGCTCAGAATTGAAGCTTTTGAGAATGCAGAATTATTCAATCGCACACCGAAGCGTTTTATGGATGGAAAGTCAACTCTTTAAACCTTCTGCGATTAGCAGGGTGAGAAGGCCTTCGCTGTCTGAAAAACTGCTGTGCGATGACGCCTTCCTTATTCTATTCATTATAGCGAGGCCTATTCCATTCTCGTCAAAAGCTTCTATGATTCCAAGTTTCACTTTGAAGGAATCCAGCATTATCAGGCTGTCATAAAGATTCTTTGCGATCTTGAACGGCTCACTTCTCTTTCCGAGGTCGATTGTGCTGCAGCCCAGTTCCTCAGAAGCCAATTTGCACGACTCGGATGAACCAATGAAGACGAAGTGAGGCATATTCTCGATTTGCGCTATCGTGTCAAGCATCTCGCCTATTTTTCCTTCGAACAGAAATAGCAGAGTGTCGGGAGCATAGTGTGCGTACTTTGTTCCCGGGCTTATCGCAATCTCTTCGCTTTGCTTCCCTTTTGTTGTCTTTGTTATAGTCGGTTCCTTTCCGAACACTTTCTTCAATTCCTCTTGAGTGAATGGGCCTGGACGAAGTAGAGTGAATGTCCTGAGATCCAGAATCGTCGACTCTATCCCGAAGAATGCTTCATCAGAATCAATTATGCAGTCGACTTTTCCGCCAAAATATTTTATGCACTGACTTCCGCTTGTTGCTGTCGGCTTTTTCGACGGGTTTGCGCTAGGCGCAGCGATCGGCACGCCTGCTTCTTTGATCAGAGAGAGGGCAACAGGATGCGCTGGCATTCGGATCGCTATCGTGTCAAGCCCAGCAGTCACCTCTTTTGGAAACTTTGCTTTGGCCTTGACTATAAAAGTTATTGGAGACGGCCATAGCTTCTTTATTGTATCGATATATTGTGATGGAATCTCGGCGATTTCTTCTGCCTGTTCGAGCGAACACACCGTTACAATAAGTGGATTATCAGAGGGCCGGCCTTTCGCCTTGAAAATATTTGCACAGGCTTTCGCATCGAATGCATTAGCGCCTATCCCGTAAACGGTTTCTGTAGGAAACACGACAATGCCGCCGCTTTTTACAATGCGAGCAGCCTCTTTTATTCTCGATTGCTGCGGCTCAACCGTGTCTATCTTGAGTATTTTCGTGTCCATTGTCCCACTGACTACTGCGGAGGTTGTGGTGTTTGCGTGGAAGGAGGAGTTTGTGGATTGTCTCTGCCTTTCTTTATTGCGTAGTTCTCCATCTTTATTGCACGGCCCCCAAGTGCTGCAAATCTCTTGTTCGCATCGTTGTAGTTTATCTTTGTTATGTGTTCGCTTCTCTTTGTTATTATGTTGAACGGCGGGATCTTGTAAGCAATCCTGTCGTCCATCAGTATTCGTTCGTGCTGCTCGACTGCGTCTTTGTCGTCCATGACCCGTATCTCTACGCCGATTGATGGTCCAAGCTGTGCCCTGAAGTCTGAAACGCTCTCGTTGAACTTCGAGTCAAGCATTTCCTTGCTCGTCAGCACAGATATCTTTGTGAAGTTGCTAACGCTGTTCTCTATTAATCTGTGAAGGTTGGCAAGCGCAACAGAGTTGAAGTGTTTGTCCACTATTTTAAGATGGCCGGACATGTTTGAGAAAAGCTGGTCTTGAAGATTGATCACGTTTGAGAATGGTGTGTCTGGGTTTATCGCGATGGTGTGCTTCATCTGCGGCTGCCTTCCTTCGGAAGGCTTCCTTATGATATACTGCATGTATGCATCCCCGGCAAGCGATATGGCTATGCCAGCATATGGGAAGAACAGGTAGTTGCTGTCCAGATTCGTGTAGAAATCCGAGAGCAGAACGAACAGAAGAAGCAAGAACATGACCACCAATGCCGCGTGCAGCAGCGAGTATTTCTTTATTGTCTCGCTTGTTTTCTCTGTCCTTCTGATGAAGAACATGAATGAAACTATCATGGCCCCAAACGCGACCAGGAACATGGCGTAGCTTTCCAATATGCCCTGATGTATCAGGCCGATGTTCAGCGCTGCCTGCTGGACAAGCGGCGCAAGAGGGACGTTCCCTGTGTAAGAGCTCTGTATTATCGCCCCTATCCCTATCCCATACAGTATGGAAAGTGTCTTGACTATGTATATCGAGCTGACCACAAGAATGAATGCTCCGAGGTTGAGCGCAGCCATGAACATTGCGTTCTTGCTCTTGTCCTCGTCAAACCTGTATTGCGCCATAAGCAAAACCTTAATATATCTAGTTCGCCGTAGCTATTAATTGATGTGGTAAGGCTAAAAACCATACCTGCAAAAACCGCTATCTTTTCTTTGATATTGCGGCTCCGGCTTTTAGAATACCGAGAACAATAGCGTAACTCGATGGAGGGTTTCCTTTCACTTTCACATCAACTGGAACAATCTCGTCAACCCTGCCTGATCTGAATACATAATCGCTGTCCTTGAATAAACCTCCGGTGCATGCCCCGTCTCCTACTGCCACCACCGCCTTTGGCCTCGGCATTGCAGCATATGTCTTCTCAAGTGCAGTCTTCATGTTTATTGAAACCGGGCCTGACGCAATCAACACGTCGGCATGCCGTGGAGATGCGACAAAGTGTATTCCGAATCGTTCGCAGTCAACCTGCGGGGCATTCGCAAGCCCTTCCTCTATCTCGACATCGTTTGATGAGCCGCAGTCTATCATTCTTACTGCTATTGACCTCGAAAACAGCGAGCGCGGCCGCTTTTTCAGAAATGCTGCAAGCTCACGGATCTGCTGCGACTCGGAATCGACAGAGATTATGTCGGATTTCGGCTTTTCGAAAAATGCAAGGAATTCGCGCATGTTTACACCAGCTACATTAACTACATTAATTACAGATCTGCACCTGAATACGATAGATTGAAACTCTTGTTTATCAGTGGGAAGTCCGGAACTATATTTGTCATTACCGCCTTCTCAAGGGCTCTCCAGTTCCTGAACGATGAAGTCCTGATCAAAAGCACGTCGATTGTGCCGTTTTTCCCAGTCCTTAGGAAGAAGGTCGACGAGCCTCGCGCTGCCTCACAGATTCCGACGCCTATCAATCCGCTTTTTGCATTTCGCAATTTGTTGTCGATGTTTGCAGAGATCGGGCCTTTCACCCTTTTCGCGATTTCCGCGTCTATGAGCCTGACCGATTCGCGGATCTCGTTTATTTTGACCAGTAGACGCGACAGCACATCGCCGTTCTCTGCCATGTGTTCGATGACCTTATTCGTTTTGTATGCACCGTACGGCAGATGCTTTCTTGCGTCGCAGCTGACTCCTGCGGCGCGCGCTGCTGGGCCAACCAGCGATAGCTCCTTTGCTGCCTCTTTGCTTACCCTTCCGGCGAGGAAGACACGGTCCAGGAATGTAGACGATGTAAGCGCAAGGTCCTCTATTCTGGACAGCTCCTCTGATATCGATCTCATGTCGTTTACAAGCGCCGCAATCTCTTCGGCAGAGGCTGTTTCTTCTGCCCCTCCTATCGAAATGATGTTGCGCAGGAATCTATTGCTGAATACGCCTTCATTTAATCTCATTACTTCCTCTCTCAAAGCTGCAAACCTGGCGGACACTGCGTAGAAGCCGACATCCATCGCCATGCCGCCTATATCGGCCAGATGGCTGTAGATTCTTTCGAGCTCTAGCAGCAAAAGCCTCACCGACTCTGCCCTCTTCGGCACAGCGATGCCGAGAGCCATCTCCACAGCCTGCGCATACGCGACAGAGTTCGCCACAGATTCGTCTCCGGATATCTGCTCGATGATCGGGAATGCCTTGTCGAGCGGCTTCCCAACCAGAATCTTTTCTATCCCTTTGTGCAGGTATGACAATCGCACCTCCATCTTGTTGATCTCTTCACCGGTAACATGGAACCTGAAGTGGCCAGGTTCTATTATGCCTGCGTGCACAGGGCCTACCGGAATCTCGAACTCGCCTTCCTTCTCCGTCCCCCTGAAGGCGTAATCCGTTTTGTAGAGCTCCTTTTGTTTTTTGGGCAGCGATGCCGATACCTTCCCCTTCAGAAGATTGTAGCTTTCCGGATGTATGACGATGGGCCTTGTATCCGAAAGCCCGAAGAACCTGATTCCTGACGTCTCAGCCATTTTCCTTTCGTCCCACATCGCAGCCGGTATTTTTCCCGATATGGAGTAGAACTGCTTTGCATGCGACCACACTATTGCGATATTTTCCAGTTTTGGAACCCGAAAAAGGTATGCGACGGTCCAGTCTTTTCCATTGGAGCTCGGATATGCGAATGCGGAATCGAACGCTCCTCCTTTGCCGATGCAGGCATCGCACGCATCTACGATAGCGATAGGATCAGTCTCGATCCAGATCAGCGCACCGTCAGCCGATATGCCGGTTGAATTTTTCTTGATCGATTTGATGAAATCATTTGCTCCATTCATTTAACCACCGAGCAGCACAGACGCTGCAGAACTTATCGCCCCGAACAACAGCTGCGGCGCGATTATCCCCAGGAAGACTGCAAGCGCGAACAGGGCCCATACGCAAATCAATGTTACTCTGTTCGGCGAATATCTGTGCAGTGCTCCAGCCACCTTTCCATAAACTATCTGCGAAGATTTTAGCAGCAGAGTACCAAATGATATCGTGGCGAAGACGACCAGGAATGCCAATACGATGTAGTGCTGTCCAGCGAGCGCAGCAGCTATCAGTATTATTTCTGCTATGAATGTTCCGAACGGAAATCCGCCAGCAACTCCCATATTCGCGAGTATGAACGGCAAACCAATCGACGGAATTGTCTGTGCAACTCCGCCCATGTATGAAATCTCCTTTGCGCCATATCCGTGATTTATAATGCCCCACATGAAAAATGCAAGAGGCTTGACCAATGAGTGGGATACGATGAGGAAGATCGCCGCGAAAACGCCGAGCGGACCGCCAACTCCGAGAGCGATTGCGATTATACCCATATTCTCGACGCTGGAATATGCCAGAAGACGCTTGTAGTTTTCCTGGTAGTAAAGCCTCAGCGATGCAAGTGCAAGGGAGAGAAGTCCGAATGCGATCAATAGCGTAGATATGAACGAACCTATAGCAGGAACCTGCACCCCGACAGGGTACAATCTCAATATCCCATAAAGGGCGGTGTTGAGCAGCACTCCGGAAAGCAGGGCGCTGATAGGTGTCGGCGCCTGGCTGTGCGCATCTGGAAGCCATATGTGCAACGGCGCAAGGCCCATCTTTGTCCCGTAACCGACGATAACAAATGCTAACGCGATCTTGAGGAACAGCACATTGATCTTCGATGCGTTTGCTATCACGTCCCACCATGCAAAGCTGGGCGCAACGCCGGCCTGCTGCATTCCGTATTCCAGTATTAGCAGTCCGACCAGCGCAAGGGTGATTCCGAGAGAGCACACTATGAAATATTTCCATGCAGCCTCGACGGACTCTTTCTTGTTGTAGAAGCTTATCAAGAATACAGAAGTAAGAGTCGTCGTCTCCATGAACACCCATATCATGAGCAGGTTGGATGCCATCGACACGAAAAGAACAGACGAGAGAAAGAGCAGCAGGAACGCGTTGTATTTGCTGATCCTGTTGCGTTCGAACGTTCCTTCTGCAGCCTCTTCACGCATGTATCCACGAGAGTAGATTGCGGCGAAGAGCGCAACCACTATTGCAATCGCCACGAACACCACGCTGAGCGAGTCGAGGTATAGATATCCGAAAAGCCCGGCGACAGGTGTCGTCGAAAGGTTCACCGGTGATACGGTCAATATGAGCGAGATTAGCGATGCCGCGATGCCAAGTATCGCAACAGTCTCGGCTGTATCGGGCCGCTTCTTCAGCAGTAGGCAGATGACCGAAGCGATCAATGGAAACAGGATAATCAATTCGATCATGGTTTCACCTTTCTTCGGAAAGCTGGTTCATGCGCACCGTGTCAAGGCTCGCTATCACATTGTTTATTTTGAAGAACAGCAGCAGCGCCACTGCTACCAGTATTATGACGTCGAAGATCGAGACTATTTCTTCTATTATTGGGATTTGGATTGACAGCGCGATCGGAAACAGCACAAGCCCGTTCTCGAGGACCAGGAAGCCCATAAGCTGGAGCATCACATGGGTCTTTGTCGCCATTATCAGGCCGCCAATAAGTATTATCGAGAGCGCTATCGGGAAAAGAGGGTTGCCTATGCCAAGCACGTATGATACCGAATACGACAGGAATATCAGCAGTGTTGCAAGCACCAAACTACCGACAGTGCCCACGTGCGACCTAAGGAAAAGAGGATCGGCATCTAGAACAACCTTAGAATTGCCTGCAAGGCGCCTGAATGCTGCGTATATGAGATAGGGCAGAACCATTATCTTGAATATTATTGTTGAGACAAGCTGCAGATAAGTTCCGGCGCCGCCGTCGCTGCTGAGCACAAACAGCAATATCAGCGCAAGAAGCATGCTCTGCAATATGAATATCTCAAGCCTCCTCATGAACGTCGCGCTGAACAGGAAGTAGATCGCCGATACTAGCATTGCGACTGAAAGAACAGCTACAGGACCTATCACCTGCGGACCGTTGAAAAATCTCACTATGACGGCGAGCAGAGACAGCACAAGTGAAAATGCGAGCAGCTTTGTCACCTTGAAGAGCCTGACCTTTGGAGATATGCTTTCTATTATCGCAGTGGAAATCGCCAGCAGCAATATTCCGGCGAATGCCATCAAACCTGAAAACAGCACATTAGACGATGAGACAAATGCATTGATCGGCAAAAACAGGACTACGAAAAGTCCGAAGAATACGACCATCTTCGACGCATTCGCCCATTCTATGAGCGCCAACATTGGCCCGGAATACTCAAGCACCATAGCTTCGTGCACCATGGTTAGCTCCAGATGTGTTGAAGGGTTATCGAAGGGCAGTCTGCCTGTCTCCGCAAGTATTACTATGAAGAGCGCGCCCGCAGTCAGCCAGAACGCCGGAGAGGTTGCAGTCAACTGCCAATTGAGAGATGTGGTGGATGAAACTGATGCTATGCTGCCAAATCCATTGGAGAACGAGAAAAAGATTATTATAGCAAATATCACCGGTTCAAGGAGTGCGGAGTAGAATGCTTCCCTGCTGGCGCCGATTCCGCCGAACGCGCTCCCGGCATCGAGCGCTGCAAGATACATCATGAATCTGCCTATTGCAAAAATGTAGACGAACAGTATCAGGTCGATGGCAACGAATGTCGACTGGAATATTATTGGGAGCACGGCAGCCGCTATTATTATAGAAGCGAACAGCACAGCAGGCGCTGCCATGAATATCCAGGAGGTGGTTGAACTGACTACAGTGCCTTTCATGAACAGTTTTGCGATGTCGAAGTACGGTTGTAGTATCGGCGCGCCTCTCCTGCTTTGGGAGCGTGCCTTGATTTTGTTCATCAATCCGATAATGAATGGCGATACCGCAAAGATCAGCAACGCCTGGATTATTGAATAGATAATACCAATTTCAGAAAACATATCCCCACCAAACTAACCCAACACCGCAAACGCCACTACAACCGACAGCGTAAGCATGAGATAAAACAGATAGTCGACAAGCTTGCCTGTCTGGAGCTTCCTTGACCAAGGCGCGACGAATAAGAAGGCTTTTCTTATCGGCTCGTAGATAATCTTTTCGAACAGCATATGACCGTAGGCATCGGCCCGGCCAAGTGGATTTGCAAGTATATTGAAGCCGCGAAGTATCGGCATCGTAAAGCCCTTTGCAGAATATTGCATGTGGCCATTTATCCCGGGCAGGCCGCACGCCCATGTTGGTCCGACCTGCTCGACAACGTGTTTTCTTTTACCGAGATATTTGATATACAACAACGTGAATGCGACTATGGCCAGAAGGGCCACGAATATCTCAAGCATTGGGAGAGTTGACACAGTCGCGACGATGGTTGGCGCGCCGCCCATGTTCAACTGCACCAGCACAGGCGATATCATCCTTGCGACGACACCCGGGAAAATTCCTGCGCATATGCATGCAGCGGCGAGGATGCCCATGCCAAAGAGCATCGCCTTTGAAGGATCGCGCGCTTTCTGCACGTGTGTGCTTCGCGGGGTTCCAAGGAATGTTAGGCCGAACGCCTTTGAAAACGCAGCCACGGCGAACGCGCTAGTCAACGCAAGCGCAAGGATGGCAGCCCCCGACACAAATGATACAAGCTTGGTGCCGCCAACGCCGCCCAAGAGCGCCACGAAGGTAAGCCATTCACTGACGAATCCGTTGAGTGGAGGAAGCGCAGCGATCGATGCGGCGCCGACAAGGAAGAGCAGCGCGGTGATCGGCATGTATTTGATTATGCCTCCGAGTTCATCGATGTTGCGCGTGTGCGCCGAAGAGGCAACCGCTCCTGCTCCGGAGAATAGAAGGCTCTTGAAAAGCGCGTGATTCATCGTATGATAAAGCGCGGCGAAGAGAGCGATAGCAGCGAGAAGTGGAAGGTTTATCGTCGTAAATATCGAAGCTGCGCCAAGGCCAAGGAATATTATCCCTATGTTTTCTATGCTGTGATAAGCGAGGAGCGTCTTCAGGTCGTGCTCCATCAGCGAATAAAGGACACCGAGGACAGACGAGACCATTCCGAGCGCGAGAAGGACAAGGCCCCACCAAAGAGGTATGGTGCTGCCCAAAAGGAATCCGAACACAACGCGTACAATCCCATAGATTGCGGTCTTCAGCATTATTCCAGACATGAGCGCAGATATGTTGCTAGGCGCCTGTGGGTGCGCGACCGGAAGCCAGATGTGGAACGGCATGACTCCGGATTTTATTCCAAAGCTTATCAATGCAAAAATGAATATCACAGCGGCAACGGCTGGCGCGTATTGCGCGCTTGAAAACGCGCTGAAATCCGCAGAGAAGTTTGCACCAGACGCGAGCGCGATGAACATTACTATAAGGCACAATGTTCCGAAATGCGTCATTAGCAGATACGAAAGCCCTGCGCTCTTGGTGGAATCTTCCTTATGTTCGAATGAAACAAGATAGTAAGATGAGAGGGCCATCAGTTCCCAGAAGACGATGAATGCAATCGCATTCTGCGCAGTAACGACCATCGCGATCGAAAGCAAAAAGAGGTTGAACAGGAAGATGAAGCGCGGTATGCTGTATCCTCTGCGCGCATATTCGCCGACGTAGCCGAACGAGTAAATTGATACCGACAAAGTCACGAAGCCGATAAATGCTATGAAGAAGCCGGAGAGGGCATCGACGCCGAATCCGATCGTTCCGAGAATCGGCACCACCGCAATCACCATCTTTGAGATTTGGAGGCCGAGAAGTGCGCTTATTCCGGCGGCCATTAGAGAGAGGCTAGCCAGTGACGCAGACAGAAGCCCTACGAGTTTGGAATATTTCCAGTTCTTGACCAGGAAAGCGGATAGCATTCCGAATGCATAAAACAACACGGAGAGCCACAAAAGCCCGGCTGTGCTTCCAAGAATGCTTAGTAGATATTGTTGCATTATCTCCCGACGCGATGTGCTTGCGGCTGAAAAATAGTCGCCTTTTATTATGAACTAGAAATATATTTAAAGGCAGTCACTTCTTGTCCAGATTCTTCATCGTTTCCTTCAGCACATACTTGAACCATGCTGCGTATTTGCCAGGGCTTCTTTTCATGTCTTTCTCGATCTCTTCGAGGTTAGCCCATTTCCAGCCCTGCACCTCGTCAGGATTTGGCTTAGGCGCCCCTTCATAAGTTCCAAAGAAAAGATGGTCGTATTCGTTTTCAGTCAGATTGTTGCCGACGTCTGTTCTGTAGACGAACTGAGTCACTTCATGCATGGGGCAATCGAATCCCATCTCTTCCATTAGTCTTCTGTGCACCGCCTGGTCTGGAGTTTCGCCTGGTTTTGGGTGGCTGCAAACGGTGTTGACCCACTTTCCTGGCTCATGGTATTTCGTGGAAGCGCGCTGCTGCAGCATCATCTCTCCCTTAGAGTTGAATATGCATATCGATATCGCTCTGTGTAGTTTCCCTCCGTTGGAATGGGCAGCCATCTTCTCTTCTATGCCAAGCTCATGGTCGTGAGTGTCGACTAATACTACATTTATCGCTTGTTCCAAACTAACACCATCAGTTTGTAGAGCAGGATTCAACTCTTGTGTATAAAATACTTGTCCCGACCTTCGTAGAAAGATTTAAATCGACAAAAATGCCAGTTGAATTGTATGTCATCTTCTAGAAAGCAGAATCATCTGATTAATGAGAAGAGCCCTTATCTTCTGCAACATGCACACAATCCAGTGGACTGGTGGCCGTGGTGCGACGAGGCGTTCGAGAAGGCGAAAAAGGAGGACAAGCCTATACTCCTGTCGATAGGATACTACACATGCCATTGGTGCCACGTGATGGAGAAGGAGAGCTACGACGATGAAGAAGTAGGAGAAGCGATAAACAAGGTTTTTGTTCCGATCAAAGTCGACAGAGAAGAACGGCCAGACATCGACAGCACTTACATGCAGATATGCCAGAAAGTATCAGGAAACTGCGGATGGCCGCTCAACGTTTTCATGACTCCCGACAAGAAGCCATTCTTCATAACTACATATGTTCCGAAGGAAAGCGGATACGGAATGGAAGGCCTTCTGGAACTGGTTGCAAAGACAGACGACCTTTGGAAAAACAGCAGGAAGGAATTGGTTGAAGACGCGAGCGCAATAATAAAGAGCATGGAGATCGAGAAGGCAATAAAGGCAAAGAGCTTCGAGCTCGATGCGGTTACATTGAAGATGACTTACGACCATCTTTTGCAGACATATGATGCAAAGAATGGAGGCTTCGGATACGCGCCGAAGTTCCCAAGCCCTCACGTCCTCTCTTATCTACTTCGATACTGGAAACGTTACAAGGACAAGAATGCCCTTTCGATGGTAGAACAGACAATCACCGCAATGCGGCTTGGCGGAATATTTGACCAAGTAGGATTTGGATTCCATAGATATTCTACAGACGAAAAATGGCTTGTCCCGCATTTTGAGAAGATGCTCTACGACCAGGCGATGATGGCGATCGCGTGTGTGGAGACGTATCAGGCAACAGGAAATGATTTTTACAAAAAGACCGCAGAAGAGATATTCGAATTTGTTCTCCGCGACCTGACTTCGAAGGAAGGAGCGTTCTACACTGCAGTAGATGCGGATTCTGACGGGGAAGAAGGCCTTTTCTACATATGGACGTGCGAAGAGTTCAGGAATGCACTTGGAAAAGATGCAGAGCTGATGGAGAAGGTCTTCAACATGACTGAAGACGGCAACTACAGCGAACCTGGAATGCACGCTGCAAAGCACAGAGTCCCAAAAAACATTCTGTATCTCAAGAAAACGGTGCCGGAACTTGCAAAGGAGCTTAAGATGAAGGAATCAGAGCTATCGAAAACTATCGATTCTTCGAGAAGAAAGCTTTTTGCCACAAGAGAGAAGCGCACGCATCCGAGTGTTGATGACAAGATACTTACAGATGTGAATGGATTGATGATATCTGCGTTTGCAAAAGCCGCAGTGGTCTTTTCTGACAAGAAATATGCTGATGTTGCAAATGGGGCTGCAAACTTCATACTTGAAAAGATGACAAGCCCAGAAGGAAAACTTTACCATAGATACAGAAAAGAAGCCGGCATACCTGCTTTCCTTGACGACTATGCATTCTTCGTCAATGCACTGATCGATGTTTACGAAGCGACTTTCGAAGTCGACTACCTAAGGAAGGCAATCGCTCTCGACCAAGTGGCAATAGAGCATTTCTGGGACAAAAAGAACGGTGGATTCCTTTTCCAATCCAAGGATATAGAAGAAATGATAGTCAAGAAAAAAGATGCGCACGACGGAGCGATACCTTCGGGAAATTCCTTGATGATGCTCAATCTACTGAGGCTAAACAGGTTTACAGGCGACCCGAAGCTCGAGGAATTGGCATTGAAGCTTGAGCTCGCTTTCTCGACGCAGATATCGAGAGGGCCGGGGTCGCACGCACAGTTCATGTCTGCGGTAGACTTCAGGATAGGGCCTTCCTACGAAATAGTGATTGTGGAGGGAGACAACAGGGAAATGGTCGGTAAAATGCTTGAAAAGCTGTCTTCCACATTCATACCGAACAAAATCGTAATGCTGAAGTCGAAGGAAAGCACGCCAATCATAACGAAAATAGCAGACTTCACCAAGTTTCTCGACCTCATGGACAACAAGACAACTGCGTGCGTATGCGCCCATTATGCCTGCAAGCTGCCGACTACAGACCCGGAGCAGATGCTCAAGCTCCTTGCATAATCAATTTAAGTATTCGCATCTAGTATATCTTGGTGTCTAGTTGCAGAAGCGAGTCTTTGACGGGTCAGTGGACTACATCCAAGTAATGGACGAGAACGGCAACATAGATGCTGCTCTGGCTCCAAGCGACATAAACGACCAGAAGATAATAGAATTATACAAGCTCATGTCGTTCGCAAGGGCGCTAGACGCAAAGGCACTAAGCCTGCAGAGGCAAGGAAGAGCAGTTACATACGCACCGTTGGTCGGGCAAGAGGCAGAGCAAGTAGGCAGCGCATACGCAATGGGAAAAGACGACTATTTCGTTCCAAACTTCAGGCAGCATGCAGTATTCATGGTTAGGGGATTCCCCCTCGACATAGGCCTTCTTTATTGGAGGGGATTCGAGGAAGGGGTTCTCCCGAAAGGGTTCAAGTCATTGGCAGTGTGCGTGCCAGTCGCGACGCAGATGCCGCATGCGGCCGGGCTCGCTTACGCAATGAAGTTCAAGAAGACAGGTGCTGCGGTCGTAGCATACGTAGGGGACGGTGGAACATCTGAAGGAGACTTCTACGAAGCGATAAACTTTGCAGGAGTAACAAAGGTTCCGCTTGTTGCAATCATAGAAAACAACCAGTGGGCCATATCTGTACCAAGAAATCAGCAGAGTGCAGCGCCTACTCTTGCACAGAAGGCAATCGCTGCAGGAATACAAGGAGTGCAGGTAGACGGAAACGATGTAATCGGCGTTTACAAGGTTGTAAAAGACGCTCTCGAGAAGGCGAGGACTACAAACACTCCAACAGTTATCGAAGTCCTTACTTACAGAATGAGTCTGCACACAACTGCAGACGATCCGACAAAGTACAGACCAGACAAAGAGGTCGAACTTTGGAAGCCGAGGGACCCAATCGCAAGAGTGCGAAAGTACTTGGTCAAGAAAGGCCTTTGGGACGAGAAGAAAGAGCAGGAGATGGCGGACGCGCAGCTCAAGCAGATCGACGATGCAGTGGAGAAAGCAGAGAAGTTCACGCCTGACCCAAGGACAATATTCGAACATGTCTACAGTTTCATACCGCAGACATTGCAAGATGAATACGATGCTGCTGTCGCTGCAAACTTCTGGCAGCCAAAGCAACAGGAACAAGAGTGATATTATGCTTACAAACATGGTTGGTGCAATAAACAACGCGCTTGATCTAATAATGAAGGAGAACAAGAATGCGGTTTTGTTGGGAGAAGACGTAGGAAAAGACGGCGGAGTCTTCAGAGTTACAGACGGTTTGTTGGACAAGTACGGGCCGGAGCGCGTCCTCGACACACCGCTCGCGGAATCCATGATAATAGGAACAGCGCTTGGCATGTCTGCAGGCGGAATGCTTCCGATTCCAGAAATACAGTTCGCTGGTTTCATGCTGCTGAGCTTCAGCCAAATCGCAAATCACGTCGCGAGATACAGGGCAAGGACAAGATCTGCGGTGGAACTGCCAATGATAATTAGAACTCCAGTAAGCGGAGGAGTAAGAACGCTCGAACACCACTCAGACAGCCCAGAGGCATTGTACTCGCACATTGGTGGACTAATAGTGGTAGAGCCCTCGACACCTTACGATGCAAAAGGGCTTCTGATAAAAGCGTCGCACATGAAAGATCCAGTAGTTTTCCTAGAGCCGACAAAGCTCTACAGGCTTTTCAAGCAAGAAGTGCCTGACAATGCATACGAAGTGGAGATTGGAAAAGCGAATGTGATCCAGAAGGGAGACGACATGACGATAGTTACATGGGGGACCATGGTTCCTGTTGTGAAGAACGCTGTCCAGAAGAAAGGCGCGAACGCCGAGGTTATCGACCTCAGGACAATCAACCCTCTTGATGAACAGACAATACTAGACAGCGCAAAGAAGACCGGAAGGGTGATAATCGTCCACGAAGCCCCGCTTTCGTTCGGACCTGGAGCAGAGATAGCGGCGAGGATAGCAGAGAAGGCGATATTCGAGCTTGATGCCCCTGTGAT
Organism: Candidatus Micrarchaeaceae archaeon; assembly: GCA_027310825.1. Lineage (GTDB taxonomy): Archaea > Micrarchaeota > Micrarchaeia > Micrarchaeales > Micrarchaeaceae > JAJZYD01. The sequence goes on from DAIDAC010000001.1 coordinate 137,120, forward strand.
GAGAGTCGCATCGGCAAGCTTCCCGTATCCGTTCCCTGGTTATGAGCAATATTATATACCAAACGAACAGAAGGTAATGGAAGCGATAGAAAAGATAATGTCGGAATGATTTGATGAAGGAGATAAAGTTCGTTGATGTTGGAGAGGGCATTACAGAAGGGCATTTGGCAAAATGGCTCGTCAAGGACGGCGACAATGTAAAGGAGGACCAGCCAGTGGCAAAGGTCGAGACGGACAAAGCAGTCGTCGATGTTCCGGCGCCGATTGGCGGAGTGATAAGGATTGTTGCAAAAGAGGATTCTACACTGCATTTGGGAGATGTAGTCGCAGGGATTGGAACTTCAGACGAAATGAAAGGATACAAACCAGGAACAGCGTCTGCACCAACAAAAGCAGCGCCTCCAAAAGTGCAGGCAGTATCTGCAGTTACTGCAAAACCAGTTGCTGCACCAAAGGAGATAATGGCAACTCCTTCGGTAAGAAAGCTCGCACATGAACTGAACGTCGACCTTGCTGCTTTGAAAGGGACTGGACCAAGCGGAAGAATACTTGAAAACGATGTAAGGGCAGCTTCATCTGGAGCAAAGCCCGCTCCTTCTCCACAAAAGTTCTCAGAAACGCTCGAGCAAGCACACGACGAGGAGATAGAAAGGGTTCCGATGTCGATGACAAGGAAGGCGATTGCAAGAAACATGGAGGAATCGTGGAAGATTCCAAGAGCGACACACATGGATCTGATAAATGCAACAGAACTCTGGAACATTGTTTCAAAAGAAAAGCCGAAGATGCAGAAAGAGAAGAACATCCATCTTACGTTCCTGCCATTTGTGATAAAGGCATTAGTTGAGGCGCTGAAAGAGAACCCGCACTTCAATGCAAGCTACGACCACGAGAAGCAGGAAATAATTGTAAAGAAGTATTACAATATCGGCCTTGCGGCTGAGGCAGAAGACGGTCTAAAGGTCGTCGTCATAAGAGATGCGGACAAGAAGAGCATAACAAAGATTGCAAAAGAGATACAAGACCTCCATGACAAAATATTGAAAAAGACAATAACAATAGCAGAGATGAAAGATACAACAATAACGATAACAAACATTGGCAGCCTGGGAGGGGGCTTCCTCGCTGTACCTATGATAAATCCGCCTGACGTGGCTATAATCGGAATCCTTTCGATAAGAGACTGGCCTTTCGTTGAGAATGGGGCGGTGAAAATAGGAAAAGTGCTCCCGTTCACAATAACATTCGACCACAGGGTTGTCGACGGCGCCGAAGCGGTCAAGCTTGGCAACGCAATAAAGGGCTATATGGAAGATCCGGAATTCCTAGATATGTTGTAAGCTTGCATTATGCGGCCTACAGTTGCATCGGCTAACGATTCCATAGAGTCAATAACTTTTATCTTATCGTGCTTATTTACCAATAATTGCAAGTCGGTGCAGCCCAATACGACTCCGTCAGCACCCTCATCGGCGAATTTCCCAGCCACGTCTGACAAAAATTTGATGTCGGATTCTGATGTAATGCCGCCCAATATCTTAATTACAGTGTCGGTTATCCTTTTTTGATCCTCGTCGCTAGGAGTTGCAGGTATTATTCCCACTTTTTGGAAACTCTTTTTGTAGAGCCCGCTCGCAACAGTCATAGTAGTTGCTATTATGCCGATCTTTCCTATGCCTTGGCCCTTTGCAGTGATTGCTGTTTGGTCTATGATGTTCAAAATCGGGGTTTTTGTCGTTTTCTGTAAACGTTCGAAGTAGATGTGTACAGTGTTGCATGGAATTACTATCAAATCCGTTGGAATTTCGCTCAGCCTGTTTACGCTGGACTCCAATAAAGAGTACACCTTCTCTGATGGTGCGCCGTTTATCACACCCAATTCTGCTACTGAGATCGGCACGCTATCTATGACAATGTTTGGCTGCTTCCCGGTCCTTTTGAACACCTCGGCAGTTACCTTTGCGTAGAATTTTGCTGAGGTTTCTGGGCCTAAACCGCCTACTACTCCGACTACGAATTCTGACGTGTATATATTTATGAATCGCCGTCTATATGTATTTTGTTGAATAATATTCGAATAAATGACCGAAAAGCATATAAATATTGAATAATATTCAAATATGACTTTTGTGAAAGACATCCGAGCAAGGTTGACCGACCTCCTGAAGGGTGGATATTGCACCCCAAGAATAAGTGAGCTGGCGAAGGCTCTCAAAGAGCCCCCAGCCACTATTCACTACAATGTGCGACAACTTGAGAAGGAAGCAATCAGAGGCTACAAAGCAGTTTTCGACTACAAAATGATAGATCAGGGTTTCTGTGCATATGTACTGATCCATATGTCGCCTGAAGAGAATTTGGATCCGGCAAAGATACCAAAAGAGCTGGCGGAATATTCGCAGGTAGAATCTGTCGATATAGTCATGGGCGATTGGGACATAATAATCAAGGTGAGGACAAAGGACATAGAAGAATACTATCAATTCCTGAAGAACGTTCTGCTGAAGAGAAAGCTATCAAGAATACAGACAGTAGCGTCGACAAAACAGATCAAGGACGAATTCATGATTATAAAAGAGAATAAGTGATTGCATGGTAATGGGATCAATACCAGAACAAGTTGACATCGCAGTAATAGGCGGAGGAGTAGGAGGGTATGTTGCTGCGATAAGAGCTGCGCAACTTGGAATGAGCGTAGCGATCGTTGAGAAGGACAAACTTGGCGGGCACTGCCTAAACTATGCATGTATACCGTCGAAAACAATGATACACATTGCAAACTTGTTCTATGACGCGCAACACTCGCAAAACTTCGGGATTACTGCCCAAAATGTGACACTTGACCCAAAAAAGATGCTTGAATGGAGGATAAATGTGTCGAAGAAGCTGGAAGACGGTGTCGCTTTCCTTTGCAAGTCAAATCAGATAGACGTTTTCAAAGGCGCGGCTACTTTCCTCGACACAAGAAGCCTTCAGCTTACCGATGGTGTGACTCTTCAATTCGGAAAAGCGATAATTGCGACAGGATCTGAGCCGACGCTAATGCAGGGATTCGAGTTCGGAGGCAATGTGATCGACTACAAACAAGCTCTCCTTCTCGACCATGTTCCAGAAAGCCTCGCAATCATAGGTGCGGGCTACGTTTCTGTCGAAGTGGCCACGCTCTATGCAAAGCTCGGCACAAAGGTGACAATGCTTGCAAGATCCGATGTTCTTTCAAAGTTTGACAAAGATGCGGTTGCGCTCGTAAAAAGAAGACTTACAGACCTAGGAGTGAGGATAGTCACCGGCGCGACGCCAGTTTCTCACACACCGACTACAGTGAACCTACAGAACGGGGAGAAGATTGATGCCCAATACATACTAGTCGCTACTGGGCTCAGTCCCTTCACGTCAGAGCTAGGCCTTGAGAATACAAAGGTTTTGAAAGACGAAAGAGGATTCATAAAAGTCGATGGACAGCTCAAAACAGCAGATCCAAACATACTTGCAGTTGGCGACGTGATCGGAGAACCGATGCTTGCGCACAAAGCGATAAGGCAAGGAATAATCGCTGCGGAGGTTGCCCATGGCGATGCTTCTTACTATGACAACCAGGTCGTACCAGCAGTGATATTCTCTGATCCTGAAATCGCGATTGCCGGCAGCGTTGAAGAAAAAGAGGGCATAACCGTAGGAAAGTTCCCGCTTACTGCGCTAGGGCGTGCAATCGCATTGAACAACACGCTTGGATTTGTCAAGATTGCTGCCGACAAAGAGGGGATCGTCAAAGGAATAGAGATAGTTGGGCCAGATGCGAACGCTATGATAGCAGAAGCTGCGCTTGCAATAGAGATGGGAGCGACTTTGGAGGACATAGCTGACACGATCCATCCACACCCGACATACAGTGAAGCCGTGCAAGAGGCTGCCGAGGCTGCGCTAGGGCGTGCGATACATTATTTCCAGGGCAAAAAGAGTGTGTAGATGGATTACGTAACAGATTTCACAGAGGAACTTGCATCTACGCAGTTCGGATCGCTGCATTATCTGCACCATCAAGGCTCTGGGAAGAAGCTAATCTTTCTGCACGGTCTAGGAGGAACTGCAAAGGCCTGGGCGAAGTTCATGCAGTATCTTCCGAATGTCTACGATGTTTATCTTGTCGATCTGCTTGGGCACGGCAAGTCTGATGCTCCCCACATAAACTACACAATAAGAAACCAGACAACTACAATCCGTGATTTTGTTGAGGGCCTTAGGCTTGACGACATCTACATAATCGGAAACTCGTATGGAGGATGGATAGGAGCCTATTACGCCTCATTGAATCCAGTGAAAGGGCTCGTCCTTGAAGACGCAGCTGGATTGAAAGAATCATTCGACCAGATAAGGATGGCGCATAAAGAGGAATATTACAAAGAGTCACTCTACAAGAACGTCATGCTCAACGAAAGCAACAAGGATTATGTGATAAAGAGCATACTTGAATCTGATCTCAAGGAGGAAGAGCTTGACGACAAGATACTCGGGCGCATCGATTCTCCTACCCTCATAGTCTGGGGAGCACGGGATGCGATTCTCAGTTCCCAGATGGCGCCGATGTTCCAGAGCAAGATAAAGGGAAGCGAGATGCACATCATAGAAGATGCAGGGCACATTGCACACTACACCAATCCGGAACAGTTCCTCAACGTATTGACTGAGTTCCTTAACAAGAATTAGCGGATGCGCCTTTTCTTTGTAATGAAGTATATATTCGTATACTATAATACAAAGCTTTAAATCACTTAACTACAGTAATATAGTCGTCTTTGACACGGAAAGCCTTTTATATTTATCAGTTGATATATTTATCAGTTGATATATATGAAGACTAAAACAGTACAAAAAGTTAACACCAAAACTAGTAGTCGCTCGCCGACACTAGAGACAATCTTAATGGTTGAGAAGGCGGCGTATAAGTACAGAAGTGATAAAACAACAACAGAAATATGGAAGTTATTGCCAAGGAAGGTAATGTGGACAACTTACACAAAAATTATAAGGTATCTGGAATACTCGGGAAAAATAATCGTTGACAGAGATAAGAGGATTGCATGGATTTGGGATCCGGAGGGGATAGAAAAGGCGAAGAGACTAGGTCTCATAGTCAAATAATAGACAGGAGCGTAACATTAGTTGGATTTCTAGATGAAATATGCCTAGAAGAATTTACTAGACTAAAGCAAGGAAAATTTGAAGATAGGAGACTTGCGTCTGAGATAGAAACTGTAATGGATGAACTAAAAGAAAACCCAACTTCTGGAATACAGATAGAAAGGAGGTTATGGCCTAAAAAGTACACTCAATACGGCATAAATAACTTATGGAAATACGATATGCAACGAGGCTGGAGATTAATATACATGATCAGAGGAAGCAAGCTTGAGATTGAAGTAACAATATTAGAATGGTTCGACCACAAAGGTTACGAAAAGAGGTTTGGATATAGAACCAGATAACCTATTAGCGGATTTCTATGATTTCGCGGCCGAGATTCCATTCTTTCTGCGAATATTTCTTTTCGAGGAGTTCCTTTGCAAGCGATTCTTCATCTTTGGTGAGCTTTCCTTCTTTGTAATCTATGCCGAGAGTATCATGATAAGCGTCGAGAAGCGCACGTTTCACATCTTCCACGTTGTGCCCGGATATTTCGTTTATGTTTGTTACTCTTTCAAGTATAGTTGCAATTCCTTTGTCCTTTAACTTGACTCCGGGAACCTTCAGCGATGAAGCCAACGTATGGAGATTTGTGTTGACAAGCACGCATGCATGGAAAACCATAGCGTTTTTTCTGATGCTTGCCGCTGCTCCGAGTATTTTCTTGCTGTTCGACGTGACATCGTTGAGTTTTCCGCTCTCTGCAGGAATTCCAAGGCCTTTGAACGCCTTAAGCGCGCCTTCTATCATAGTCGAATAGAGTTTTGTCACGTTTGTTCCTACGCCAAGTGTGTCTTTCATGATCAGCGAGTAGTTCAGATTTCCTAGATCGTGGTATACTGCACCTCCTCCTGTGAACCGCTTGACAACTTTTATGTTCTTCTCCGTTATCACGTCGTTGTCTATCTCCTGTTCTGCAAGCTGGAAGCAGCCAAGTATGATTGCGTTGCTGTGTCTATAGAATCTGAACGTAGGTGGAGACCTTCCTGCAATCACTTCGTGGAAGATTGCCTCTTCTGTGGCTAGGCTTTTGTGCGGATCTTCTGTGTATTCAAGGTCGAGAAGCCTAAACTCCATTCAGCACACCCGTTATTGCATTTGCGAAGTCCTCTTTTGTAAGAAGAGGAGCATCGACAACCGATTTGTAGTATTCATCAATCGCACGCATTACCTGATCTTTGTCCAAAACACATCCTTTAAGCAGCTTTTCCAACAGCAGTATCGACTCTTCCGGATACACGAAAAAGTCTCCCGTTATCCTTATGCTCGTTATTGTTTTGCCGTCTACATCAGCGGCAACCCTGATTATCCCTTTTTGCGCCTTGTAGATGTTTTGAAGATGCATGAGACTATCTTACAGCTCTTATAATAAATTCCTTGCGCTGCAGGAGCAGGTTTATAAGTTGATTTGGGATAATAAAATAACATATCAGTGTTCATATGCCGACAAACGGTATCATCGAGAAGAAATACACCATATCGGAGAAAATCGACGAAACTCCGGAGGTACTCATAGTCAGATTCAAGCCAGAAGACGGCCTTCCTGTTGTTTTCGACCCTGGAATGTTCGAAATGATAAGCGGAGTTGATGACACCGGAAAGAAATATGTGGCAAGAGCTTTCTCGATTGCCTCTGACCCGCTGTCGCCGGAGATGGAGTTTTTCATAATAAAAGAGCCGACCCACGGAGAGCACATAGGAAAGTCGCACTTTGCTGATGCAAAGATCGGCGATCCATTCATGCTCAAGGGGCCGAACGGACAGTTCCGCTTCGACCCGAACAAAGACAGCAAAGTGCTTTTCATTGCAGGAGGAACAGGAGTCGCTCCTTTCATGTCGATGCTGCGACACATGAAGGCAATCGACAAGAAATGCGATGTCGAGATGCTCTACAGCATAAAGTTTCCTACAGAAATAATAAGGAAACCTGAGCTTGATGAATTAACAAAACAACTTGGGCTTAGGCTAACGGTCACAGTAACAAGGCCTGCTCCTGGCGACGGATGGACTGGACAGACAGGCCACATCGACGCAAACATGATACAGAAGTATGCTGCCGATGTGAAAGCGAGGATGTGTTACGTGTGCGGACCGCTTCCGTTTGTCAAGGCAGTGAAAGATGCGCTGACCGCACTCGGATTGCCGCCAGAAAGAGTAAGCGCAGACGTGTGGGGCTGATAGTCATGACAGGCAAAGTTCATTTTGTTGCCTGCGCTTTAATTGTACACGATAGAAAAGTGCTTCTTCTGTTGCATACAAAGTTGAAAAAGTGGCTGCCTCCTGGAGGACATATCGAAGAAAACGAAACCCCAGATGAAGCGATAGTTCGTGAGGTAAAGGAAGAAACCGGCATAGACTTCAAATTCTTTGGAATGAAGAAAAGCCCTGTTGGAGACGAAATTGCCGTAGGTGCTATTCCATTATACGCCAATCGGCACAATGTCGGCGACCACGATCATTATTGCTTCTACTACCTTGGAACCCCTTCGAATCCGACTTTTGTCAAGAACCACGAGAGCACAGATATGAAGTGGTTTGCTTTAGACGAGATCAAGAATCAGAAAAACGTTCCAGAAAGCATAGTTTCGATTGCAAAACTTGCAGTAGAAACAATTGACAATGCTTAGATCTTGCTAAGCCTTGCTTCTATCTCAGAGATGTCGAGCTTCGTAGCCAGCAGCGGAATCTTTTCCACCTGCGCAATTTTTATCGCAAGCTTGTCCACGTTCGTAACGTTGTGAAGCACAATCACTTTCGGCTTTATCGGTGCCACTCTAACCACAACCATAGGGCTTTTTCCGTTAGACACTCTTTCGAAGATGAATGCCCTTTCTGTTGTCGAGCCGAACAGCTTTGGATACTCCGATGGCGACATCTCAAGGATTACCCTAAGGCTGTCCAATCTCGTGTATCCGAAAAGCTTTAGCGCGTCGAGATAACCTGGATTCGACAGAACCTTCCCTTCTATTATTCTGTTGAAGTCCATGCCAGATATCGGCGCAATGAAATCGTGAATGTTGTAGAACGGAGTCTGCTGCTCTGACTTCGGCGAGAATTTCTCCAAACCTGATCGTACAGTTCCTCCTTTTGTTTCGTCTATCGAGAAAAGCGCGTCTACGAATCTTCTTATTACTCCGACTCCTGGGCTCAATCTTCTGTTGCTCTCGTAGTCGCTGATTGTCGACGTTGAAATCTTGATCTGCTTTGCAAGCTCTATCTGCGTAATCCCGAAGAGCTCTCTCCACTTCTTCATTGCAGAGCCAGGGCTGTCAGACAGTGTTATTTCGCCTGCTATCTTTTCCTTAAGCTCGTCCAACTACGTCACCCCCTTCGTCAATCACTATATCCTTCTACGTCAGGTTATTTAAGCTTTCTTTTTTGGGTTTTTCTCCTGCTAGGCCTGTCTAGATTCTTGTAAAGCTTGTCGACATAGGTTTTCATGTCCTCCGGCTCCTGTTTCTTGAGAGCCCATCCGAACGGCTTCGGAGCCTTTTCCTCCTGCTCCTTAGACTTCTTTAGGTAACCCCAGATCGTTATCACGATTCCAGCTACAAAAGTGAAGAAGAATGCTATGCCTATTATAGTTCCTTCGCCGAGAACGCTGAAGAGCTGCGACGGATTCCCTGAGAAAGCCTCTGAACCGAGCGCTTCTATGAAGACTATGTGAGCGCCAACTTCGGTGTTCGAGGAGTAGCTGCCGTTCGTGTTGTCTATTACTATATAGTATTTGCCAGGGCTGAGCGCAGTGCCTGTATCGTTTACATAAATCGGTTTGTATCCGCTTTCGTTGCTTAGCTGTGGCAAAGTGGCTCCTGTTACGTTGTTGTATATCATCAAAGCGCCCTTGCCCTCGAGCGATTTCACAAAATTGAGCCCGTGCGCAGACGGCGTGTTTGCGCTGGCGTATGTGTGCCACGACGTGTATGCGCTCTGGTTTAGGAAGTAGATGTTTGCTTTGCTTGACAGCTGTGCAAGCCCCAGCACAACAGAGCTGTTCTGGAGATATGCAGTAAATGTTCCATAGTTCATCGGCGTTACCGTGATATTCTGCGACGTTATGTTCTGCGCCAGTCCAGATGCATAGTTCGACTGAATCGAAAGGCTTGCGATCAGGAGCAGCAGCGCAACTACAAGGACGATGACGCCAGCGTAGAATATGTTCTTCTCCATGGCATGACTATTGCAATCATATCTTTATAAAGCTTAATTGCCTCGTAATATTGTTGTGGTAGAATGGAAGGAGACGCGCCCCAAGGCAATCCAGACAGGATAGTCACAGGCATAGCAGGGCTTGACAGCATGCTCTATGGGGGAATACCTGTTGGCAATCAGGTTGCGCTCGCAGGAGGGCCAGGCTGCGGCAAATCATTGATATGTTTGGATGTTCTATACAACAATGCAAAGGCCGGAACTCCCTGCGCATTCATCGCTCTTGAAGAGACTGCAGAAGAGGTGATAAAGAATGTCAAATCGACATTCCCGAAATTCGATGACATAGACAGCCTCATAGCAAGCAAGAAGCTGAACATTCTTGGCGAGGACATAATGCTGGACTTGGCGTCTACAGAACAAGGGAGCTCTGCAGCTGCGCTGACGAAGATCACTAGCGATATCGAGAACATAGTGAAAACGAACAATGCAAAACTTGTGGCGATCGATTCGATCTCTGTGCTAAAGCTTTTGCTCAGCGACGGACAAAGGCTCACCTACAGGAGAGCAATAGTCGCTCTGCTTAACACGCTCAAGAAGCTAGGAGTCACAACACTTCTTACTATAGAAATGCATTCGATAGAAAGAAAAGACCTCAAGTTCACGGAAGAATTTTTCATATTCGACGGAATAATAGCGCTCTACCAGACTGAAGTAAGCGACAGGAGGGTGTCGAACCTGGAAATAATAAAGATGCGCGGGACAAAGCACAGCCAGACATTCTCGCCTTACGACATAATGAGCACAGGCTTCAGGGTATTGAGGAGTGAAGACGTATGACGCTTATGGGGAGGCTGTTTCCGAAATTGGAGAAGGAGGAACCTGCGCCAAAGCAGAGCAGCCTAAGCCAGAAGGACCAGGCTGTGGTGATGCTTATTGCTGCAGTGCTGCTCGGAGGGCTTGCAATAGTAGTCGCAATCGCTGTTGGCGGATCTAACGGTTCTGGACAACTGAGCGTAGCGACGTGTTCGAAGCAGTTCACTCTGCAAAGTCAGTACAACTGTTTTGATGAATTGGCGAACTCGACTCATAATATGAGCATATGCACATTGTTGCCGAGCGTGCAGTCGCCGAACTGTGCGTTCGAAGTGGCGACTGGCAGCAGGAACATCAGTGCATGCACGGCGACATACAATGTTCCAACAGTATACCAGGAATGCATACTGAGCCTTGCAAACACAACGACGAACTACAAATACTGCAACGGCTTGAAGGCCACAGCTGCGTTCAAGTGCGTTTACGAAGTGGCGAAAGAGAACAGCTTCGCGAGCGCGAACACTTGCGCGGCATTGACAAACACCAGCATTGCGGCAGGATGCTCCGCTCTCAATAATTACATAAATGCAGTCGCACAGAGAAGCACAAGCTACTGCGATGCTCTTCAGTCGTCTCCAAATGTTACTAGTTTGGCTATGATGCTGCAGAATTATTCTGCGCAGAGGCAGTACAACGCCAGCTCAAACATAACAAGGGTTGGCCTGCAGCAGAGCGAAGACCTTATTGGCATACTGAATGTGTCGCCAAGAGACTATTGCTATTACCAGCTTGCAAAGATGACAGGAAATTCTGGACTGTGCGGCTACACGACTACAAAGGAAGGCAGCGTTCTCTGCCAAGCAGCGTTTGCCCAGCCGACAACCACAATAGTAAGTAGAAATCAGACTTGAGGAATACCATGAATGAGATAAAGGGCATAGTCACTGCGATAAAGATCGCGCCAAGCCCACCGAATAACCTTTACACGATAGCTGGGCAGAACTCGCTCACTACTGTAAAGAGCACGATTCTGCTTGATCTCAACGAGAAAGTCATTGTGAAAGATTCGATAGTTGTCGACGGAACTGCCATGAAGAAAGAGTACAGCGCGCTGTTGGAGCACAACTCCGGCATTTTTGCAGAGTCGAAGAAGCCGAAGAAGTCAAACACAGAAATGAAGATAGAGCATTTCAGGAAGCAGACTGAGAAGATGCTGCCCAAACTCGATGAGGCTGCGAAAAGAATAGTGAGGAATCTTGTGACAGGCGCACCGATAATAGTCAGATTCCACAATGACTGCGACGGTTCGAGCGGGGCGATAGGTCTCTGGAAGGCATTCGAGGCGATTGCTGGCAGCATAGGCCATGACAACAGAAATGTTTCGTGGAGAATGAACCGCAGCATCGCTTACAAAAAAGAGGATTTCTATCTCGATTCGATGTTCTTCGATTCCTATCAATCGGTAGAAAGACCGCTCCTCATCGCAAGCGACTTCGGAACAAGCGACGAGAGCGAAGCTGCAATAGAACTTTCGTCGAGGAAGTTCGATACTCTTTGGATTGACCACCACCCGATATACGAAAAGTTTCCAAGGCAGAAGATTGGAATGTACATAAATCCATGGGACTTCGGGGGCGATTCCGATTACACTGCTGGAATGCTCTCTTGCGTGCTGGCAGAAAGACTCGTCGACATAAACCTGGAGCTGCTGAAGAACGCTTCGCTGATTGGAGACTTCAGCGCACATGCCGACAGATCCCAATCGGAGGCCCAAAAAGTCGCGGTTGTGCTTGATCACCTCACGAACAAAAAGGGCGACGATGAAGGACCTTCGCCGCGCTCGATGGATGCGATAGTAAGCGACAAGAAAAAGCTTGCACAGACATTCGACAGAGCTAGCGAGATAATGAATGAAGCGGTTGAGTTGGGAGTGAAGAATGTGAAGAAGCATAAGACAAGAGACGGAGTAATGGTCTATGTGCTGGACTTCAAGCACATCGCAGGCAATAGCGATTACCCTTTGCCAGGAAGATACAGCTCAACGCTGCAGAGAAAATTCGAAGAAATGTCTGGAAACATGGTCATGACAGTTGTGCATTACGGAAATTACGTTTCCATGAGGCTTTCAAAGGATGCAGCGAAGAAGATCGACCTTCTAAAAATAATAGACGACATGAAAGATGCCAGCGAGCACGTGGTCAGAGGCGGTGGTCACCATGCAGCTGCAAGCATGATGTGCGATAAGGACAAAAGGGACGAGGTTGTTGCGCTCCTCCTTGAACAGCTCGGTGCCTCTGCGACTAAGTAGCATTTTCCGCAATCCAGTCTATTTCCTTTGTTTCGAGACCGAATCTTGCAGTGAAGAAGTCGTAGGTGGACTCTTCGCTTTCCTTAGTCTTTTGCGAATCTCTTATCATGTCGCCGAGAAGCTTCATTTCGTGCTTCAGAATGCGCTTTTCGTTTGTGTGGATTCTCTTTCTGAGCTTTTCAGCAATCACATAGCCTGTTCCCCTGCTTTCCTTTGTTCTGCTTAGCTCGCTTATAGTCTTAGGGAATGTGTACCTCCTTGTTCTGTCCGGATAACTGTTCTTCGCCAATGCTACTCCGCTCGTCATCATCACGTTCATGTATCTCCAATAAGTGTAATACTGCGACCTAGTTGCGTTGTTGAAGAATGATGATGCGCTTGCAAGCATAGCGTATGCATCTGCGAGATCCTGTCTTTCAGTATAACGCTTCGGTATGTTCTCGTCTATCCATTTTATCAGCATGTTGTTGTCGACATCAGAGTTAGTGGCCGCCATAAGCGGTGCAGAATAAGTGTTTGAGAAGAATATTTTGTCTAGCGTCTGGAAAACATCCACCTTTTTGTCCCTTAGCCCTATTATTTCTGTGGCTTCTTCAGTTGCGCCGTCAAGGACGTCTATGTCGTTGATCGCACACCTCGCGTCGCCGTTGCATCTGTTCGAGACCATGTCTATCATCTGCTTCGACACCTTGATTCCATGTGCTGCTATGTACTTTTCGAGTATTTCTGCGACTTCGAACGGCATCAGCTTCTTGAACTCAATGTAGTCGACAGCTTGCCTGAGGAATGATATGCTCTGCGCCCACCTGTCGTTGGCTGTGAACACAATCGGATTTTTCGACACCTTGATCAGATTGGATATGGCGGATCCAGCCCCTTTGTCGAATCTTCCTGCCAATTCGTCTATCTCGTCCAGAAGTATCAGGTTCTTCTTCCCGAACAGGCTTCTTGTCTGCGACGCGCTGACAAGCCTTTTTTCTATAGTGTCTTTGTCCCTGTAGTCGCTGGCGTTGAGCTCGACAACATTCCAGTTGTGCTGCTCTGCGATCGCATTCGCCGAGAGCGATTTGCCAGTTCCTGGCGGGCCAACTAGCATGATAGGCCTCCTTTTTGCACCCTTTTCTATGTCTGAAGCGTATGCTGCAAGCTCCATGAACGCTTGCTTGTTTCCTATAACGACAGCGTCGTTTGGCATGTGCACCCCAAAATCAGTAGAAGCCGAAACAGAACCTTTATTATCCTTTTATGAGAAAGTATTTAAGCTTAAGAAAATATGCTGTATAGCATTTCTACGTTTAGCAGGAGGGAACAAAATGAGAAAAATACCTAACGCTCCAGAGCATTTGGCTCTGATTCCGGACGGAAACAGAAGGTGGGCAAAGAAGCACGGGCTTCGTCTGCAGACTGTTTACTTGAAGGGCATAAACAAGTTCATAGACTTTTCCAAATGGTCTAAGGAGTTCGGAATCAAGACCATCACAGTGTGGGCGCTCTCTACAGAGAACCTTAGCAACAGGACTGCCTTGGAGCTGAAGGTGCTTTTCTACTTATACACAAAAGCAGCGAAGGACAAGAAAATACTGCAGATGCTAAAGGATAACGGAGCTCGATTGAGGGTCGTCGGCGACCTAAGCACGCTGCCGAATAAACTGAAGGATGCGCTATATACTCTGGAGCGCGAGACCGCACGCTACCAGGAATGCACAATCAACATGCTTATCAACTATGGAGGCAAAGAAGACCTCATGTACTCGATGGCGAAGCTAAAGAGCGCAGGAGCAAAGAACATAAACGACAAGATGGTCCGCGAGAACCTTCGAACCGCATCGCTCCCTGACGTCGACCTTGTACTAAGGACTTCTGGAGAGCAGAGAGTCTCTGGCCTTCTTCCATGGCAGGCTGCATACTCTGAGCTGTACTTCGCGAAGAAGTATTGGCCGGACTTCAGCAGGGCAGATCTCCGAAGGGCGATAGTGTCCTACGCAAAAAGGCAGAGGAGATTCGGAAAGTGAAGTAAGAACTTCTATGTTCGTGTTTGAATGGTAAAGAGCAACGATAGCCTGATAAAGAAAGTGAGGCTGTTTTCAAAGGGGCTCCCGAATTCCTACATATTGCTTTTGATACTCTTCCTTCTCAGCATAATCGCGGGCATGATATCAGTAGCGCTGACAAACTACGCAAACCTCGGCAGGGCAGCCGGCGGGGTCATTGTTGAGGGATTGCTTTCAGGAATACTTCTGATATTGATACCTACGCTTCTGTCTGTATTGATGATCAAGGGTGTGAAGAGGATAGTCAGGCTTAGGCACCTTCTTTTCATGAATCTTGTCGGGGCAGGCACATACGCAGTCTTCATAATAATAAGCAGCGCGATGTTCCTTGTCACAAAGAACTACTCTCTCGCCAACGCGATAGTGCTTGTCGGCGACGCTGGAGTGTTCGCCTGGTGGTTCTTCATAAGCAAAGTGGTGCTGGGGCAGAAAAAGAAGGCTGTCGTCTTCTCGCTGATCCAGCCATTCTTCAACATACTCTTCTACCTCGCTGCAAGCAGCTACATATTCACGTTCTCTGTGCCGCTTTCGCTACTTATAATAAAACTGTTCGCCGGATTCCTTGTTTTCCTTGTCATAAGCTATGTTGTGCTATACATATTTGACAATCCGCTCAAGAGAAACCTCGGCTTTGGAGGGATAGACTTCCTTTCGGAGATGGTGCAGAACTGGCTTTTCGACATAGATCTTACAGTAAAAGGCCCTCTCGGCGGACCAGAGTTCGGAGTAGCTACTGATATTCAAACCCAGACGCTGGTGTTCAAAAACAAGGACAACAAGACAAAGGCGATATTCTTCGCGCCTTGGATACACTATGGGCCTGTTGGAACGCTTGGAGGCAGCAACTTCCCATATCTCCTCGAAAGGCACGGCATGTGGAGGTACAAAGCTCCGACATTCGTGCTCCACTGCGCAGTCAATGAAAGCAGCAACCCTGTTTCAAGTTCACAATTCGCAGTTGTAAAGACGACATTCGAATCTTCAGTAAGGGCTGCGAAGCAACTTTCTGGCGATTATTCATATTGCGAAAGCGCGTACAACGGCGCCAAGATATCGCAGTTGTGCTTTGGCAACGTGAACTTCACAACATTCACAAGAGCGCCGAAGGTTACAGAGGACATAGCTCCTGACGCTGCGCGCCTTTTCAAGGAACTTCTCGAAGGAGGAAACCGTGAATCGATTATGATTGATGCCCACAACTCAAGATTCGAAAGCGCGCCTGCAGATGAGCTCGATGGAGTAAAGCTCGGGTCAAGCTATGCCAATGACTACATAGCTGCAATAAAGAAGATCGGCAAGCCATCGCACAAAGGCAAGGTGCTCAAGCTCGGAATAGCAAGCGTCGATGCATACGATACTCTTGGCGCTCCGTCAGACCTTGCGCCAGGCAACCTTAATGTGGCCGTTTTTTCGTTAAACGGATTCAAGAAAGCGATAGTGTACCTTAACGCTAACAACATGATGCCCTCTTTCCGCGAGAAGATGATAGAGCACATAGAAAAAAGGCACAAGATGCACGCCGAGATCTACACGACAGACACCCACTTCGTAAACTCGCTACAGAAGACCGCGAGCAATGTGCTCGGGAGGGAGGCAAGCTACGCGAAATTGGAGAGACTGTTGGACAAAGCGGTGTCGTGGGCGATGTCGAACATGGAGCCTGTCGACGTTTATTACAAAAAGGAATCGATGAAGAATTTCAAAGTCTGGGGACCGGAAGTAAAGGAGAAAGCGCTCGCAGTAATAGGGGCGGTGACTGGCCTTGCAAGGATACTGGTTCCCGTGATCGTTGTAGCAGGATTTATAATCGCAGCGCTGATAATATCTTTCATCGGGTAGTGATAAAATGCTCAGTTATTTTGTAAAGGCTCTGGAAATCTCAAAAGCCTTAGGCAGCGACGGCAAGAGCGTAGTGATAAAGGGCTGGACATACAGGAAGAGGAGCAGCGGAGGAAAGACGTTCGTGATAGTTCGCGACAGGACAGGAACAATACAGTGCATAGTCGACAAAAGCAAGGTCAAGGAAAACGAATGGAATGAAATAGAGAAAGCTTACCTCGAATCGAGCATTATACTAAAGGGAAAGGTCCGCAAGGACGAGAGGGCGCCAGGCGGGGCAGAGATAGATGTCGAAGAGCTCAGGGTAGTCCACAACGGAGAGCAGTTCCCGATAACAGAGTACCAAAGCCCAGAATTCCTTCTTGATGTGAGGCATCTATGGCTGAGGAGCCAGAAGATGATCAAAGCGATGGAGATGCGCTCCTATATGTTCAAATACGCAAGGAAGTTCCTCGACGGAAAGGGCTTCTACGAGATAACTCCGCCGCTGCTGACAAAAGCAGGAGGGGAAACAGGGGCAAACCTCTTTGAGGTAGATTATTTTGGAACAAAGGCGTTTCTTACCGAGTCTTCGCAGCTTTACGCAGAAGCGATGATCTTCGCGCTTGAGAAAGTTTACTCTTTCGCCCCGTCTTACAGGGCAGAGAAGTCGAGGACCACAAAGCACCTTACAGAGTATTGGCATCTGGAGCCTGAGATGGCTTATTTCGACAACAAAAGGAGCATGAAATTGCAGGAGCAGCTTGTCAGCTCGATCGCAAACAATGTAGTAAAGAACAATGAAGATGAGCTGAAGTTCTTCGGTGTAGAAAAAGATGCGCTTGCAAAAATAAAACCGCCGTTCGAAAAGATAACCTATGAGAAGGCCATCGCCATACTAAACGAAAAGGGCGTAATAAACCCTGAAACAAAGCAGAAGAAAGAACGGCTTGAATGGGGCGCTGACTTCGGAGTCGAAGAGGAGAGAGTGCTCACCGAAGACAAAGATAAGCCGATTTTCGTCTATAACTGGCCTGTTGAGATAAAGGCATTCTACATGCCACTGAACAAAGACGGCAAGACGGTGGCGTGCGCAGACATGCTTGCGCCGAAGGGCCATGGAGAGATAATCGGCGGGAGCGAAAGGATATGGAAGCTTGACCAGCTTACGGAGAAGATGAACGCCCTAGGCTTGAACATCGACAACTACAAGTGGTATGTGGACCTCAGAAAATACGGATCTGTGCCTCACGCCGGCTTTGGCCTGGGAATAGAGCGTGTGATAAAGTGGATGCTAAATCTTGACCACATAAGGGATGCGATTCCGTTCCCAAGACTGATCAATAGAATAGAGCCGTGACAGGTATATGAACATAATTGTAGTAGCGTATGCGATTCTGAGCGTTGTTGCACTGCTGATGTACACGAGGGACTCTTTGAAGAAGCGCGACAAAGCCGCGCTTGTGCCCCTGGCGATAAGCGTTGTCATCGCCCTTGCCGTCGTATTTCTGCTTAGCGAGATAGTGAACGAGACTACGATCTTCTTCGCCCTCGACTTCGCCATGCTGTTCGCGATTATGCCATATTATTATGCGGTGCGCACAAGGAAGCTTATTGCCCTCTTGGCACTCATCGCATTCGGCTTCTTCTATGCAACTTACAGCTATGGATCGCTGCTTTATCCATTCATACAGATGTTCGCGATAGGGACTATGATGGGGCTTCTCTACAAAGGAGGCCCGACTGTGCTGAAGAAAGTGGCCAGGCGCGACAGCAAATCGCTTGAGACCAGAAGGGATGTGGTCCACGTCTTCCTTGGAGCGATAATCATGCTTCTCTTTTTGTCGACTACATTCTACTATGCGGAGTACATCACAACCATACTGATAATCATAGGATATGTATACAACAGCGCGCTGGCGAAGTACAAAGGAAAAGGATTCTCATTCCTGAGCAAGTTCGAGAGATCTGACGACCTCTTTGGAACAGGAGCATTGTACCTGGGAGTCGGAGTGCTCCTCCTGCTAGGCTTTGTGCACACCTTGCATTTCATGATCATAGGCATAGCTGCATTGATGTTCGCCGATCCGATCGCGACTATTGTAGGCCTCAACCTTGACGGACCGAAGCTTTTCTACAACAAAAAGAAATCAGTCTACGGAACGCTCGCGTTCATGGCGGTTGTGCTGATTGTGGGGTATCCATTCATAGGATATTACGCTGCGCTCTTCGCAGCCATACTTGCATTTGTGGAGAGCACAGAGTCGCCAATCGACGACAACATAGCCATACCGCTTGTCATGATAATCGTCTACATAATATTCCTTGGATCGATAGGCTGGCTTCCGTTCCCGGTGTAGCGGCATCATCTTTAAATATCTAGATGCACGAATGCTTGGTGATTGCATGGAGTGGCGCTACAACAAGACAATTGCTAACAGAGCCGCAATGGCTTTGGACGATCTCAGTCCAAGTATGCCGAAGTCTGCTAGCGATGCCGCAAGGCAGTCTCATTCTATGACAGCCTCAGAAATTTTCCGCAGCATGGCCCATACAGATATCGACATGCTGCTAGAGCACGATAGATACATGCTAAGGACTGCAGAAGCTGACCACGTAACCGTTTATGCGAAAGGCACAGGTGGAAACGGCAACATAAGACAAAGAGAGATTGACGCGTTTGAGCGCCAGGGCTTCCAACTCCGCGGAGCAGTAGCAAGCGAAAGCACAGGAATCTGGGAAAGGATACTCGTTTTTGTCAACGTCAAAACCGGAAAATAATCCAGTTATAGAGCGCTGTGCCGCTAATGTACTTCTGCTCAAACCATTTATAAAGCTTGCTTGAGCTTCTACTTCCTGTCAGGGGTGACACAGTGGGTAAAAATTCGAGGGCGTTTAGTTTATACGACATTGAACAGTTCCTGCGCGATGCAGGTGCAGAGAAAGTGAGCGAGAAAGCAGTATTGAGCCTTGAGGAAGAGCTCGCCAACACAGTAAAGGAGCTGGTCGGAGAGGCACAGGTTTATGCTAATTATGCAGGACGCAGCACGCTTATCAAAAAGTCAGACATAAAGCTCGCAAACGGAAAGAAGAGGCTTGTTGTCCAGAGGATGGCGAAGAAAAGAGTTGTGAAAGCAAAGGTAGGAGGTCCAAGGCCTTCTGCGTTGAACGTCAGCATGCACAGGCATTATCTCTGACTAGTGCACGAATATCTTTAGCGCGAATGCTAGTGCAACGAATAGGACTTCTATTCCCCACATGTACTGAGAAACCTGCCATTCCTTCATCGGCTTTATGTTCATTATTATGTGGGTCCAGCTGTAAATCTTCTTTCCGTAAGGAGGCTTCATCGTTCCGTTGCTCTGTGGAATCCCCAGGTCTGTTGTCTTGAACTTTCCCCTTAGGTGGAACAGGAACTCGAGTATCCATGGTGCGAACACCACTATTCCGAATATTTCCATGTTGCCGACTATCATCGATGCGACAAGCGCTGCTCCTACTCCGTAGGTGAAGCTGTCGCCAGCGAGAATCTTAATCGGGTATTTGTTGAAAAGGAAGAATATGAATATCGCAGCGGATAGCACTGCTGTGACAAGCGCTCCTGTATAGGTTCCCCAGATTACGCTGTAGGCGAAAAGGCCAAGGCTTGCGATTAGGCCTGTTCCAGATATTATCCCGTCAAACCCACCGAGAAGGTTGAATGCGTTGGCTGCGAATATAACGGCCAGCGGGATTATTACAAGCGGATAAATTATCCCAAGATTGAGAACGTTTAGAATCGGGAATCCGATTGTCGAGGTTCCTGCATTTATTGCCATGAGTGGAATCGCGCCTATGAAAGTGAGAAGCGGCTTCTGCCACTGCTTTAGCCCCTTCCTCACGTCGCTCATGCCAGTCGTCTTGACGCTGCTGGACTTTACGTTGATGTCATCTATGAAGCCAACAAACGCAATCAACACAACTGAGAGCACTACTGCGAACAGTATGTCTATCGTGGCTGCTGGCTTGTAGAGGCCGAAGCTTGCTCCGAATATGTATGTCATCATGCCGATTGCGAATCCGAACGCGACTGCAACCCCTCCTGCGCTCGCGTGGACAACCTTTTTCTTGTTTTTCTCTATGAATGTGACTCCTGCCTCTTTCATGTAGTCGTTGACAAATAGCGCGCCGATGTACGTGACAACTAATGTTATCAGCGCAGGAACGATGAGTGTGAGATAGGTGCTGTAGCTCATTCCGATACCCACTAGGCTTTTATAAATGATAAATAGCAATAGTAGAGTTATTAAAGCGTATCTACGTGCTCCCCTAGTATAACTTGGATAGAACGCGGGCTTGCGGAGCCTGTGATCCGGGTTCAAATCCCGGGGGGAGCGCTTGATTAATAGGCAATTATTGCCTCGTATGAAAGCCTTAAATATTTAAAAGAAGCATGTTTTCTGCTTAAAGGTATAGGAATGGCTAACGACAAAATCAGTGTAGCGGAGAAGCACCTCACATACCAACCCAACATGCCTCCTTATGAAAAGATGGAGTCAAGAAGCCTGTTAGAAGAGGGTGAATCCGAAATCGATTGGAGCAACGAGGCAGCGAATGCACTCGACAAGCACAGATACACCCATAGAAGGAACAAGCTAGCGCTGATCTGGGAAGGAACTAACGGAGATGTAAAAAAGTTCACGTTCAACGAGCTTTCTGAGCTGACAAACAAATGGGCTAATGTCCTCAAGTCGTTCGACATCGGAAGAGGAGACAGAATATTCAACTTTCTGCCTAGAGTGCCTGAAGTTTACATAAGCTTCTTGGGAACAATGAAGACTGCTGCGATAGCAAGCAACCTTTTTGCAGCGTTCGGAGAAAATGCGCTGAGGGACAGGCTGAAGGACAGTGGTGCGATTGTTGTCGTCACAAACAAGGAGCTGAAATCAAGACTCGATGCAGTGAGGCATGAGCTTCCTGACTTGAAATATGTATTTGTAGTTGGAGCAAGCAGCAAGGAATTGAAAGGGCAGAAGGGAGAATACAGCTTTGACGAGGAGATTGCGGCTGCATCTATACATTATGAAGTAGAAAAGATGGACAAGGAAGATGTTGCGTTCTTGTCTTACACATCAGGCTCAACAGGAAAGCCGAAGGGAATCGTCCACGTTCACGGAGGAATGCTTCAGAGGCACACGGCAGGAAAGATGGTTCTCGACTACAAAGAAGAGGACATTTTCTTCGCTACAGTTGACCCTGGATGGATAACAGGCATGACATGCGCTCTGCTCATGCCGTGGTCGAATGGAGTAACAATGGTAGTCTATGAAGGAAGATTTGACGCAGAGAAATGGTATGCACTTATCGAAAAGTACAAAGTAACTAACATGGTTTCTACGCCGACAGCGATAAGAATGCTCATGTCGAAGGGCGATGAGCTGCCGAAAAAGCACA
The DNA here is from genome assembly GCA_027310825.1 of Candidatus Micrarchaeaceae archaeon. Classification (GTDB taxonomy): domain Archaea; phylum Micrarchaeota; class Micrarchaeia; order Micrarchaeales; family Micrarchaeaceae; genus JAJZYD01. Next base: position 158,876 of record DAIDAC010000001.1, read on the forward strand.
AGCTCAACACAGTTCGGCATCTTACATCGTATGGAGAGCCGCTCAACCCTGAAGCGATGAAGTGGTTCAACAAAACATTCGGAGTATGGCCGCACGACGTTTATTGGCAGACAGAGAACGGAAGCATAATGATCACAAACTTCCCAAGCCTTGACATAAAGCTTGGATCTATGGGAAGGCCGTATCCTGGGATAAAAGTCGCAGTGCTAGGACCAGACGGACAGAAACTAGATGTTGGAAAGGAAGGCGACCTTGTAATCAAGACGCCTTGGCCTGCAATGTTCAGAGGAATATGGAACAATGAGCAGCGATACCGGGAGTATTTCAAAGATGGATGGTACTTCACAGGCGATACGGCGGTCATCGACAAAGACGGTTACGTTACATACATTGGAAGAAACGACGATCTGATAAAAACTTCTGGAGAGCGAGTAGGCGCTTACGAGATTGAAAGCACGCTCATCGAACATCCTGCAATCGCAGAAGCAGGAGTTGTCGGCATACCAGACCCAGAAGGGATACGCGGAGACATAATCAAGGCTTTCATAGTCCTGCGAAAAGGCTACACACATTCTCCAGAATTGGAGAACGACATAAAGCAGTTCATAAAGGTAAGGCTTGCCGGATACATGTATCCACGACAAATGGAATTCAGGGAAAAACTCCCGAGAACCCAGACTGGAAAGATAATGAGGCGTGTTCTCAAGATGGAAGAGCTGAAGAAGCCAGTCGGAGACGTCTCGACAATGGAGAATTAGCTGATCGTATCATGAAAATAGTAATACCAGAAGATATGGCATTGAACCAGGACCATCTCAACATCATGAGAAGCCTAGGCGAGTTTAAAGCGTATGATAATTTTCCTGAAACAGAAGAAGAGATAATAAAAAGAGTGGAGAATGCCGACATCATAGTAATAGAATGGCTCTTCATAACAAAGAAAGTAATAGACAACGCGAAGAATCTCAAATACATAATCGTCGCGCTGTCAGGAACAGAGACAGTAGACGTCGAGCACGCCGCAAAGAAGGGCATAAAAGTGTTGAACTGCCCGACTTACAACTCTGAAGGATGTGCAAACCTTACGATCGGGTTTATCCTAAACCTAACAAGAAAGATAAAGGAAGCGAACACTGTTCTGCAGCTCGGAGACTGGGTTCCACCGACATTTACTGGAATCGAATTGAGAGGAAAAGTGCTGGGATTAATCGGTTATGGAAACATCGGAAGAAAGGTTGGCAACATTGCAAGGCTGCTCGGAATGAATGTCAAGTATGTAAATTCGCAGTCTACTCCGGAACAGTTGGAAGACCTTATAAAGACTTCGGATATAATTTCGCTACACGTGCCATTGACAAATGAAACATCAAACATAATGAACAAACGAAGGATAGACATGATGAAGAAGGGCTCTTATCTCATCAACGTGTCGAGGGGCGACTTGGTAGACCAGAAGGCGCTCATTGAAGCGCTGAAGACAAAGCACCTCGCAGGAGCAGGGCTGGATGTCTTCGAAAACGAGCCTTTCAGAAAAAAGAAGGCTAAGGTTCCAGAAGAGATAATGGTGCTTTCAAAGATGGACAATGTTATAGCAACTCCGCACATCGCTTATAATACAGAAGAGAGAATAACAAGGTTGGGCCTTGAGCTGATAGAGAACATACAGTCGTGCATAGACAACAGCCCGATAAACCTGGTTACAGACAAGGTAAAAATAAAAGAGATCTAGTGATAGGATGTCGTTGACTCAACCGTTCAAAGCTGCAGTATACTATCTATTTCCAAACTTGATCACTCACTATTACGAGAGAATCTGGAAGACAAAAGAGACAAAGATGTACTTCAACGTGCACCCATCGGATAAGCGCTTCGACATAAAGTTGGGAAAAAACTCCGAGGGCTACGTCGACATATCGCGCGGGCCGGATTGGGACCAGAATGTCTACAAGATACACATTGGCAGATATGTTGCGATAGCAAAAGGTGTAAGATTCATAGTTTCCGACGGCCACATACTGCATGAAGACCTCAACAATCTGCTCATAATAAATCCTGAAGAGGTCAAGAAAAGGTTCAAGAAGCACTATGGCGACATAATAATTGGAGACGATGTGTGGATAGGGCACGATGTTACGATAATGGGCGGAGTGACGATAGGCGAAGGAGCAATAATAGGGACAAAGGCGCTAGTCACAAAAGATGTGCCCCCTTTTGCAGTGGTCGGAGGAGTTCCGGCTAAGCTCATCAAGTACAGATTCGACAAGAAAAAGCAGAAGGAAGTTTCTGACATGCTGAAAACTCTTTAACTGACCAGGGTTTACATTCTGAAACTATTAAATATTAGCCTAATCTGAGCAGTAATGATAGAATGCATGGAATGGTTCTTAGAATAAATGAAAAAGGGTCAGTAGAAGGGCAGCGAGGGCTCCACAAGCTTCTTGTAGAAAATGCTCTAGTCACAAGGACAGGACTGATGGGCGATTTCAACAGACATAGAACAGAGAGGAAGCCTGGAAACCTTGACCAAGCTGTGCTGATAATGCCATTCGAGACGATAAAAGAGCTGAACAAGGAAGGTTGGCCAATCCAGCCAGGAGACCTTGGAGAGAACATAACTTCTTCTGGGATATTCTACGAAGATCTGCGGCCAGGAACATTGCTGTCGGTCGGCGCATTCGTGAAATTGAGGTTAGAGAAGCAATGCACGCCATGCGGTTTCCTTGTTGAGCTTCCGTATGTTGGGAAAGAGAAGCTTACCGAATTCCTAAGAGTGATGAAAGACCGCAGAGGAGTGTACGCAAGCGTTGTGAGCGAGGGCACGGTAGAAGTCGCAGACGCGATAGTGGAGCTGGAGTAAAGAGAGCCTATTTTAGCTCTTAGGTAACTATATTCTTTTGAATATGCATTATGAATATAAGGAGTGAAAAAATGGTCGCAATTAAAAAAATAGGCGATTTTCTTTGGGAAGTGGAGAAGAAAGAGAATCCAGAAATGAGGGTGCCAGTCCACATATATGCAAATGAGGCCATAAAGAACAGCGTCGGAAAAGACAGAACACTGACCCAGGCAATAAATGCGGCAAAGCTCCCCTCGATTGTTAAACATATGCTTCTGATGCCTGACGCACATGAAGGGTATTCTTTTCCCATAGGAGGTGTTGCTGCATTCGATGCAGATGAAGGAATAATAGCTCCCGGAGCGGTAGGCTATGACATAAACTGCCTTTTGCCAGGTACTCCAGTAGTTGACATCTATGGGGCCGCACACGTAATAGAAAAACTCTATACAGAAAATGTTGGGCTACAGACCTTTGATAGTAGTAAGAAAGAAATTGTAAAATCAAATGTGGTTCTGTATATGAAAAGGAAAGAACAAAACAACGTGCTCAGAATTAGAACCACGTTAGGAAATAAATTATACGTTACAAAAGACCATCCTGTACTAACGCAACGTGGCATGGTTTTAGCAAAAGACCTGAAAAATGATGATAAGTTGATTGTAAAAGGCTGGGTTGGGGTAAAATATGAAAAGCCCGAGCATAAGTTACTTTTATCAGAACCAGAGTTATGCAGAGCGATGGGTTTATTTGGAATAGAGGATAAGGGAAATGGAAAGGCGCAGGTACTTGCTACATTGAGACGTCTAAATCTGAATGTGCTCTATTTTGATTCAGAAAAGCTACCATTGCTTATAAAGCTGATGGGCTTTGTATTTGGAGATGGCACGATACCAAAACGTAGTAAAAAAGGTGCAATAACTACTGCATTTTATGGTAAAAAGGAGGATTTAGAAGACATTGCAAAGGATATTACCAGCTTGGGATTCAAATCTTCAATGAATAAAAGGTCAAGACATCACCACATAAAGACAATATACGGCACCAGAGAATTTGATTTTGAAGAACATTCATTACAAGTTGGATCCGGTGCATTTGCAACTCTGCTAATGGCACTAGGTACCCCTTTTGGAAAGAAGGCAAGTAAAAGATATAATGTGCCTCAATGGATTCTGGACGCAAAAAAATGGCAGAAGAGGTTATTTCTTGCAGCATATTTTGGGGCTGAACTGTCAAAACCCAGAACTGTGCCAAACGATATTAATTTCCAAGTGCTGACAGTAAATGTAAGTAAATTAGTAAGCCTGGAGGGCAATGCGATAGAGTTTCTTAGGGCTATAAAATTGCTTTTGAGTTCTATGGACATCGAGACGGGCGAACCTTCAAGGGTAGAGGGTTACAGATACGACGGTGTAGACGGTCAGAGCATCGGCAACAGAATATCAATATTATCAAATACTGAAAACCTTAAAAAGTTCTTTGGCACTGTTGGATATCTGTACAACAGAGAGAAAGAGAGATTGGCTAGCCTAGCATATATCTACTTAAATTATTTAGAACATATCAGGGATGTTTTAGATACAACACGACGGACAGCATATACACTTCATAATTCTTTGGGTGCACCGCTTAAGGAAGTGATGCAGCTCTTAGTCGCTGAAGGCGTAACAAAGAGTTTTGTTGTACATTCAGCGCAGAAAAGAATCGGGCCTGCAAGAATTTGGAACGGCGCAGAAAAGTTCAGCACATTTTCTGCTACCTGTGAAGTTGGACAAAGCGGATTAACGTTTAGTGATATCACTACAATAGACGAAATCCCATACCGTGGCGATGTTTATGACATTACTGTAGACGATGAAAACCATAATTTCATAGCGGGTGGTTATGTAGTTTCAAATTGTGGTATCCGAGTCATCAAAACGAATCTTTCCGAGAAAGAGGTAAGACCAAAGCTACCGAAGCTCATGGATGCACTCTTCAAGAATGTACCAAGCGGGGTCGGAAGCAAAAATAGTTTGGGATTCACGCCAAAGGATTTAGATAGAATTGCAGTGGATGGAATTGATTACGTTATTGCGAAAGGCTTCGGAGTAAAGGATGATATTGAGCACACGGAAGAATATGGGAAAATAGCAGGAGCAGATCCTGAAAAAGTGAGCGATCTTGCGAAGAAGAGAGGATTACAGCAACTTGGTACTCTTGGTGCAGGAAACCATTTTGCAGAAGTGCAAAAGATTGACAAGATACTCGACAGCGCTACTGCGAAGGCTTTTGGCCTCGAAGATGACCAGGTAGTCGTGATGCTACACAGCGGTTCTCGTGGATATGGGCATCAGGTTTGTAGCGACTATCTTAGGATATGTGATGCCTATCTTAACAAGCATAATATAAAGCCGCCTGATCCGGAACTGATGTATGTACCAATTGGAACTCGAGAAGCTGATGATTATCTCGCAGGAATGAAATCTGCAATCAACTTTGCATTTGCAAACAGGCAGATAATGATGCACTTCGTCAGGAAGAGCTTTGAAGAGACATTCGATAAGAGCGCTGATGCACTTGGGATGGATCTTCTCTACGACCTGTCACACAATATAGTAAAACTTGAGGAGCACACTGTCGATGGCAAAAGGAGAAAGGTTTACGTTCACAGAAAGGGCGCAACACGTGCATTCGCGCCCGGAAGAAAGGAAATACCGAAGGCTTATCGCGATGTCGGGCAACCCGTTCTCATTCCTGGAAGCATGGGCACAGCAAGTTACATCCTTGCAGGAAGAGAAGGCAGCATGACAGAAACATTCGGGTCCTCTTGCCACGGAGCAGGAAGAGTTATGTCAAGGCACCAGGCCCTCCGTGAAATACCGGCGGCAAAGACGCTCGGCTCCATGGAAGACAAAAAGATTGCAATAAGAGTCCGCGACAAGAAACTGGTCAGCGAAGAAGCAGAGTGGGCCTATAAAGACGTTGATGAAGTGGTGAGAAGCGTCGAAGGTGCAGGGCTTTGCGCTGCAGTGGCGAGGCTTGTTCCGCTTGGAGTGGCAAAAGGCTAAGATAAGTATTTCTGCAGCTCATTGAAGTGTTTTATTTTCCTCTTTATCCTGCGAGTAACTGGCCATCTCGTGTTCTGGAATTCCGAATGAAACATCACTGTGTCTATTCCGTGATCTCTCACTGGCTTGTAATCGTGCCAGTAGAAATCTCCAACCATCAGCGCTTCGCTCTTCTTCATCTTTAGCTTTTTGAGCACTTTTTCGATAGTCTTTGCCTTGATTGCGCCGTCGTCTGAGTTTACTGCATGGTATTCATCTATCAGATCGCTTATTCCAGAATGCGCCATCAACTGCGGGATTTTGTGCTCCGATTTGTGTTTCACCCATGTAATTATGACACGTTTGATCCCCTTGGCTTTCAGCCTTTTCAGTATCTGCTTAGCCCCAGGCGTCAATTCTATGTGCTTATATATATTGCCCTTTGTCCTTTCATGCCTGAATACCCAGCTAGGATCTGCAATGTTCTTCGTAAGCTTTGGATACCATAGTGTACCCCACGCATCAAAGAACACTATTCGCTTTTTCATGTATAACACTTCGTCGTATTACAAGGTTATTGCTCTGGATAACCTACGAAAGTAGCTTTATAAAGCTAACTGCCGAATACTATCTGCTGCTTTTACCTAGACGGAAGGTCTAGCATGAAGCACGCATAATACTAAATGGTGAAATGAATGGTGTCAAGTGACCCGATGTTCGCTGTTGCGGCCGCTATCGCAATAGCAGGAGGTTTGATAGGAACTGGAATAGCGCAGCAAGGGATAGGTGCAGCCGGTATGGGAATTATCGGCGAGAAGCCAGAAAAGTTCGGACAAGTTCTGTTCTTCTTCGTCATACCTGAAACCCTTTGGATAGTCGGTTTCGTGCTTGGACTGATACTGTTGCTGCAGATACTGTAAGCGCAGTTGGGGGAAGGGGAAACCCTTTCCGTTTCAAGTTGATAGAATGGGACTGGAAGAGATTATCTCAAACATAGAAGGGGATACGAAGGCTAAGGTAAACAAGATACTAGATGATGCAAAGGCCGAAGCCGTCAAAGTTCGGCAAAATGCCCTGAAAGACGCAGAAGAATACACTGCGGACATGGCGGCGCGTGCCCAAACAGAAGTAAATCAGCTTATGGCGAGAGAGCAGTCTAGATCAGACATAGAGGCAAAACAGATATACAATAACACGGTCAACAAGACGATCGACGATGCCCTAAATGTAATAAAATCAAACCTGGCCAGCTATGCTAAGAGCGAGCAGTACCAAAAGCTTCTTTCAAAGCTTGCAGACCGCGCAGTGAAACAGCTCGGGAACGATTGCATAATATCGGCAACGAAAGCAGACGTTGCAAAGCTCGCAAAGGGCAAGCTCAAGGCAAAGGTCGTAGAGAGCGATGAAGATTTCTCTGGAGGAATAAAGGCAGTGTCTGAAGATGGGGCGATGTCTGTCGACTATTCGCTCGAGTCGTTGGTCAATGGAATGAACAACGATCTTGTCACCCAGCTCATGAAACTTATAAAGTGAAATGGAAATGGAAGGAACTTACATAGGATCTTATGGCAGGCTACGTGTGCTGAGACCTGATTTCCTTAGCTCGAACTTTATAGAACAGCTCGACGGCAAGAGCGGCGATGACTTTGTCAAGGCCCTTAGCGGCACAAGCTACAGAAAGGAGCTCGATTCGCTTTCTGGGCTTTACAAACTTCCGGACTTGGTTGAAGTTGTAATAAATTCGCACATGATGCGCATGATAAACAGTGCGCTGTTCGCACTTCCTCCACAGGCCAGGGCAGTAATCTCTGCTTACATGGGAAGATGGGACATAGAAAACATCGAGACCATTTTGTCGTCAAAGCAGCTTGGCTACAATTTGGAATCGACAGAGGCATTCATCACGACAGGAAGAAACATACCGGTCGGTCTCTTCGGAGGAATGATAAAGCGAGAGGACTACATCAGCATGATAAGCCAGAAGGACATAGAGGGAGTAGTCAATTATCTTGTCAAGTTCGGCTACGGGAGAGTTCTGCTCAAGCATCTCGACGAAGTGAAAAAGGGCGGAGACATAAGCGGAATGGTTCTCGACCTTGATCTATATTATTATGGAAAGCTTCTTGAAAATTTCAAGTTCCAGCAGGGAACAGAGGGCAAACTGCTCAGCTACATAAAGGAGCTGATCGACGTTAAGAACATAATCACAGTGCTCAAGAGCGTAGAATTCGGATACAAGGACTCGAAGGACTTCATAATCAAGGGCGGAAAGATTCCGGAGGCGAAGCTTCTAGAGATGGCCAACGCTAAGGACATATTTGCGATGAAGGAGCTTATTCCCTACAAAATCGACGATGCGTTCGAGGCTTACAAGAACGATCCATTCATAACATACTTCGACGTCGCGCTCAAGCGCGAGCTTTACAAGAGATATCTCAAGGTGTTCGAGCTGTCTATGGAGCTCGAGTTCATAATGGGGTTCATAATCAGGGCAGAGATAGAAAGGAATGAGCTGCGTGCAGTATGGCTCAGCAGCTACTACAAAGTCAGCAAGAACAGGGCAGAACAGATGAAAGTACTCAAGTATATTGGTGCGTAAATGAAATTCGAGAGCATTGCAGTAATCGGCGAACGCGAACTTGCGCTTGGCTTCAAGTTGGTGGGAGTCAAAGACGTTTTCATAGCTGACGGCAAAGAGGCGGTGAAGACATTCGTAGACTTGATGAACAGCAAGACTTACAACCTTATAATGATATCCGAGAGCATAAAGCAATCGATGGAGCTCGGCACGCTCAGGCTTGCAGAGACTTCGATAAGCCCGCTTGTCGTCTTCGTCCCTCTTCCAGGAATAGAAAAAGCTGGAGAGAGCGTAGAGGCGCTTGCGAAGAGGATTCTCGGAGTTGATCTAAAAGGCATGAAAGGTGCAGCGAAATGAGCGGAATAATAAATAGAATATCAGGACCAGTCGCATATGTAGTTAATCTGGAGAACGCGAGGATGTACGACGTAGTCAGAGTCGGAACAGAGCAGCTTGTCGGAGAAATAATCAAGCTTGATCACGGAAAGGCGATAGTCCAAGTTTACGAAGACACGACAGGAGTACGCCCAGGAGAGCCGGTGGTCAACACAGACACACAGCTTTCTGTTCTGCTTGGCCCAGGGCTTCTTACATCGATTTACGACGGAATTCAAAGACCGCTCGACAAGATCAAGGAGAAGAGCGGAGACTTCATAGCGAGGGGAGTCAACGTAGAGCCTCTCGACACAAAGAAAAAGTGGGAGTTCGAGCCTATCATGAAGAAGGGTGCGGATGTCCACGAAGGAGACATACTCGGGACTGTCGATGAAACAAGCATAATTAAGCATAAGGTTCTTGTCCCGATTGGAATCCATGGAACCATCGAAAGCATAAGCTCAGGAAAGTTCACAGTCGAAGAAACCGTTGCAGTAGTCAAGACAAAAGAGGGAAAGAAAGAGATACAGCTTTCGCAGAGATGGCCGGTCAGAATCCCAAGACCTGTAAAGAACAAGCTTCCGCCAAACGTACCGCTCATAACAGGACAGAGAGTGCTCGACACGCTATTCCCGGTTGCAAAAGGAGGAACTGCAGCAATACCCGGACCATTCGGATCAGGAAAGACAGTGGCGCAGCAGCAGCTAGCGAAGTGGTCTGACGCAGAAATCGTCGTCTACGTCGGTTGCGGAGAGCGAGGAAACGAAATGACAGAAGTTCTCAAGGAGTTCCCTAAGCTGAAGGACCCGAAGACAGGAAAGCCGCTTATGGAACGAACAGTGCTTATCGCAAACACATCGAACATGCCAGTAGCAGCGAGAGAAGCCAGCATTTACACTGGAATAACCATCGCGGAGTACTATCGTGACATGGGATACAACGTAGCGCTCATGGCAGACAGCACATCAAGATGGGCTGAAGCTCTCAGAGAAATTTCTGGAAGACTTGAAGAAATGCCTGGAGAAGAGGGTTATCCTGCTTATTTGGGAAGAAAAGTCGCAGAGTTCTACGAGCGGGCAGGCCGTGTCAACGTAATGAACGGCGCAATCGGCTCAATCACTGCAATCGGAGCAGTATCACCTCCTGGAGGAGACACATCTGAACCGGTGTCGCAGAACACACTCAGAGTCACAAGAGTATTTTGGGCTCTCGACGCATCGCTTGCAAACAAGAGACACTTCCCGTCGATAAACTGGCTGACGAGCTATTCGCTTTACACCGATGACCTCAAGCAGTGGTATCAGCAGAATGTGAACAAGGAATGGATTGAACTTTATGCTACGTCAATGGAATTGCTGCAGAAAGAGGCAGAAATCAACGAAATAGTGCAGCTTGTCGGATACGACGCGCTTCCAGAAAAGGAGAAAATGGTTCTCGACATCGCAAAAGTCATAAGAGAAGACTATCTTCAGCAGAGCGCATACGACGATGTCGACACATATTCATCGATGAACAAGCAGTATCTGATGCTCAAGTCGATAATGCGCCTCTATGAAGAAGAGAGAAGCGCAGTGGACAGAGGAGTTCCTGTTGAGCGGTTCCAGGGAATAGATGCAAAGGTCAAGATTGCAAAGATGAAGTACACTCCAGAGCAGAACATCGAGAAGTACTACGAAGATCTAGGAAGGGCAATCGAAGAGATAAGCGGCATGACCGCTGAGGCAAAGTAGGTGAGCAAATGAGCGATGTATATTACAAAACAGTAAAGCAAGTAACAAGCGTATTGCTTTTCGTGGAAGGGGTAAAGGATGCAGGCTACAACGAACTTGTAGAAGTGCAGCTTCCGGATGGAAGAAGGGTTACAGGACAGGTGCTTGACAGCAGGGACGGCCTGGCCATCGTCCAGTCATTCGGAGAGACAAGAGGAGTAGACATAGAGAACACAAAGGTAAGATTCCTCGGAGAGACGATGAAACTTCCAGTCAGCGAAGAGATGCTTGGAAGAGTTTTCGACGGAGTGGGAAGGCCGAGAGACGGAGGGCAACCTGTCTACAGCGACACAAAGCTCGACATAACCGGCAGCGCAATCAACCCTGCTTCAAGAGAGGAGCCAAGCGAATTCATTCAAACAGGCATATCAACGATCGACGTCATGAACACACTGGTTCGTGGGCAGAAGCTTCCAATTTTCTCAGGTTCTGGACTTCCACACAACAAGCTTGCGGCTCAGATAGCCAGACAAGCGAAACTGCGCAACTCGAAGGAAGGTTTCGCAGTCGTGTTCGGGGGAATCGGAATCAACAGTGAAGAAGTAAACTTCTTCAAGAAGGAATTCGAGGAGAGCGGTGCGCTTGACAACTCTGTGCTTTTCTTGAACCTATCGAGCGAGCCTTCTATGGAAAGAGTAATTCTGCCAAGGCTTGCGCTGACAACAGCAGAGTATCTTGCCTACGAAAAGAACATGCACGTGCTCGTCATACTTACAGATATGACAAACTACTGCGAAGCACTCAGAGAAATCTCAGCTGCAAGAGAAGAGGTTCCTGGAAGAAGAGGATATCCCGGATACATGTATACCGACCTCTCGACGATTTACGAGCGAGCAGGAAAGATCCATGGACGACAGGGATCGATCACGCAGATACCAATTCTAACTATGCCTGGAGACGACATAACGCACCCGATACCTGACCTTACCGGTTACATCACAGAAGGCCAGGTTGTGCTCGGAAGAGACCTCCAAAGGCGAGGAGTATATCCGAACATAGACGTTCTCGTGTGCTTGTCGCGACTTATGAACAACGGAATAGGAAAGGGCAAGACAAGAGAAGACAACCGTGGAGTAGCAGACCAGCTTTTCGCGGCGTATGCTCGCGGAAAAGAGGTAAGAAGCCTCATCGAAATAGTCGGAGAAGAGGCGTTGAGCGCTAACGACAGGAAGTATCTGCACTTCGCAGACATGTTCGAGTCGAAGTACGTTAACCAGGATTATTACGAAGACAGAAACGTCGACAAGTCTCTAGATTTGGGATGGGAGCTGTTCAGCATGCTCGACAAGAACGACATGAAGCGTCTCAAGGACGAATTCATACAGAAGTACGGCCAGTGGGACCACAAAAGAGAGCAGCACAGCGAAGAGATAGCTGAGATGGTTGCAAAGGCAAAGCCTGAAGAAGAATTGGAGAATGCAAAGAAGCCGCCGGCAGCATCAGCTCCGGCAGGAAAGGGCAAAGACAAGGGTAAGAAGGATGGCGCAAGGAAACATTAAGACAACACGGCTCGAGATGATAAAGACGAAGGCTCGCATAAAGGTAGCTTCGAAAGGGCTCGACCTCCTCAAGCTCAAGAGAGCAAGCCTTGTCCTCGAATTCTTCAAGCTCGCGCGTGAGATCCAGCTTCTGAGAGGCAACCTCAAGGAAAGCGTGCAGAGAGCCATGGACAGCATGAAGATTGCCGAGATCCATGCCGGAAGAATCGGACTCGAGAGGATTGCGGCCGAGCAGCAGCCAGTGCTTGCAGGAGTAGAGGCTAAGAACGTCATGGGAGTGCGAATCCCTAACGTCAACATCGAATCGAGATATGTTCCATCTGTGGCCTACGAACTGATTTCCGTACCTACTGCAGTAGAAGACTCACGAAGAAATTACAAAAAGCTGTTCCAACTGCTGATCGAAGTTGCAGAGAAGGAAAGCTCGCTCAGAAAACTGCTTTATGAAATAGAAAAGCTCAACAGGAGGTCAAACGCCATCGAAAACGTGGTCATTCCAGGGCTAAAGGCAAAGGTTGTTTACATCAAGCAGAGGCTTGAAGATGCAGAGCGAGACCAGACGGTGTCTCTCAAGTTCATAAAGAGGAAGCTCGCGGCTTCGGCGATGGTGTGATTTCATGAGCATCTACAAAAATGATTATGCAGACATCCAAGTTCGAAAGTTCAGAAGAGTCAAGCTTGTGCTTTCGATGGCGAAGATCGCCGCAATAGTGATCGCGGCAGTGCTTGTGACAAAATTGGTTTAGGTGTATCTATGTCGGAAAAAGTTGAAACTCTTGTAAAGATAAAAAAGGTGGAAGAAGAGGCTACTTCGAAGGTGGATGTGGCGACGGCGAAGGCCGGAGAGATGACGGAGGCGGCGAAGAGGGAGGTAGAAGCAATAATGAGCGAAGCCGAGCTTGCTGCCGATGCCAACTATGTCAAGGTAATCGAGAAGGCCAAGAAGGAGGCGGCGCGTATCCACAACGACATGATTGAGGATGCGAAGAAGAGAGCCAGCAGGATAAAGCCGATAGGCAAAGAATCCGCAATATCGATTTTCACAAAGCTGATTGGAAAGCGCTTTGGTGTATGAATGTTTAAACCGGCTGAGATGAAGAAGATAAGGCTGGCCATCCACAGCAGATATTTTAGCGATGCCGTCTCTGCTCTGCAGGATACAGGTGTAGTGCAGGTTGAAGCCCTTCCGGAGACTACAAGAGCGCTTCTGAAGCCAGGCGAGGCTACAGAGGCAAAAAGGATCAGCGACTATACACAAAGATTCAGAGGACTGAACAGCCTTCTTTACACAAGGCCAAACCACATGAAATACGGGTTTGAAAGCATAGAGCAGCTTATTGCAGAGGCGGATGCGATACCAATAGACGCCAGAGTCTCCACTATCAGAAAAGAGCTCGACACGATCATGGCCAGGCTCAAGGAAAACCAATCAACGCTTACGCTCTTGGGAAGAATGCAGGGATTCACGCACGACGTTTCAATACTCAACACAAAGAACATAATCTCGTTCATCGTCTACGGCGAGCACCTCAAGGAGTTCGACGCAGCGGTGACAAAGAAGCTTAAGGACATAATCAGGATCGACCTCGGCAAGTCGATAATATACAGCATGAAGAAAGGGCACGAGAAAGACTTCGGAACTGCAGGGGAGAAGCAGAAGGTGACAGTAGAATTCGTGCCGGAGATGCACGGGACAGTGGCAATGGCTGAGAAAGAGCTCAGGAACAGCACCATAATGCTGAACGACAGGAAGATCGGGCTTGAGGCAGAGCTTTCGCAGTTGTCTGACAATTATTATCCGCTTGTAAGCGCGATACGGGAGCAGCTCGACATAGAAACTGAGAAGCTCGAGATAACAAGCAAGCTCGGAGTCACAGACAGCGTAGTTGTGCTCGAAGGATGGGTTCCAGAAAACGAGCTCAAGAAAGTCGAGACGCTCATAAAGAAGGTAACCAATGGAAGATATGTGCTTGAGCACATCGAGACAAATGAACTGCCGCCGACGCTTATGCAGAATCCGGTCACGTTCAAGCTGTTCGAGCATTTCGTGAAGTTCTATTCGCTCCCACAGAGCACAGAAGTAGATCCTACAATAATATTTGCAATGGCGTTCCCGATTTTCTTCGGGCTAATGGTCGGAGACGTTGGCTACGGAGCGATTATGTTGGGGCTTGCGCTGTTCATATTGCATAGATTGAACCATCCGCCGAAGAAGAGCCATCTTCCAAAGGCGATAACAGGATTCATAAGCGGAATAGTCAGTCCAACAGGGCTAAGGATACTTGCGAAGTCGATAATTCCGGGATCGGTTCTTGCAATAATACTTGGCGTCATATTCAATGAATGGTTTGGCTTCCAGATGCCGTACGCGACTCCTTTCGACGTGAAACTCAATCTCGCGAAACTGCTTGTCATAGCAGGATGGATAGGAGTGACCATGGTCTGCGGAGGATTCATACTTGGATTCCTCAACAACTGGGCAAACCGACACAGAGGGCATGCAATTGCGAAGTTGGGATGGCTTGCAGCAGCGATAGGCTTCGTGATACTTGGGCTCAATGTTCTGCACAGGGCAGACATGGGGCTTGACAACCCTTTCGCGGTCGCATCTTACATTTTGCTTGTAGTAGGAATAATCACTGTGATCAAGTTTGAAGGGGCGAAGGGAATAATGGAGCTTCCTTCTCTGATAAGCCACATACTTTCCTACACCAGACTTGTGGGAATACTGCTCGCCTCTGCGATACTTGCAGAAGTTATAGACTTTGTCTTCCTCGGGGCATGGCACCATTCATTGCTCTTGGGGATAGTTGGAACGATTATCTTGATACTTGGCCAGCTCTTCAACATAGTAATCGCGATGTTCGAGCCTGGAATACAAGGAGCGAGGCTTATCTATGTTGAATTCTTCTCGAAGTTCTTCTCAGGAAACGGACGACCATTCAAGCCGTTCGCGACGCAGAGACTGCATACTCTGACTAAGTTCAAGCTCGAGAATGAGTAAACTCTGCAGTCACATATTTTTTCACTGCGGCCTGATACTCTTTCTGTTGCAATTTATGTCTTGCACTCGGCACCACTATAAGCTTGCTGTTTTTGATCAGCTTGTGTGCAATCCTGGCTCTTCTGTGGCACTGTTCCCACTCTTTTTCGCCGACGAAAATTAGTGCCCTTGACTTAAACTTTTTAGCGAATGAGTTGAAAGATTGATTTCTGTGATCGGCTACTCTGGTTTTGCCGACTCCGCGTAACCATGATTTGTAGGCGTACTTAAGATCTTCTTTGAAAAATGGTGAAAGTGAGCCCATAATCACTGCTTTTGGTTTGATCTGCGTCGCAGCTATAAAAGCCACATTTGCACCATAAGAAAATCCAAATAGGTAGACCTCCTCATTTCTTTTCTTTATCTTATTGTATTTTTCCATGAATTCGTTGACGTATTGCGTCATTGTCCTCCTTTTCCAGGTTATAGATATGCCTATCGGCTTTATCCCTATCGATTGGAAAATAGTGCCAACTTTTCTGTAGGCGCTGTCGCTTGGTGAACCCATATATTCCGGAATAATGTATACGACTTTGCGCATAAGTAACAACTCAGACTGCTTTCTCTATCACAGTTCCTATCACAGTGTGTGGGAATCCTGTCTGTATCTGCGTGTAGTTCACAAGCAAATATCCGCGATATATCTGCCCGGATGATATAGCAAGCGTAGTTCCGTTCTGGTAGCAGATAGCGTTGAATACATAGTTGCCGCCTATCCCGACAGTTGCTGGAGGAGAGACCGACTGCATGAACTGTATTGTTCCTTGGTTGTTGCAGCCTACTGCGGTTATGTTTATGTTTGATGGAAGCGCCTGCTGAAGGTTCACTGCAATGCTGCTGTTTGTCGAGTACAGAATTGACGACAAGCATGAGAACTCTGCCGGGAATAAGCATTGTGTGCTGACTACGCTGTTGGGGCTGAAAAGCCCAAGCTGGAACAGCGCAGCTAGCACTACTGCTATGACTATTATCGCCCATCCGTACGTCGTAAGATACTCGATTGCGCTTTGCGCCTTTATGCTAGGATTGCCGGTCGTCTGGCTGTCCATCAAAGACAATAAGAAAACAAGGAATAAAAAGGTATGCAATGGCTATGGAGCCGTATACCCGCTCTGCCAGGAACTGCTGTAGCCAATGTTTGTGGTTGCGCCGTTATTGTTGTTTCCACTGTAGTCATTAGGATTGCCGTTTAGTGGCCACCACCCCACAAGGTTCTGGGGACGTACCGGTGCCCCTCCAATCCCCTCTTGATAGAGCGCAAGGACCTCGGCAGCCGTAAGAGTTGTGTTGTAGATTTGGACGTTGGACAAAGAGTATGATGCAAACGTGCCTAACCCGGCTGATGATCCAAATGACCAGCCATTCCCATATTGCGCTTGGACGAATATGCCAGATTTTGAGTTCTGACCTACCTGAGAGCCGTTGAGGTATAGAGTTACTACTGTAGGGTTTTGCGAGAATGTTCCCGCGACAAATACCCAAGTGCCAGTAGTTACTGTTGGTCCTGGAGCAGCTAATTCGGTTACACCGTTGTACACGGCAAATTGATAGAAATCAGGAGCGCTGGCTTGAGCAAAAAGCAGTGGAAAGTCGTGGCCTCCTGTTGGACCCGGAGCAACTATGCCGATGTTTGTGCTGGCCGGAACATTTTTCCAGTTGACCCATGCAGTCATCGATATCGGGCCAGTAATCGCGTACTGCGAAATCTCTGGGACAATCACGTTGCCTGCGCCATTGAACACTGCAACAAATTTGGGCTGAAGTCCTTGACATTCGCCCACTAATGAAGAGCCTGATGACGTAGTCTCTACTTGGCAAGAGCCTGCGGTTGCGGTGTTCCCGTAATTGCTTCCTGAAAAAACGCCAAGTTGGAAAAGAACCGCAAGAACAACAGCGATAATAAGGATTGCCCATCTGTATGTCATCAAGTATTCCATTGCAGACTGCGACTTCATGCAATCAGTGTAAAGTTGCAATAATTCCGTCTATGATGCCGTTGACGCCAAGCCCTCCTGTCGACTTTACCACTATCCTGTGGCTCAGTATAGGCCTTGCAAGGCTCTTTATGTCGTCGATAGTGACGCTCTTCCTTCCTTCGATTAGAGCCTTTGCCTTCCCTGCTCTCATGAACGCGATCTCTGCCCTTGGGCTTCCACCCATGACGACGTGTATGTCCGTTCTTGTGGCGTTTACCACCTGCGTTATGTATTCGACTATGTCGTCTGACATGGTTATGCTGTTGACCATGCCCTGATAAGCTAGTATGTCATCGGTGTTGATGACCTTCTGTGTTGGAGTCTGGGATTCCTGCTCTTTTATTCGAAGCATCTGCTGTTCCTCTTCCATGCTTGGATACGACACTGCTATCCTCATCAGAAATCTGTCAGTCAGCACCTTTGGAAGCGGGTTCGTACCTTCTATGTTGAGCGGGTTCTGGGTCGCGAACGCTACGAATGGCCTCTTGAGCGGAAGGCTTTCGTTGCCCATCGTCACCTGGCGCTCCTCAAGAGCCTCTAGCAGCGCCGTCGTAGTCCTTGGCGGCGCTCGGTTGAGTTCGTCGACAAGTAGAAGGTTTGTGAAGATCGGCCCTTTTTTCAATTGAACGTTGTTGCTGTCATCGATGTATGAATAGCCGATTATGTCCTTTATTGCAAGGTCTGGAGTTCCCTGTATTCTTCCGAACTCCGCCTGCACTGCATCGGCGAGAGTCTTCGTCATTGTTGTCTTCGCCACTCCTGGCACTCCTTCAAGAAGGACGTGGCCGTTAGCTACCATTGCTATGAACATAAGTTCGATTATCTCTTCTTTTCCGGCTATGTGCTTCTTTACCTCTTTCAGGACTGCTTTGTACGCCTCGGACGGATTCATCATAAGTATCACATCATGAATACTGCTTCTGCTCCTTTGCTATCTTTCTCATTATCTTTGCTATTTCTTTCTCGATCGCCGCCTTGAGGACTATGGCGTTGTTGTGGTTGATTTCCTGCGTTGCAAAAAGGAATGTAAGTGTGTCGTTTGTCCTTGCAAGCTCTAGTATGTCCTCGAAAGCCTTGTTCTCCTTTGGCTCATTCTTCAGCTCCTTAAGGTAGCGTTCTTTGAACTTCTTCCACTTCTTCGGATCGTGGGCATACCATTTTCGCAGTTGGTCGCTTGGCCCCACTTCCTTCAGCCACAAGTCTACATTAGCAGTGCTCCTTCTGACTCCTCTTGGCCACAGTCTGTCGACTAATATCCTCAGCCCGTCAGAGAATTCAGGTCGCTCGTATATTCTCTTTACTTTGATTGTAGACATGGGCTCGCACATACTAATTGCAAGATACCTTTTTAAACGTTCTTTGCTTCGAAAACGAGTTTTTCTAATTTTCCAACCGACTTTTTCGTAAAATAAACGCAGTTTAACGCCAGAAATCAAGGATTCCGATACGCCACAATTATGAAAAAGTATTTAAAGTAGATTGTATCATTATGTATCGTCAAAGGCGAACAGCTGGTGAATTAAATGGGACTTTTTAACAAGCTCGGCGGAGTTCTTGGTGCGACCAAGGAACTGGATGTAGAAGAATACATGAACATGGAAGAGATGGAGAACGTTGACGTGATGAACGAACCAGCGGATTTCTATGTAAAGCCTGTTTCACTGCAGAATGAATCTGATCTTGCAGTAATCCAGAGCGAACTCCAGAAGAAGAACATAATTTTGCTCAACATAGCAGAGCTTGAGAAGAGGCCAAACACCCTCAAGACAATGATCGACAACCTGAAGGTCTACGTTGACAAGATAAACGGAGACATAGCAAGGCTCGACAACGAGAAGATTCTGCTCACACCTACAAAGGTCAAGATCATAAAGAGCAGAAAGCCAGCTCAGAAGAAGTAAATCTTCTTCTTTTCTTTTTTATTTACTTTTCCTTTTTGTTTTAATTTACAAAGAGCATATTTGCCATTCCTTGTAGTATTTACGCAGTTTGACAATGGTCTATTGACATGGATACACGTATATAGTGGAACGTTGGTGGAAACGCGTAAATATCTGAAACGACGTTATATTATTGATGACAAAGGAAATTAGAGCAAACGTTGCAATCATAGGCGCAGGGCCTGTGGGACTAGCTGCCGCTCGAGCTTTGAGAAAAGAGGGCGTTGACAACATAACTGTTGTTGACAGCTCACCTGTCGGCACTCGTTTTGCAGGAATAGCCGCACCCGGGAACATTGCACCTGATTTCGATGACCTTAGAGGAAGGCTTTCTGGCTATCCTGGCTACATTAATCTTTACAGAAGAAGTCGTGAGCTCTACGAGGAACTGCAAGAACAGGTAAAAGAGAGGATAGACTTTGCACCTACAAGAATATTACAAGTCTCCCAAGAGGGTAAAGAACTTTCTGCAATAGCTGACCACTATGCGAAATCAGGATTTAATTTTGAGATGCTGACACCAGAACAAGTTACCAAACTCGAGCCTGCGATTTCTGCAAATTGTTGCGTGGGTGCATTGCTTCTTGGAAAGGAAATAAGCGGTCACGTTGACCCAGTAAAACTAGTTTCATGGCTTGCTGATGATTGCAGATCACAAAATGTAAATGTGGTGGAGGGAGTGAAGATTGAAAAGATATCTGAAACAAAAGAAGGATTTAGACTTGAAAGTGTAGGATTAACAATCGATACAGAATATGTTGTTAACGCTGCTGGTGCATCTGTAGCTAAAATCTGCGGACTGCTCGACCCTAAGTATGCCAACATGGCAATTTGGCCAGTAAAGGGCCACTTCGTGACATTTGCGCCAGTGCAGAATCTTAGGTTGGGCATAGACATATTGAATGATATTGGATCTATTGTACAGTACAGCTCTGGTGAGATAAAGATAGGCGGCGGGTCGGACGAGAACACGTATGAAGTGGAGCAATGGAGCATAGATAGATTGCTTAGATCAGCTCGCGAAACAATACCCGCATTGGAGTCAGCTCCTGTTGTAAACACGGGTTTTGGTTTCAGAGCGCTTGTAAGAAACCATGAACCGATTGTTGAGAGGATCAAGAATAAAAGCAACTTCATAATAGCAGGAGGGTTGCACAGAACAGGAATAACCAACTGTCTCGGCGTTGGCGAAATAGTCGCAAAGATAGTAACAGACACTGGTGAGCGCAAATTCGGAATAGACGAAAGAAATATTCCTAATCTGGGAATGTCTACATTTGGTTAATCGGTTACTTTTCCTTTAAAGCGACAGTAGCACCAAACTCGCTACAATCAAAATCATTCCGGTCAATTGATTTATTTCCGGTCTTTCTTTTAACCTAACCATGGCCAGTGCCATAGTCACTGCCGGAGATGCCGCAGCTATCGGGGCTACAACAAGTGCGTCTATGGAGGTGACACCTATGTTATATGCAGCGGCGGCTATCGCTATAGCCACCCCATTCAGAACAAGAATAAGCCATACGGGCCTTGGCTTCACAAGCTTTATTTTGCTCTTTTTGATGTACATTGCGGCGTAAATAGTAACAGTTAGATAAACCAGCAGGGACGGAGGGAACCAGCCAACTTGCCTGACAACTATGTTTAAGAAGAAGAACTGTAGTCCCCAAATGAACATTGCAAGAAATGCATATGGTGCCCCCTTGACCAGTTTTCCCAACCTTAGAGATTTGAGGTCATTTAATTTGAAAGACACAAGTATTGTGCCAATTATTATGATGACAACAGCAGCAATTTCGTTCGGCGCCATTGTAAGATTTAGAAATATCAGGGACAACACTAAAGTAATGACGCTCCACGAATTTGCGATTGCGCTTACGATTGACACGTTTCCGACATTTGTTCCTTTGTAGAATGCTGTTGTACCTATAAGCACACATGCGCCGGTCAGTGCAATCAGTATAACATCAAAAAGAGGTATGGCGTATAGTTGATATAGGAATAGCGGCAACAGGAACACGAGCACAAATGCAGCAAGTCCGCGAGTGATGGTTGAAGTTTCAAACGCGCCTATCTTCCTAGACGCAAGTGCTCCCCAATAATCAGAAATTCCCCAACCAATTAGTGATATAATACCGAATATTACACCAAGTAGGATAGTCATACACTCACTAAGCCTTAGATATGCAACTTTATAGTCCTTTCTTTGGTCTTCTTAGCGTAATCCCAATCGAGATAGCGTTTAGCTCCTTCTTCGTCGGATTCGCCCTGTTTATTATGTGCTTGAACGCCATCAGCACCGCCTTTTTGTTGCGGATGTCCTTCCTGTCCTTGATCGAATTCCAGAAAAGGTTCGTGACCCCGTCAAGCATCGGCTTTCCTGCATACATGTGATGAAGAGTGTGCTCATCGATCAGCTTGTTCTTCTGCATCTCGTAAAGGACGATCGCCAGTGCGTGCGAAATGTTGAGAACCGGGTAGTCCTTCGATGTCGGTATGAACACCGTTGCATCGCACATCTCCAATTCCTCTTTTGTAAGGCCAATGTCGTCTCTTCCAATCAGGATCGCAACCTTGTCTCCCTTCTTCATGAAGCCCATCGCCTTGTCCGGGGGATAGATGTTGAAGAAGGTGCTGTTCGCTTTGTACCACATCCCTGTTGTGCCGATCACTTTGTCGCAGTCCTTAGTCGCTTCCTTTATCGTTTTGTATAGCTTTGCGTTCTTGACAAGGCCTACTGCATGCTTCGAGTATTGGATGGCTTGTTTTCCGTCGTATTTGCACCTTGGAGCAACCATGTGCATTCGTTCTATGCCAAAGTTTTTCATGACTCGCGCCATGTAGCCTATGTTTATCTGATAACATGGCTCAACCAACACAACTTTTATGTTCTGCATAGCGACACAGTCAAAGTTCGTCTAATTTTTTGAAAAAGTCGTCTCTAGACAAGTCGGCATCCTTTAGTATTCTAAGTAGCAGACCAGTCCCTATCGGCTCTTTTCCATGCACAGGCACAGTGGTTTTTCTTCCATCTTGGTGTGCCATTCTTACATGACTCCCTTTTCTCCTAACAAGTTCAAATCCGAAATTTTGCAGCACTTTGATTACTTCAAAAGCAGTTACCAACTTGCGAGTCGCCATTTAACCACTGTAGTAAAAGGCAGGCAATGACACTAGTTAGACTGTCACTATCTGTACTCCGAAAAATTCGTTTGGGCTTACTGTTTCTTTCTCGTCCATCAAGCAGAGCTCTATCGCCTCTTTTATCCTTTTTTGTAAAGTGTTAAGGTCTCTCGCCTGTGTGTGACAGCCCTTAAGCTCTGGCACATCAGCAATAAAATAACCGTCCGGATCCTTTTCTATGACAACTTCAAATGTTCTTTTACGTACCATTATATCAGCAGATATATTTTGCTATCAAGATATAATAACCTTCCCAATATCACGGCAGGAATTGAACTATCGTAAGCATGTTTATGAGAAGGTGCCCCAGCGTCGTAGCGTAGAGTGATCCAGTCTTCTTGAACACGTAACCAGCAAGAAGTCCGAATATTACTGCGCCGGCGAACTCTGCTATCGAGTTGTACCCGACGTGGAACGCTGCGAATATCAGTGCGCTTGGAATTACCCCGATCCTTGGAACCATGAACCCTCTGAAGAATATTTCCTCGTTGAGCGGGCTTATGAAAATCCCGAACAGCAGGAACCATGTCGGCATTCCGTCTAGCAGCGTTTCCACATTTGTTGGAAGCTGCACTCCTGTAAATGCTGTTACTACGGTTAGAGCTATCTCAAGAATCAATATCGCGAAAAACAGTTTTATGCCTGCGAACAGCGCCCTCTTTGTGAACTTGTCCCTTGACAGGCCCAACTCTGCAGCGATCTGCATCGAGCTCTTTCCCTTTAATGAAAGCCAAGTGAACACAGTAGTAGGGAACATGAACGAAAGCAGTATCGTCGACAGCTCTGTGAAGTATAATAGATTCATCGCCCCTATCGCGAACGCGTAGAACGACCAGATGAACATCGACAATACGAACAGGAATGAGAAGTAGAATGTAGCCTTTACCATCGGATGGTCTCCTTTGATCTTGAGCTTGCTCTTGATCTTGTTCTTAGCAGGCCTCTTTGCCAAGAGCCCACCTCACTTCTTTGCTTGTGCAGGGCTTGTCTTGAATTCCGAGTAGCCGCAACCTCCGCATGAAGTTCTGTCCTTGTGTTCGGCCATTCTCTTTCCGCACTTCGGGCACATCCTTCCTGGCTTGTATGCCTTGAACTGCTTCTTGGCCTTTTCCTTTTTCTCCACTTTCTTTTCTTCTGCCATGAATATCATCGATCATTATTCTTTCTTTTCCTCCTTTTTAGCCTCTTTCTTCTCCTCTTTTGGCGCGGGGGCCGCTTCAGCCTTTGCTTCTGGCGCTGCTCCGCCCTTCGCTGCGGCTTTCTTCGCCTTCTTCTCTGTCCTTTCTGCGAAGTAATCAGGCTCGAACTTCTTTAGCGACTGGGCATCCTTGTATGAATGGGCTATCCCTTTGCCCTGCTTTGCCCCGAACTGCTGGTCTATCCTGACTATAATTGTGCTGTCAGGGCTAACGTTCAGCTTTTTGCACAGTGCCTGCTTCACCGCTTCCTTCGAAGGTGTGGTGTTGCTTTCAAGAATCGAGAATTTTATCTCCTTCCTTCCTATCGATGCATTGCTTGTCTCTTCTTCTACTCTTATTTCCATGATATCACTCTATGTTGATTTGTCGTTGACTTAAAATCAGTCAGTATACTCTTGATAATGCCCTTCTGCCCATCGCTTCTATCACTTCCACTTCCTTTCCGGCAGTGAGCTTTCCCTGGAATTCCTCCGTAATCGGTATGTCGTAGACTTCGTATGTCTCGCTGTCCATTATTTGCGCTGATGTCTCTGCAACAGACACTACCTGCGCCTTCCTCTTCTTGATTACGGGAACATCTGCGTCTGCTGTTGTAGGGAGAATCATGCTCTTCTTCTGGCCGTCGAAAATCCCCATTGCTGTGACCCGCATCTTCGCAGCTCCGTGCTTTCCTGGCTTGCTTGTCTCAATCTCTACTACTCTGCAGGCTATTCCGTCTATTAGCACGTATCTTCCTATCTTTATGTCTCGTGCTGATTCGTGCTGGACCTCTCCCTCGTCGACCATTTTACCAACTAACCGTAAAGTTAATGCTATGTTATCAGCAAAAAGCTATAAATACCTAACTTAATGGGCACTTCTCTGATAACTGCACCTTACGTCAAACCGAATAGTTTTGTTGCCTTTTAAAGCGCAAAAACCGATATTTATCAGGCGATACCATGACAAGAATGGGCCAGTTTGACGTTCAATAAAGAACCAATAAATACTTTGCGCTACACAATCTTGCTTTGGTTGTATGGCAACAGCAGAAGTTTCTAGTCGACAAACAGATGGGAATGGCAAATTGAGCACTTACATTGCATGCGGCTCCCTCGCCGATGCAAGAAAGGTGTTCGAGAGAGACATCAAGGAGCGCGAGGAGAATTCGCACGATTTCAACCCAAGATTATTGAGGATTGAGGAAGGCGTTGGAACACTTTCGCTCGTATGCACTGGGGAGCGAGAACAGTCTGACCAGCGGGGCTGGAGAGCAGATGCAACCATAGACGGACAAGAGCTTCTTCTCGAAGTTTACATACCGAAAGACGGAACTGGAGAGAACAGCACGCAGCCAGTAATCGAATCTATTCTTAGAACCTTTACAGAAGAGATAGCAGGAGAGGTAGCCAGGTCTAGAGGTCTATAGCATAAAGAAAGATGAGAAAAAATAAAGAAAAAGAAAGTTAAAAATAAAATTAATTAAATCATATTCTCGATGCTGTCGAGATATGCCGGCTCAGCCGCCTTTGTCATCCTTGCGCTGTAGCTGCCGAACTTTGGCTTGACTCCTGTCACTACCGACATGACCTTTATCGTGTCATTCATCTCAGGAATGAGCCTTGATCCGAATATTACGTTCGCGCGTTCGTCCAATCCTGCAGTGACTCCTGCACCTACGGTGTTCGCCTCTTCTATGGTCAATCCTGTTCCTCCCTGTACGTGGATGAGCGCGCTCTTCGCTCCTTCTATGTCCACATCAAGAAGCGGGTGCTGAAGCGTTGACTTTACAGCCTTCTGCACTCGGTCTGGCCCGCTGCCTATTCCGAGGTTGATGACTGCTGTTCCTGCATCTCTCATTACAGTTCGCACGTCTGCGAAGTCGAGGTTGATCAGGCTTGGAAGCGTTATAGTGTCAGCTATGCCCTTGATTGCATTGGCTGCAATGCTGTCTACAAGCTCGAACGCCTTCTCTATCTGGAGGTTTGGCGCATAGCTCAGAATCCTGTCGTTCTCGATAATTATTGTTGTGTCTGCAGTCTTGTTCAGCTGCTCAATGCCCCAATCGGCCTTCTGCTTCCTTGAGCGTTCGAGCGAGAATGGATATGTGACAAACGCGACTACGAGAGAGCCCTGCTCTCGCGCCATCTGGGCGACTAGCGGGATTGATCCGCCGCCTGTTCCTCCTCCCATGCCTGCTGCCAGGAAAACCATGTCGTAGCCTTCTATCGCCTTCATGATTTCTGTTCGGCTTGCGTCAGCGCACTTGGCCCCTATTTCTGGGAAGCCTCCTGCTCCAAGACCGCGCGTAAGCTCCTTGCCCATGAGGATCTTCTTGTGAGCTCCTATCATGTTTAGGTGCTTTGCGTCGGTGTTTAGTGCGATCGTAGTGGCGCTCTTGATACCAGAACCATAGATCCTGTTGATCAAATTGCTTCCAGCTCCACCTAACCCTACTACTGCCAACTTTGCCGTGAATTCGTCCGAATTGTAGTCTACCATATTTCCACCTGGGTGAAATATTAAAATTAATCAAATAAAGGAAGGGGTTTCCCCCAATCCAATTAAATCATCTCTATTCCAGAGAACGATGACTCCTTGCGCTCTTCTAGCTTGCCGACAACGCTGGCTCCCTTTACGCCAGTCACTATTGCGACAATCTCGATTTGGTCGTCGTATCCTGGTATTAGCCTTGCACCCCACTTTATGTTTGCACGGGTGTCCATTCTGTCGGTGATTATTTCACCGGCCTTTATGGCATCGCCGATTGTGAGGCTTGCTCCGCCAGAGATGTGGATGAGTGCGCCATCTGCGCCTTCCATGTCAACGTCAAGCAGCTTGTTCTTGAGCACGCCTTCGCTTGCAAGGTTTACCTTGTCTGTGCCCTTTCCTGTTCCTACTGCTATGAATCCGACTTTTCCTCCGCCCAATATTGATCGGACGTCAGCGAAGTCTATGTTGATCAACGATGGCTGTGTGATTGTCCAGACAAGTCCGCCGATTGCCTTTGCAAGCACTTCGTCTGCAAGAGCGAATGCGTCGTTCATTGGCAGGTTTGGCACCAGCTTTACAAGTCGGTTGTTGTCGAGGATAATTACAGAGTCGCAGTACTTTCGCAGCTGCTGTATTCCTTCTTCGGCCTTGACCTTTCTTATTCTTTCGAGGTCGAATGGGTATGTTACCATAGCAACTACGATCGCTCCTTGCTCTTTTGCGATCTGTGCCGCAACTTTTATCGATCCAGTTCCTGTTCCTCCTCCCATACCAGCGCATAGGAAGACTAGCTGTGATCCGTTGAAAGCGTCTTCAATAAGTCCGCGGTCGACTTCTGCAGCCTTTGCACCGATCGTTGGATCGCCGCCTGCTCCTAGTCCGCGCGTGATTGTTCTTCCAATCAGCACTTTCTTGATTCGCTCATCGATTATCTTGAAGTGTTGGGCATCAGTGTTAACTGCTACGAACTCGGTGCCTTTTACACCAGCCTTCAGAAGCCTGTTTACAATGTTGTTTCCTGCTCCGCCGAATCCCGCTGTTACTATCTTTATTTGTGTCGAGCTGAATTCATCATCAGCTACGTTGCTCTTTGTAGGTTGTCCCAGAATCTCGTTTACGAGGTCGCTCATACTATCACTTTGGTCGCAAAGTATATGTTGAATAATATCTGATAACGTTTATAAATCCATCGTTAAAAGCGAGAATTGAAAAAGTAGCATGGAGCCTTTGGAACTTTAGTTTACTTTACTACAAGAAGCGCAAGAATTTGGCTCATGCTTTACGCTGATATATGATATATGATGCAGATAAACGCAGAATTTCCACTGTTTCTGGCTTACTTTCTTGCGATTGTGTAGTTCGCGATCCTTGTTCCGCTCTGGCCGAGAAGCACGTATTCGCTGTAGGTCGCCTGCGTTGCCGTGAAGTTGACAAGCCATATGTTGCTGTATGACATGTTGAGCGGAGTCGCAGATGCTGTGAGGTTCGCGTAGAAGCTTGCCGATGCTGTTACGCTGTTGTACCCGTAAACAGAGACGTAGTGCTGCACCCATGAAGAGGTGTTGTAGGCTCCCACTACTGCTATGTCTGGAGAGCTTATCACATAATACGGAGCGGTCGCAAGCCCGTAGATGACGCATCCTCTAGTGTAAAGGTTGTCTGTGCTCGGTACGAATCCAGTAGCCGGGTAATCGTAAGCCTCTATGAAAAGGGTAGGGCATGGCCTTGTCGCATTGTATACCACCGCAAGGGTAATGCTCCAGCTATTGGGCGCTACCGAAGACGGCGATGCGTTGACTATCGTGATAGTCGCGTTGGGGTTCTGCAGCTTGACGTCGTTGTAGACGAGCGATTCCGCCTGTGTCTTTGTCACAGGGCCCTGCTGAGAAGCGGAATGGGTGAACAGAAGGAAGCCGGCAGCCGCTACAGCCACTATGACAACGAGCAGAACTCCGACTCTGGCTATAAGCTCCATGGATTGATATTAATACTGCACATCTAAAAACATTGCTCATTTTACCCTCTTCAAAAGTCCGAAACTTACTTTCTGCTTTTTTGCGTTTTAGCAAAGGCTTTAAATACCCAAAGAGAAGTGCTATTGTGGGGAAAGCGAAAACATGATAACAATAAAAACGAAGGGATACGCGATCCTCGCAGTCGCCCTGCTGCTCGCATCTAGCATGCCTGTGGCATTCAAGCTCGGGAGCGCTGTTCCTACGATGACATTGCTGTTCTACATGTCGCTAGTCGGAACGCTGACTTCGTATGCGATAATGCGCTTCACTGGAAACACGGAAAACGTAAAGACAATACTGAAGGACAGGAGGCAGCTCATCGCGCTGCTCGTTACCGGGCTTTTCGTCTTCACGTTCGAGCCGTTGGGGCTTGCCTACTCCGCGCACTACATAAGCGCAGACCTGGTCGCGGTAGTGTTTAGGACATGGCCAATCTTCCTGATACTTTTCGCGCCGCTCGTAATAAAAGAAAGGATAACAAAATGGGACGTTGCCGGAGTAGTGATTGGATTCCTTGGCCTTTTTGTGACGCTGGTCGGAGGAACTGCGATCAGCATACCGCTAGCTGCGCTTCCATTCGTTGGGCTTGTTGTGGCAGTGGCGATAAGCGAGGCAGTATCGTCTGCGGTTTCGAAGAGGTACAACTACGAGCTCACAAGCTCTGTTTTCATCTACAATGTTCTGTCGTTGATTTTCTTTGCGCCGATCGCGCTTGCTACAGGAGCGCCGCTTCTGTCGCTCAGCACCAACGCAGTGATCGCAATACTTTTCTTGGGTGTGTTCACACAAGCCGCGTTCGCGATTCTGTTCTATGAAGCCCTGAGGCTTGTCAAGACTGCGCGCGCAAGCGTTTCGTTCATAATGGCATCGTTCATAACAATGCTGCTCAGCTATCTTGTGCTCGGAGAGGCGATCCAGCCATACTACATAGTAATAGCCGTTGCTGTGGTCGCCGGAGTCCTTGTGCAGAAGTTCGCTCCGAGGGAAGCCGGCAACTTCGTGGTCTCGAAAAAAAGGCACATGCATCCGAGACCGCTCTACGACGTGACAAGCGCATTTGTCGACACCAAGCATCCGGTGATATACAACACGATGAGAGGAAACGGGCGTGTGCTTGCATTCTATGTAGAACCGCAGGACGCAGGCTCTGTTACGAAAGAGAAGATCAACAGCATGAGTGGAGACGACTGCGTTCTTTTCACCGACAAGCATCACGACATCGCGTCAAAGCCTGAGCTCGAGTTCATAAGAGAGATAACAGGCTGTAGCAAAGAGCATCTTCTCGTCATGGGCAGCGGAGACCCGGACAAAGTTATCGATAAATTCTCTGCGGTAGGGACGTTGATAAAGAGAAATGACGAAGCGGGAATTGCCTAGTGTTGCTGCTCCTCTTTTCCGGTGTAGTTCTGACCTAGCGCCCATTCTGTAGTCCTGTACCACTGCCTTAGGTTTATGCTCCTTATCGGAAGATAGCCCTTTAGCGGTCTGTCGACGATTCCTGAGATTATCGTTGGCGTGTCTTTGCTGAATATGCTGGCGTGAGCCTTCACCTGGGCTTCTGCTTCAGCAGTAGAAGGTGCACTGCCCCATGCAAAGTCCTGCTCTCCTCCGCTCACCGATGTTACCATCTGGTATTCGTTGAACAATGGAAGCTGGTCCTCTTTCTTGAAGTAGACAAGCTTTCTCTTGTTGAGTATCCTTTGCACGTGCCCTTCTCGATAGACGTATCGCATGAACATCAATACGTTCACGCATTGCGGTGGCTTGAGCAGTATAGTTGTGAACTGCCGTATTATTTTCATCTTTGTAAGCTTCTGTAGGTAATAGCGGGCGAGGTCTTCCTTTAGCCCTATGTGCTTTGCAAGGTCTCGGATCGTCTGCCGTGAATCCTCGTTGAGCGACAGCAGTATTCTTTTGTATATTTCTGGAATCTTCGCCTGCTTTATCGCCCATTCGTTGAGGGGAATAAAGCCATGGTGCACTATGTCTATGTCGGATTTGTTTACGTCCACTCCGTATTTCGATAGATCAAGAGAGAACGACAGGTTCCACTTCGCGAATTCCTCTTCGTTGCCGGAGAGCGCGAACACCACAAGGTCGAAGTCGCTGCCTTTCTTCATCTTTATTGCCAATTGTACGAACCCGCTCTTTGCTAGAAATTCGGTTAGCGTTGCGTCGTCTGGCTTCTTTATCTTGAATGTTACATGGTAGACATTCAGTTCTCTGAACCCAAGCTCTTCGTAGTCTATGTTTAGCGTGTAGCGCAGGCCAAGCTCTTCTTCAAGTTTCTTGATGTGCCTGCTGATAACGTAAGATGGAACCTCAAGCCGCCTCTGGAGTTCGCTGAGGCTTACCCTCGAGTCTGTGCACAGCTCGCGAAGGACCTTTCTTGACAACAATCCAATTTCGGAAGCCATTGCAGCGCCTTTTTCCTATTTAGTTTCCTAAGGCACGCTTAAAAAGGTTTGGGATTTTGGTGCAGTATCATCACGGGAGATTTGGCAGGTTTTACTGGATAGGTCTTTACACTAACATATACTAAAGTATAAATAGTTATATCGTAATAACTATTGCTTATTCTAATGTTTCTGAAAAGCAGGAATGGCAGGCCCGTTGGTGGCGTAAAGCGTAATTGGCACCGCACTCGCTTCAGAAGCGAGGATCCTCCCAGGATTTTGTGGGTTCGAGTCCCACCGCCACCGGGTTAACTGCCAAGAATATTATGATGAATAAGATATATATGCATTATGTCTTCTTCGACAGATAGATGATCAGCGCCTTGTTCAGAAGCAGTTTGTTCTTCGCCTGTTCCCACGCAACGCTCTGTTTTCCGTCGAGAACTTCTCCAGTTATCTCTTCTCCTCGGTGTGCGGGCAGGCAGTGCATCACAATCGCGTCTTTGTTCGCAAGCTCCAGCATCTTGTTGTTGACCTGGTAAGGAGCGAACAGCTTTTTCCTTTTATCCGCGTCGGCTTCCTGACCCATGCTGACGAACGTGTCCGTGTAGATTACGTCTGCGTCATCTAGAGCGTCTGCGATATCTGAGGTGATTACAACTTTTGCGTATTCTCTTGCTTTTGTGACGAACTTCGAATTTGGTGTGTATCCCTTCGGTCCGAGCAGAAAGACATCCATCCCGAACTTTGCTGCGGTGAGCATAAGCGAATTCGCCGTGTTGCTGGCGATGTCGCCCACAAAAACCAGCTTTGTGCCCTTCAGATTTTTCTTGTACGTTCTTATAGTATAGACGTCGGCGAGAGCCTGCGTCGGGTGTTCGGTGTCTGTGAGCGCGTTTATCACCGGAACCTTTGAGTTGTTTGCGATTTCCTCCAGGTCTGATTGCCTGAAAAGCCGCGCTGCGATGAAATCGCAGTAGCTGCCAAGGATTTTTGCAGTGTCTGCAAAGGTTTCCCCTCTGGAGAACTGCGTTGTGGACATGTCCAGATAAATCGCATTGCCCCCGAGCTGGATCATCGCTACTTCGAATGAAAGCCTTGTGCGCGTAGATGGTTTTTGAAAAATGAGCGCCATAGTCGCGTGCTCTTTTATCCCGAGCTCTTGCTTTCCTGAGTTGAGCTGGTCGGCTATCTTGAATATTTCGTTGATTGAGTCCTTTGAAAGGTCGTCGGAGCTGAGGAGGTTCATTGAATCAAGGTTTATTGTACAACAAGCTATAAAAGTGGTTTGCTAAGGCGCAGTGTAGCCAGTGGTCGTCAGCCACGAACTCGAGAAAGTTACACCGGCAACAACTTGTCCGTTATTGTTGTTCCCGGAGTAGTCGTTGGCGTTGCCGTTGAGCGGCCACCAGCCGACCAGGTTCTGTGGGCGGACCGGTGCGCCGCCGATGCCCCCAAGATAAATTGCATTTACTTCCTGTTGTGATAAAGAGGTATTGTAGATCTGGAGGTTTGCAATGTAACCAGGCCAACTGGCTGCGCCTCCGCCCCCAATCCACATAGGGTTGCTGCTGCCAGTTATAATGCCAGAGGGGACGCCCGTTATGGTCCCTTCGAGGACGCCATTTTTATAAATTGAGACGGTTCCGGCGCTTCCGCTATAAATACCTATGATATTAAGCCAAGTATTGGCAGGAGTAGCACCAACGTTAACGACAACCTGCCTACTGCCTATTGAATTCACTACTTCAAAACCGTTGGGATTACCTGTAATCCAATCTGCATACATGTCGTAGGCTCCGGCGGAGCAGCAATCCGAAAACCCTTGTATTGCTCTATACTGATTAGTGAAAACCGTAGTCAGATAAATCCATACGCTGACGGTGACTGCGTTGGGATTCGAGAATAGAGACGAGCTATCAGGGACGCTTATGTAGCTGTTCTGTCCATTGAATTGTCCGACAAACTCCGGCAGCTGCCCGTTACATTCCCCAACCAAGGACGAACCGACTGTACTTTTCTGCACCTGGCATGAACCTGCCGTTGCGTGGCTGCCCAGATTTCCTCCAGAGAAAACTCCAAGCTGAAAAAGTGCCGCTAGAACCACCGCAATGATCAGAATGGCCCATCCATATGTCATCAAATATTCCATTGCAGACTGGGATCGCATGGATTAGTATATGAAAAAGACTTAAAAATAGTATGCATCAGCCAAAGATAGAGCCGAATCCTGCGTTCGCTTTGCTTTCCTCCTCTTCTTTCATCGCTATGAATTTGTCCTCTATTTCCTTCGGAGCTCTCTTTACTGTCGTGAACTCCTTCTTGAACTTCTGCTCTGCGAGATCAAGGAATTCGTCGGTTGCCCTTACTAGAAGGTAGCTCTTTCCGTTGTTCTGGTCGAGCGCTGCGCCGTCCCGCATCTCGCAGTCCTGGCGCGCGAATATGACATTCATCATAGGGTCTTCGCGCAGCTTCTTCGATGCCTCGCTCGCCTTCTTCTCCAGCTCTGCTATCTCCTTCTGCTTCTCCGGGGGAAGCTTCGCCCGCTCTTTGTCATCTATGTCCGGGAGCTTAGGGATAAGATTAGGATCAAGATACGGATCGTATGTAAGAAGCTTCTTCAGCTTCTGCGCCTCTGATTGATCGACTTCGTATACGCGTGCTGACATAATATCACTTTTGTGCCCGGCTTGCCGGAGGCATCTTTACTATCAATGTTTCCTTCGGATCGATTCCGGATTCTCTTAGCGTTCGGAGCAGAACTGCAGCGCGTGTGTTGTGCCCGACTACGCGTCCGTCTTTTATTGCAATATGCTCTCCCAAGAATTCGCTTCTGAGGCGTGACCGGTTTTGCTCAAGCCAGTCGCTGTCTCCACCAGATCCGCAAAATATTGTCTTTCCTTCCGTGGACGTGGGTGCTGACATAGAAAGCGCCACCAAATCAACCTTCGATGAGCTTTGCGTTGACTGAACCCTCTCGCCCTGGCCTGTTTGTCACAACAGCCTTTCCGAGATCGGTGTTGATTACCGTACCCCTTGTAATTATGTTTTGCCTGGCGAAGTTTCTGTTGTCGCGAGACTCCATGACACCCTTGATTCTTACCTTCTTGAAACCCTGCTTTGTCTGCAGGTTTGCGAATGCTGCCTGCTTTAGCGTCGATGTTTCTGCGCCTCCGCGTCGCCTTGTAGGCTTGGCCACGTTTGTTTCCTGCTTCGCAGCGGCAAGCTTTGTTGCAGAGAAATAGTTTCCGAGCTCTGCCCTTCGCTTGTCGCGGAACTTGAGCTTGCGCTTCCCGTTGCCGAACTTCTTTGTCTTTGACTTTGAATGGAGTTGCATTCCGAATTGGCTCATTGTATCACTGACTTTCTACGTAAAAAAGACGTAAAACTTAGGTTACTATATAGAATATTTGCGCTTTTATAGGTTTCGCTATAGGCTGTTGAATGCGTCGTTGAATGCAGCCATTGCCACATCGATAATTGGCATGTTGTCGGGCCTTGTTAGCGTCATTTCCGGGAAATCTGCGCTCGATATCTCTTCGTGCTTCGGAGCCAACTCCCTCAATACATCTCTCAGTGCCTCTGCTTTCGGGTTGTGGGTCTTCTCCGCACTCCGCTCTGCCCTCCTAAGCGCAGCTGCGGCTTCTTCCGGAGTCCTTATGCGCAGCCATAGCTTTGCGCCGACTTCCAGTCTTTCCCTCTCGTCCTTTGTCAGCGGTGCAGAATTTCTTCTTGCCATGAAAACCAGAATAGTGTATAGATTGCAGATATTTATAGCTTATGAATCAGTCGATCAGGCTTGCCCTTATGAGAGCAAGGTCTGCCTTTGTCACCGGCTGTGGTGTGTGCACAGGCTCTGCGACCAATCCCTCTTCTTCGAGTATTTGCCTGAGCTCAATCGAAGTGATGGTTCCCAGAAGTTCGTCCCCCATTTCCCTGAATCTGCAGAGTTCGTTGTACCAGAACATCAGCTTTGCTCCCTCCTTTGCGTCGACAGGCTGTCCAGACGCGAGTGCGACTTCGGCAGTATCGAGCGCCTGGTCTATCCTTGCGCCGTCGTTCAGAAGGCATGCCTTTCTTGCCAAGTCCGTTAGCGTAGCCTTTTCTTTAGGAGTAAGAAGTGCGTCTGCGATAGCTGCGTCTATACCTCTAGACGGATTGCGCTTTGCATTGGCCATGAATTCACAAAAGTGATGCAATTATCCAGATATTTATACCCAATGGCTTCTGAAATCCCTTACGTTTACGCATGAGTATGAAAGAAGCCGCAAAAGCAATACTGTGTAAACAGAAAGTAATATAATGTTTCAGCGGTATAAATAATAGCTTCGTGGTTTGGGCCCTCTGCCGAATGGAGAGTTAGTGGTGATTCCACGATACGCGCATACAAATTCAGGATCTATCCAGATTCAAAACGCCAGTGTGTGATAGATTCACAGCTCGTTCTTGCAAAGGAATTCTACAATCTAATCCTTGAAAAGTCGATACTTTCATATAAAAACGGGAATAAGAGACTGTCGATGCAGTGCCTAAACATATTCGCAAAAGAGATTGAAGTAGACAAAAGGTACTTACAGATTTATTCGCAGACCAGATGCGAGATAAAATACCGTGTTCTTAAGGCGTACCAAAACTTCTTCAGAAGAGCAAAGCAGAAGGAATCAGGAAAGAAAATGAAAGTAGGTTTTCCACGTTTCAAATCAGTAGACCGATACTACAGCATAGTATACCCACAAGACAACGGTTCGTTTTCCATAGAGAAGAATCGGCTCAGAGTCGCAAGGATCGGCACAATGAAGATAGAACTCCAGAGAGTAATAGAAGGAAAGGTTAAAACCATGACGATAAAGAGAGAAGCAGGGAAATATTACGCGATTTTTACAGCAACAAAAGAGATTGAAATTCCACAAATAGAAAACACCAACCCTATCGGAATCGATCTAGGGTTGAATTCATTCATTGCATTGTCAGACGGAACAAAGGTCAGCAAACCCAAATTCAGAAAAGATTCTCAGAAGCACATTGCAAAATGGCAGAAGATAGTTGCAAGAAGAAAAAGAGGAAGCAGAAGAAGACAGAAAGCAAAGGAAAAA
Organism: Candidatus Micrarchaeaceae archaeon; assembly: GCA_027310825.1. GTDB lineage: Archaea > Micrarchaeota > Micrarchaeia > Micrarchaeales > Micrarchaeaceae > JAJZYD01. The sequence continues at coordinate 194,279 of DAIDAC010000001.1, forward strand.
CTACAGGGGAAATACGAATACGCTGCAAACTGCTCGAACGACTTTCTCCATAAACTTTCCAACAGGCTGGTCAATTCAGATTATACCTCATTTGCAGTAGAGAAACTGAACATCGGAAACATGGTGAAGAACCACAATCTTGCAGGCTCAATACATGATGCTTCATGGAACAGGTTCCTGCAATTCCTTTCATACAAGGCTGAAAGCGCTGGTATGAAAGTTATAGCAGTAGATGCAAAGAACACCACAAAACAGTGCAGCAACTGCGGCAACCTTCAGGACATGCTGCTTTCTGAAAGGATATATCTCTGCAGCAGATGTGGGATGAAGAAAGACAGAGATATAAATGCAGCGAAAAATATACTCAATAGAGCTACCGCAGGACCTGCGGGAAGTCACGCTCAGGAAGATAGTGTAAGACCTCAAAAGAGGGCAGTTGTCGAGGAGCTGAGAACTATACGCCTTGAAACAGAGGCTGGAAACCCACGCCTTTAGGCGTAGGAGGAGGTCATGCTTTTTCGGACAGTTCCTTTGCATATATCTCAGTGTAGACTGGCCCATCGCTTGTGAGATCGCTTCGCATTAGTTTTATCCTTCTGCAAGTGTACGATCCGATATCGTAGTCGCTGTGTTCTGACACAAATGCGAGTATTTCATCTTTTTCCCTGTCTGGCCTCCGCGCCCTTCCGATCGTTATGTGCGGAGTAAAATCTCTCTGCTCTACGTAGATGCCAAGGTCTTCGATCTTCGGCTTCATGCTCTCGTACAATTCCATGACATTCTCTTTTCCTTCTCCGATGTCTGCGAAGATCACTCTCGGAACCCTTTCGGTGAATGCGCTAGTCCCTTTTACTGAAAGTTCGAAAGCTGGCGTGTCTATTTCCTCGATGACATTCTTGACAAGATTGAGCCTCTGCGAACTTATGCTCTCGAAAAAGAACATTGTTATGTGCATCTTTTCCTTTGCGACAAGGCTTACATCAAGCTTCGACAGCTTTGAAGAAAGCGCTGCGATGTTTTCCTTGACGTCTTCGCTAAGTTCGAGTGCTATGAACGCCCTTATTCCATTGTTCTCCATCGAATAGCCTTTTAAGTCTTAACTTAATTATCTTATCGCTTTTTTAAGATGATAGTGTGGATTACAGCGACACGACAGTTGTGATTGCGGTCAAGGACGAGCCTGCGGTAGAGAGCGTAGTGAAAGAGGTCTTCAAGGCGCTTCCTGGCTGTTGCATAATTGTAATTTACAAGGGATCGATCCACATCAAGCACAAGAACGCCAAGCTGAAAGTGATTAAACAGACAGGCTCTGGAAAGGGGGTTGCGCTCGCACAGGTTGGCAAGCACATCGATACCGATATAACCGCTTTCATCGATGGAGACGGCACATATGATGTGCGCGCTCTCCGAAAGGTGGTGCAGCTTGTCAGAAGCGGGGCAGGGATGGCGATAGGCAACAGGTTCGGAAAGCTTGGAAAGGATTCGATGGCAGGTTACATACAGTTGGGAAACCATGTCCTTACAATAACAGGGAACCTTCTCTACGGAATGAAGCTCCGTGACTCACAAACTGGGCTCCGCGCAATAAAGTCAAGCATATTCAAAACTCTTAATCTAACTGAACCGCACTTCGGAGTAGAGACTGAGATGAACATCAAGGTCAGAAAGAGGGGCTACAACATAGAGGAGATTCCGATAAACTACTACGAAAGAGTGGGAGAGACGAAGCATTTCAAGCTTGTCGGCGGTTTCAAGCTTTTCCTTGTCAACTTCAAGTTCCTGAAAGAGCAGTGACATTTACCAGACTACACCTGTAATTTCAGCAATCCTTTATAAAGTGTTAAGCTAATAAGCAATACCATATGCAAACGAAGTACGTCGTTGTGCTGGGTTCTCTTCTTAGCGGTTTGGGGAAGGGCATAGTCACTTCTTCCTTAGCAAAGATACTCTCGCTCTACGGCTATAATGTGATGCCGCTCAAGTTCGACGGATATCTCAACTTCGACTGCGGGACCATGAATCCGTTTCGGCATGGAGAAGTTTTCGTTCTTGAAGACGGAAGCGAAGTAGACATGGACTTCGGAACATACGAACGATTCCTAAACAAGGACGTGACAAAGGATTTCACACTCACAGGAGGAAAGGTGATGAGCGAGATAATCGCAAAAGAGAGGAAAGGCGACTTCCTCGGCACTGACGTCCAGATAATCCCACACGTCACTGATTATATTATAGAGCGCATAGAGAAAGTCTCCGAGAAGGAGAAGCTCGACGTCCTTCTCATAGAGGTCGGAGGAACTGTCGGCGACATCGAGAACGGATACTTTGTCGAAGCGATGCGTCAGCTCTCCCAAAAACACAGAACGGTATTTGTCGACGTAACTTATGTGCCCGAGCTTGAGACTGTCGGTGAGCAGAAAACAAAGCCAACCCAGCTCGCCCTCAGAAGCTTGAGGCAAGATGGAATACAGCCGAACTTCGTTGTCTGCAGAAGCACAAGAAGGCTTGACGACAAAACAAGAAAAAAGATTGCGCTTTTCTCTAACCTTGCGCCGGAGGCCGTGATTGACGACAATGACATATCAAACATCTACGAACTTCCGCTCAGGCTTGTTGAACAAAAAATGGACAAGATGCTCATCAAGGAGCTTGGGCTCGAAGCGACAACGTTTGATGAAAAGCGCTTTACGGAGTGGAAAAATCGAGTAGATCCCAACGACAAAAAAAGAACTGCTACAATAGCGATTGTCGGGAAGTATGTCAACCTTAAGGATTCATACGCAAGCGTGAAGGAGGCGCTGATGCATGCTGCTCTCGCGTGCAAGGCCAATCTTAAGATCAACTGGATAGAGTCGGAAACCTTTGAGGAATCGAGCGTCGGCAGCTCTCTTGCCGCATTGAAGTCTGCAGACGGGATATTAGTTCCCGGCGGCTTCGGCCAGCGCGGAACCGAAGGCATGATAAATGCAATAGAATATGCACGCGTCAACAAAATTCCGTATCTCGGGCTTTGCCTTGGAATGCAGCTTATGGCGATAGAGTATGCTCGAAATGTATGCGGACTTCCCGGTGCAACATCCGGAGAGTTTGATCCGAAGGCGGACCACAAGATCATCGACCTGATGGAAGAGCAGAAAAGGACAACGCTCAAGGGGGGAACGATGAGGCTTGGTTCATGGGATGCTTCGATAAAACCTGGCACATCTGCGCACGCCGCATACGGTTCAGATGCGATAACCGAGCGACACAGGCACAGATATGAAATGAACAACGCTTACAAAAGAGTGCTAGAGGATAAGGGGCTTGTCGTCAGCGCAACGACTCCGGACGGCAATCTTGTCGAGATAATAGAGTGGAAGAACCAGTTCGGAATGGCGACGCAGGCTCATCCAGAGTTCAAGTCAAGAGTCGAGCGGCCTGCACCTATGTTCCTTGCATTTGTCAGAAGCGCGCTCGCTAGGTCAAACCCGATCAGCGAAGAAACAATGACGTATAGTCTGCTAAAATAGATGCGACTGTGTCGATGACAGGAAGTCCCGTCGTTATTCTCCTTATTGTTGATATGTCGTCGTGATTTATTCCTTTCAATACGGCCAGCAGGAACGGGTAAAGCAGGAACTGTTCTATCACGGCTGCGATGAGTATCGGAATTCCTTGACCTAGCACGAATTCTAGCGGCAGTATAAGCAGTGCGCTCACAAGTGCAATTCCTGACACCATAAGCAATCTTCCGACGCCAAGCCTTGCCTTGAACATCATTTGGACCCTCCTCACGAATACTGCGCCGGTCAATGTCGGCATTATTATGAACATGATGAATGCGAGACCAAGCCCATTGTACTTCGGAACGATCAGGAACAAAAGAATAGCTTGAACGATTGCCAAGACCACAGAATATTTGAAGATCTTCAACGACTTGCCTGCGCTGACTATCAGGTTGTTCGTATACATGTAGACTATCGTCATCAGGATTCCTATCGACATCACTGCTATGTAGACAGGAGCATAGCTGTACGTGGCGCCGAACACCGTGTAAGAGAATGGTACGGCCAGCACCACTATGTAGAACACAATCGGCGCTAACAAAAGGAACGTGAGATACAGCGTGCTGTTGTAATAGCCGCCGATGTACTTCGCCTTCTTCCCCGACAGCACAGAAGTGAAAAGGGGGAACAGCGCAAGAGCTATTGAACCTATCATCAGATCGAATATGTTCACAACTTTGAATGTGACGCCGAAGTTTCCGACTATGGCAGCCGTTGCATATACTCCAAGAACTACAAGCGAAATATTCTGGATTACCCCGGATACAACTGACGAAAGCCCGATCGGCACAGAAAACTTTAGTATGCTCTTGCTTTCCGAGAATGAGATGCCAAGCTTGAATATGCTGAAGCCGCTCGCCTTTGATATTATTGCGAGCGCGACGAACAATCCTATCACTGTGCTTGCAAGCAATCCGATTATAGGAGCCAGAGCGCCGAAACCGATCAGTGCGAGCCCGATGCTGACAGACATTTGCACAAAAGCCTGCACAGCCACTGTCTTCGTCAAGTCGCCGCCGGCGCCCAACGCTATCAGAATCGAATATGAAAAGTTGTAGATCGCTGATGCGATAATTGTAAGCGCTGCGATCTGTAGCGCGAGCGTTGCTGAAGGGTTGTTGAATAAGTGTACTGCAGCAAATCCGCTTATTGCTATCATGAGCACAGTGAATATTGCACCGGATATCAGTAACAGAGTATAACCGTTAGCAAGAGTCCTATGAAGAAGCGCGGTTTTCTTTGTGCTGATATACTCCGTCATCAATTTGAGTATAGCTACGCTTATTCCCATGTCGGAGAACGGGTAGAATATTCCTGCGAACGCCAGGGCAAGTGTGTAAATTCCGTATGTGCTCGGACCAAGGAGCCTTGCAACTACTATGAAGCTCGCTCCTGTCAATATTATTGTGATTATTTTTGATATGAGTATAGACGAGGCTACGCCTACGTGCTTCTTTCCAAGAGACCCGGCGCCCTTTGCTGCCATGAAAACAGTATCTATAAAAATGCTCAGTATATATACATATCGTGCTTAGCACATCTGCATTAAAACTGATTGTATGGAGGGAACAGAAGCTAGCGATCCAGCACCTGCTACTCACAAGCACGAACACCATGTAGCAGCTAGCCAGAGCAAGGCAGGAGCAGGCTCGCTGAAGAACATGCTGAAGATTGACAAAGGATACGTGAAGGCTGCGGCCCTCTTTTTCCTGATAGCTGCGGTTGTTTTCTATCCATTGCTCCTCGGCATAAACAGCGTTGCTCCCGGAGTAGGAGGAGACACGTTCCAAAACCTTTGGGACATATGGTGGGTCGGCTATTCCACGGTTTCGCTCCACACTTCGTTCTACCAGACAAACCTTCTTTTCTATCCTGTCGGAGCAAACCTTATATTCCAGACAATGAGTCCGCTTATGGGACTCGCATCTGTGATATTCCAAGGAGTTAGCGTCCAGTTCGCATACAACATTATGTTCTTCATCGGATTCATTCTGTCTGGGCTTACAATGATGCTGCTTGCAGATTACATAGTCAAGAACCGCTACGCAGCTTTCCTTGCAGGAGTGATATTCGCTTTCTCAGCATTTCACGTGGCTCAGGGGTACAGCCACATCGAGTGGATAAACCTTGAGTGGGCTCCGCTTGCAGTATACTTCTTCATCAGATTGATAAAAGAGCACGGAAAGCCTTACAAAGACGGCCTTGGCTTGGGAATTTCATATCTTCTAATCGCGTTCGGAGCTGGAATGGAGCAGGCGTTGGTCGTTCTCTTCTTACTGATACTCGTTGCAATCGCATACATGATAGAAAAGACTACAAGAAAAGCATTTCTGTCGACTAGATTATGGAAAGGCATAGGCGTTGCGGTTGTGTCGTGCTTCATCCTCGGATTCTGGGGATTTGTGCCTGTTCTCAGCGCAGTTCTTGCGCCGGGAGGCCTGCAAAACGTAAACCTTCTCAACACACAGCAGTACAATCAACTTTGGAGCGATGACCTTCTGTCGTTCTTCGTTCCCAGCATCTACAACGGAGTGTTCAGCGGACTTGTGGCAGGCACGTACAGCACGATCTATGCCACCCAGCCTGTCGAGAGAACAGCTTACATTGGCTATGTTGCAATAATACTCGCGCTTCTCGGAATAATGTCGTTCTACAAAAAGGAGCAGAGCATAAAGCTCTGGGTTGCTATCGCTGCGATATTCTTCCTTATCTCGCTTGGCCCGAATCTACAAGTAAACGGAAACATCACATCTGTGCCTGGCCTTTATTCGCTATACCACGCGCTTCCTGGCTTTAATGTTGTAAGAGAGCCAGGCCGATTCGACTTCGTAACAATGATGGCAGTGGCTATGCTCTCTGCTTTTGGAATGAAAGTCCTTCTTGAAAGGACGTCCCAGAAAGGCGGCATTCTCAGCAACGGCGCAGTTGTGCTCGCCATCGTCGGCATAGCTGTACTCATCGAAAGCGCAGGCGTTCCGCTTACGCAAGGTTTCATAGGAATAACAACTACCCCGATTTCTGTGCCGCCGGTATATTCGCAGATCGGACAATATCAAGGAAACTTTTCTGTACTGACACTTCCTGCCCTTCCAGACCAGCAGAGCTCGCTTCCTGCTCTCTATCCAGGAATGAACATGTTTTACATGACGCAGGCGAAGAAGCCGATGGTAGGAGGTTATGTGACCAGGGAAAATGTAAGCCAGCAGATATCGCTGTACAACATACCGTTCGTTGTGCAATCCTCAAACCTCCAGACGACAGGAAATCCGTCATTTGCAAGCCCAGTAAACCAGAGCTATGCGAACCAGACGCTTCTCGCGCTTTACAATTACAACACCGCAGTGATAACACTCAACGCAGAAGCTTACAACAAGACTACGCTGGTGGAGATGGTGAATTATCTCGACAACGTTTTCGGAAAGCCGATCTATGTTGACAACACAACAGGTGCATGGAGCACAGACAACGCCATTCTCAATTCGATCTACAAGAACTTTGTTGCATATCCTAATGTCGCCCAGTGGCAGCAGGTAGCAGCTTACATAAACGGCACTTCTGTGCCGCTCTGGGTGCCGAACGGACCTGGAGGAATAACGGTCTACGCTCCGTATCCACAAGGCATCAAGGTCAGCAACCTGACCGGGCTTGGCCCTAGATACACTGTCAACGCTACAATTAGCTTTGCTGGTGTGGCGACATCAGGTGCAGGAGTCGTGACCATAGCACAAGTCGTCAACAACAGAACCTACACAGTAAAGCAGTTCAACCTCACAAGCGTGCCAGGAATTTACACTGCAAATGTGCAGATGTATTCCGGGCCGGTTGGCAACAGCTATTTCTTCATAGTCGGAAGCCCGCAGACAACAATTTCCGGAGGAGGAAGCTCTGTAGGCCTTACAGATATCAGGTTTTATAGAAGTTGACTGAGAGTAATACTTATGCATGAACAGCAGCAGCTAAAAGTGATAGTGGACCAGCGAGAGCGCAACGAAGATCTCCTTTCAGGGCTTGAAGGCAAAGGGGTAGAGATAGTTGTCGACACCATTCCTGTCGGGGACTACATAGTTTCAGACAGAGTCTGCATAGAGCGAAAGACAGTCTCCGATTTCGAGAACTCGATAATCAACGGAAGGGTTTTCGACCAGCTTGAGAGGCTTAGAGAGCATTATGCGTTGCCGATATTGATACTAGAGGGAAGCCCGGAGACATTCAGACTGGACAGCAAAGTGATAAACGGAACGGTCATCGCGATCTACATCGACTACGGAATTCCTGTGCTCTTCGCCTACGACGCAGACGAGACTGCAGAGCTCATCGTCAACATCGCAAAGAGGGAGCAGATAAAAGAGCGAAGGGAGCCGTCGCTTAAGGGCGGAGCTAGGGCATACAGCGTAAAACAATTTCAGGAATTTGTGATAGGAAATCTTCCAGGGGTGGGACCCAAGCTGGCGAAGTCGTTGCTGAAACATTTCGGAAGCATAAAGAAAATAGCTAACGCAAGCATCGATGAGCTTGTTGAAGTTGAAAAGATTGGGAAGAAAAAGGCAGAGACGATACACAATACACTGAATATGGAGTACAAGTCCGAAGAAGATTAAGCGTCGAGCCTTGACATCGCGATCTTCTGGAGCAGAAGGGAATCGAGTTTCTTCTTGTCAGTTATCCCGAATATTTTTGCTGCTGAGAAGGTATGCGCTTCCGATGGAACGAAATCGCTTGAGCTCGATAATAATGCTTTCATTTTCTCATATGTGCTTTGCGAATCTGCGAATATCGCGAACTCCTTATTCGACTTCGCGCCCATTATTTTTATTGCCTCGCCGACCTGCCTTGTCATCGCAGCGAAAAGCAGTGTCTCCATCGCCATGCTCTTCGATATGTTTGTCTTGTTTTCGAATGCCGACCTTGCATTCTCGTAAGCTGCAATGATGTGCCTTTTGCTTACTGTGTTCTTGCTGTCGAAAAGCTGTACAGTCCCGTCGATCTTGCCGATTGCCTTCAGCAATTCGTCTATGCCCAGCTGTGATGACGCAAGCCTTACTATCGCTACTTTCTCAACATCCTTTCTCTCGCGCATGAACATTCAATCTTATGTTCCGTATTCGGGCTTTTAATATTTCCTGTGTGCGGCCTCTGAGACAACGGCCTCCTATGGAAATCTGCTGCGGCTTCGCGGGTGAGTTGTCTGTTTCTGCTGTTGTAGCTCTCCCTTCTGAAGTCGGGCCAAGAGTTGCATACGCCCACATCTTGATACTCCACAAAATCTTCCGATCTTTGTTTCCTCATAGGCTAACACCCGCATTATCGTGATTCCGGCTCACCGTGTTCGGCATAAGCTTGAAGGAATTCTGCTTAAGCCATCTTCTCTTTTCTTTGTAATCCGGAACTATGTCTGTGACTAGCTTCCAGAACGCCTTTGAGTGGTTTTTCTTGACTGTATGCGCGAGCTCGTGGATTATCACTGCGTCCATGACATCTTGCGGAGCGAAAAGAAGCCTGAAGTCCAGCATTATGTTGTTTTCTGGAGAACACGAGCCCCACAACGTCGAGTTGTCCCTCAGTGTTATCCTGTTGACCTTTGATTTGAAGTGGGCGCTGTTGAGCTGCATCACGTGCTCTGTCAGCAGCGGCGACAAAGCCTTTGCGAGCGCACGCCTTGCCAGTCTTGACGTGTGCGAACGCTTTGTGCTTTCGTCTATCGAGTTTGCAAGCGTTATCTTTATCGTGTTGTCCCTGAATCTTGCGCTCGACCTGGTTCCGGATCCTCTCGTTGCCTCTATGTTGAACTGCCTTCCCAGAATGCTGAACGTTCCTTCTGTGAACTCTATCGGCATCTTCACGTCCTCTGGCCCGTGCTTCTCGATCTTTTTTATCATCGACTGCTTAAGTTCTTCGTATGCCTTTGCCGCGCTTCTCTTCCACAGAAATCTCGGGACTCTGATTCGAATCGTGTTCCCCCGGAGAGAAGCCCTCGCATATCTAGACATGACTCGCTCGCACTGCACAAGATACTCCTGGCCGTTTATGACGATGCTTTCGCTCATCTCAGATTACCGGTAAGGTCTACAAAGAAAGGAAGCAGTGGAAGCTCAGAAGAGTATATCAGCGTTTTTGCCGGCTTGGCCCTGCGTATCTCGTCGACAGGGAAGCGTGGTGCCGGCTGCGGCGCAGCAACTATGTCAGGCATTTGCTTTTCTACATCATCGCCGAAGAGCGAATCCATGCCTCTCGCCAAATCGCAAGTTCGTTCGGTGCGTTCGTGCGCCAACTGCTTGCGCAAATAGGATTTCTGGTCTTTGAAATGTTGGTCTATGAATGATTGCTCCAGGCTTGCGACCTCGACTCCTTGTGCCCTTGCCAACGTCACGATGGTTCTTATCGTTACGTTGATCGCCTCTGGTCCTGCTCCTGCACTGCGCATATATTCTATCAAACCTTCGTGTCCAGCTACTTTTGTTTTGTCGGTCGCCATGGCATCACCCAGAAACACTTCGCTGCAATATCTATTTAATTATTTGTGCGAAGCCGGTACACCGAAGTTTCTTCGCCGCGCATTGGATAAATGACAAAAATGCAGAGCTCACGCTAATGTGCTCTTAAAAAGAAAGAAAATGAGAGAGTGGAATTATTTTGTGATGACACACATCAATTAGTCGTTAGTAACGGTATGTTCACGAATCGCGTGAGCTTTTCGTTTACGCACCCGTCCTATCAAAGTCGTCTGTTGCGACCGACCTAGTGTCTCGTTTCGGGTATGGCTTCGTCCTTAAATGCTTTCAGGACTTATCCATATGGCGCGTGGCTACCCGGCAATGCTTTCACAACCGGTACACTAGAGGCGCCGTTCCCCCGTTCCTCTCGTATTATGGGGAACTTATCCTCTGACACTTACACCAACAGTAGATACTACCGTACTGTCTCACGACGTACTGAACGCAGCTCATGTGGGTTTTTAACGGGAGGACAGCCCGACCATTGGTGGCTTGTGCACCACCAGGATAACCCAAGCCCATATCGATGTATCAAACCGCGAGGTCGATGTGGACTCTCACCCGCGACGAATCGATTACCTCTAGAGTAACTTGTTTGACAGCTTGGAGCCCCATTAAAAGGGCTACCAACGTTCGTTAAGCCCGACTTTCGTCTCTGCACCCTTCGCTTTTCGGAGTACAGTCAGCCCAGCATTTGCCTTTATGCTTATCTCCGAGTTCCCAACTCGGATAAGCTGAGCGTTGGTCAATTTCGTTTCCTTATCGAAATCAACCGTCCAGTCTAACTATCCACCTGCAGCTGTCCCCTTGCGGGTAAGCTGTGTAATAGAGTAAAATTGGTGTTACATTGTCGCTCCATGCCCGCCGCAGCGAACACTTCGACGCTCCCAATTACGCTATGTATACCCCATCACACAACAACTACAGGCTATAGTAAAGCTTCATAGAGACTTCGTTTCCCACTGTTGGATCGCGGCATATTCACCGCGTAGTGATTTCACTGGCTTCATTGTTGGGACAGTGGGGCAATCGTTACGCCCTTCATGCAAGTCACCAATTAAGTGACGAGGTATTACGCTACCTCAAGAGAGTCAGAGTTACTCCCGCTCTTTGCTGGAGCTTAGTCCTATTGAAATAGGTGTTCACTTACCAGCGGTGAGCAGGCGTCACCCACTGTACTAAGCCTTTAGGCTTCGCGGTGAGTTGTGTTTTTGATAAACAGTCGTTACCCCCATGTTAATGCTATCTGCGCATACAATACGCAGACATGGCTTATAGATAACATACGCCACTAATTTGCCGAATTCCCTAACAATGATTACGCCATCACACCTTGGCCTTTTCAGCCAGCAGCACTTGTACTAGATCTAGGTACGGAATAAAAGGATCGTTGCAGATTCCCTTTTCACGGGCTCAGGAATTCATTCCAACAGTTCATTTAGCTGCTTCTCCTCATAACGAGACTCTGCAGCCCTTTGCACTTTCTTGCGGAACTATCCCCAAACGTCAGAAATCTGCCTTGCGTTGCCGCGCCTACCTTCTATGGGCAGGAATATTAACCTGCTTCCCTTTTGTCTTCAGGTGATTGGCCCAAGACTTAGGATCGCCTAACTCTCCGCTGACAAGCGTTGCGAAGAAAACCTTGTGCTTCCGGTGCATAGGATTCTCACCTATGTATGCTGTTTACTGACACCAGGATTTTCACTGCAATTCGCTCCACACGTTCTTTCGAACATGCTTCTAGGCGAATCGCACGCCCTCTTACCAGATATTATCTATCTCCAAGGTCTCGGTACCTAATTTAGCCCCGTATATTTTCGGAAAGAAACTCCTCAACTGGTACGCTATTACGCGTTTTTTAAAGGATGGCTGCTTCTGAGCCTACCTCCCAGCTGTCTACGAAATTCCTCGCCTTTGATAACACTTAATTAGGATTTGGGGACCTTAACCCTGGTCACTATCTTTGCAGTCTCGCCTGGCTAGCTTACCCAACCAGGCCGACTCCCGGGGTCTACGCAGTACATGCATTCGGAGTTTGACAGTTGAGTGGGGCCTTTCGACCCCGTACACAACAATCGGTCGCTCTACCGCACGTACGAGCTCACCCGGAGCTATCCTAAAGATACTTCAGAGGGGACCCGCTATTGCCTCGCTCGAATGGTATATCGCCGCTAACCGCACCTCACCCAACAGGACATGCCATGACAGGTTGCGGGCCTCCAGCTGGCTTTGGCCAACCTTCGCCCTGGGCGCGATTAGATCGCTGAGGCTTCGGGTCGAATAATGGTGACTTCGGCATTTTCATACCGTGCCCCTCACATGTTACGGGCAATCGCTTTCGCTGCGCCTTTCGGCTCGCCACGACTATTCACTCCCTGGCACTTGCTTCGAGAAGTAAGATAGAACAGTGTTCAATACGCGTCGCTAAGTCTTCTCAAACTCCTGCTTTTGCGTATCACATTCCTTTCCTGCTCTACCTGCGTTTAACCACCTAGTTTCAGATCTGTTGCACTCACACTCGTGTGTGTTCTTTTCAGCTTTCGCTCACGCTACTTGTTCGCTATCGGTCTGTAGTCAATATTTAGGGTTGGAGTTTAATGCCCCCGTATTCGTCCTGCGTACTTAGGCAGGCCTACTCTTTGTAGCTAGCTCCGAGCTATTTAACCTACGAGGCTGTCACTCTCTTTGGCAGAACTTTCCAGTTCCTTCGGCTCATATTCCGGATACATATCGCTACACCACATCTCCTGTTCCGTTGCCGGACAGGATTCGGTTCGCCCTGATTGGCTTTCACTCGCGTTACTGACCAAATCTCTTTTGATTTCTTCTCCTGCGGGTACTAAGATATTTCAGTTCCCCGCGTTAGCTTGCACTTGCGTGCATAATTCGGCAATCTTGGGTTCAAAGCCTGACTTGCGGCTACCCCAAGCTTATCGCAGCTTGCCACGGCCTTCATCGCTACTACAGCCAAGCCATCCACTAGGTGGCTTAAAATGGTGTGTGATTAATCACTAATAATTTCCACTCCTCACATCAATTGCCAAACAGACAATCTCACTGATGCATTATATGACACATCGACGACAAAATTGCACATCGATGGAGCCCTCTAGGATATACGTATAATCACCAAGGCGCACGAGAGGCGCGACCTTTCAAAATACGAGCCTAAAAGACTCAAGCTGCCATAAATAGCACCGAAGATAGTTTGCGTCGAAAAAGGTATTTATACCTTGCTATTGGCAAACGGGAGGGAAGGACAAGCCTAGTTGTTCCACGGAATGTGCCCAGAATCGATTATTTCCTGCCTGTCCTGGTCTTCTGAGGCCGATCTCCTCGACAAGTTTATAACAAGCACTGGTTGCTGGACGCTTTCCTCGGCTGCACTTGCAACGAACGCGTGCGCGGCAGCGTTTCTTATGACTCTTTGGATTAGTTCCTCGTCGGTAAGCCTTCTGATTACAAGACCAGGTTGTGGCTCGCCACGGCCTGTGTCTGAATTTTCTGCAAAAACCTCGCCGACCCAGCGGAAAAGGAGCAGAGCCTCGGTGCTTCTCATGCAAAACGCAGCTGTGTCGTCGTCTTTCATCAACACAGAGTTTCCGCCGGTTTCAGAGAATATGGTTGAAATTTCTGACAATAATGAGTACAGCGCCATTAGTTTCTTGTGCGGATCTGTTTCCGTCAGCACAGTCGCAAAGTCATTCTTATACCATTCGCCAACATTATTCTCGCCGAACGGCAGTGAGCCAGAACCGCCGAGACCAGTTCCTTCCACCTCGCCCAGTACGCATTTCTTTAGAGAAAATATTCCACGGTTCGTGATCGTTATCGATACTGCTTTTTCGTGGTCTGTCAGTTTGATGCTGTTGATGCTTAGAGTAAGCTCTGCCGTCTGACCCTTGAATTCTATGACAAATGTGCCAAGGCTGGAGCGGTCCAGGTCCTTTAGTTTCTGCGCCTCCTCTGCACTCAGAATAGTCTCTACCATTGAATCACTATGCCAACCTACTGAATAGATACTGATATTTATAGTTGACGCTGCTCTGTTCTGTAGATATTTTAATCTACAACCATATAC
>DAIDAC010000002.1 GCA_027310825.1 Candidatus Micrarchaeaceae archaeon
TTTAAATACTTTTCATTTGATGTAATCAACAAAACATTTAGGTGAAAGAATGAAAACTCTCAATGTAAAGAGGATAGCAGCAGTCGCCACGGGTGCGGCTCTGTTAGGAATGACACTGGCATCAGCAGGTGCTGTGACTTTCCAGAACGTGCCTATAATAAGCAATAGCGGGCAACCAGTTGTACAGATCGTAGTCGGTTCGCAGGCTAAACCAAGCGACGGAGTTGCGGCAGCAAACATTGCAGCAGCAATAGGAAACTTGGCTTACACAAGCGTACCGGTAACAGCAGCTGTCAACAAGACACAGGCCGCTAAGGTTCTAGGAGTACAGCTCTCAGGAGCATCGTACACTCTGTCGAACCAGCAAGTTTGGCTCAACGTAACAGGAACGACATCTGCAGGAGCGGGATCATACTCGTTCACAGCACTTATCGGATCTGTTCTGAACCGTGCAGTCAAGACAGGCGCACCAGCAAGCACGAAGACTCTGCAAACTTCAAGCTCAGGCTATGCGTACACTGACTATGGAACAAACACATATTCCACACAAGCAAGCCCAGAGCAGTCGCCATATACTGACGTTGGTTCAATAACGACAGTAACGACTCCAAGCGCTTCGACAAACGGAGGTGGTATAACATTCACCACGTTCACATACCCTGGAAGCTCACCGCTTTCGGCGTCGAACTCTGGAGACAACATACTGCACATCCAAAGCAGCGATGGAATATCTTCACTCCCTAACTCTGCTGGCGCATACCAAGAATCAGGAAGCCTATGGCTCACAGGATTCCCAGTATACAACCAGTCGTCAAACCCTGTATCGAAGCAATTGCAGATACAGAGCGTAGGAGGTGCATACCAAGCTGTATTTGCAAAGCCAATACCAGTTAGAACATCTTCTAACGCGGTAAACCAGGCTCAGATATTGCTCTTTGGCCAGAACTACACAATTCTGAACTACTACAGAGGAACATCAGCATTCCCAGGTTACCCGACAGGATCAGTGTCGAGCTCGACGAATGCAATCCCAGGAGTAGCTAACCAAAACAAGATCCAGCTTGCGGCTTCACTGTCGCCAATGCAGACTGTATATGTAGGCCACAACGTAACAAGCGGCCCATTCACAGTAGCATTGACCGACTTGGGTCAGCCTAACAGCAACGGTGTATCAACTGCATCAGTAGCAGTATACTACAACGGCGGAGCAACTCCGACAAACGTAACGCAGATAACTCCTGGAACAACGCAGGCGTTCAACGTATCAGGCCACAACCTATATGTCAACGTAAACAGCACCTTCGCAGGTCTGTACGCGTACCAGAAGTGGGCAAAGATGCAGCTCTACAGCAACGTGTTCAACCTGACAAGCGGTGCAGTCTACAACCAGACAAGCAACCCGTCATGGAGAGCAGTTCTGGAGTACGCGAACGCATCAGGCTCAGGAACACTGCCAAACGGATTGTATGCAATAATAGTATATGCATCAACGCCAACAGGCAACAACCCTAACGCGATAAAGAACCTGAACGCAGGACAGAGCTTCAACTGGGTAACAACTCCAGCAGCTTGGTCGGCTACATTCGTTGGTGACACACTAGGAAAGAACTACGACGGAGTCACATTGACGTCGTCACCGTTCGCCTTCGAGTCATACCAGAACGCACCATCAGGAACCGTAGTAACAACGCAGACTGTAAAGCAGTATCCGGGCAACTTCCTATTTGGAGCAGGCACGAACACTGTAATCCTGAACACAACAGCAGTCAACGAATCTTCAGCAGAACTGCAGATGGCATCAACCGTAACAGGAGCATTCCAGTTCGGAGGCCAGCAGCAGAGCTCAGTGAAGTACGACTTGACTCCGTATGCGCTCACGGAAGTATCAGCTGCTAACACTATGGCAGCGAACTCGCTCTACTACGCCAACGTGATATTGTCTGGAACAAACATAGGCAACTGGATAAGCACATCAAACCCGCTTACCATCAAGCTCTATGGTAACCAGACAAGCTCAAGCGGAGTAAACAGCTCGCAGCAGGGAACTGTAACGTTCAGTGCAAGCTCGCCTTTGTTCGCAACAGTGCCTGGAAACGCAATATTCTCCTACATAACGAGAATAGAACTCCAGACAAGGCCAATCCCAGGATTGACTGTAACTGTCAACGAAGTATCTGGCGTAGGAGCTGGTGCTAACAGCATAACTCTTGCAAAGCTAGCGCCGACAAACGGAGCAGCGCCATACATACTGTATGCGCCAACAGGCTCGCACTACTACCAGCAGATAACATCGGGTGCATCTGTGAACTACCAGAACAACGCTGGTCAGGCAACACAGACAATAACACTCGCATCTGCACAGGCAGCCAACGTCGGAGCGATAGGTCACCAGACCCAGTACTTCACGTGGAACGCGATCGAGTATCCAATACCGAACACACAATCTGCAAACGATCAGATTGCAATAGGTATAGTCAACTCTACACAGGGTGCAGGAGCAAACCCGCTCTTCTTCCTCAACTACACGGCATCGCCGGCAGGAGGAATTGACCACGGAACGCAGAACAACGTAACATACATAAGCTCTGCAAGCGGATACCCAGTAGGTCCAAACATCGTCAACGCACAAGCTGGTTTCATAACAGAAAAGGGAACGAAGATCTCACAGATCACGTCCACTGGTGTGACAATCAACTTCGCAAAGGTCGTTGACCAGATGCAGATAATAGTCGCACCGACGACAAACGGAGTAATCTCAAAGCACTTCGCGCTTTGCGGACCGTACGGACTCGGAGCAGCTATAGGACCTGCATGCACTGGCATAAACAACGTGTCAATTCAGCAAGTCAACGGAACAGTGTCTGTAAAGAGCGGAACTGGCTCATACAACATATCAGGCATAAACCTGGTACAGGCAGTGCCAAGCGTAACAAGCGCAACGACACCTGTGTTCTTGACAAACCTGACAAGCTCGCCAATAGCGGTCTTGGACAG
Organism: Candidatus Micrarchaeaceae archaeon; assembly: GCA_027310825.1. GTDB lineage: Archaea > Micrarchaeota > Micrarchaeia > Micrarchaeales > Micrarchaeaceae > JAJZYD01. The sequence goes on from DAIDAC010000002.1 coordinate 2,995, forward strand.
CGGTGCAAACCCATCGAGCAACCTGATCTTGATAGGATCTGGATTCGTAAACTCGCTATCGCAGACGTTGCAGAACTCGTACAACATAACGTTCGTGCCAACAAGCGCTCCGATAACACAGGCTTACGGAACAAACAGGATCTTGGTAGCTGGATTCTACGCCAACCAGACAACAGCGGCGGCGAACAACTTCATCCAGCAGCTCTACGCAGCAGCGGGAACATAAGCGCACAAACCGTAGCGATAAAACATTGGGGTTGAAAAACCCCACATTTTCTTTTTTATTTTTTAATTCCTTTTCCTTTTGGTTCATTGGTTCCTGCGCCAGCCATAATCAATTCTGATTAAATTTTTCTTAAAAGTTTGTTCCGATTCTTGATGAAACTTCTTCTAAGAAGTTTCTTTTTAAGGAAGTTTTGACGTCGGAGACAAAGCCAAAGCGTTAACGCACATTTATAAAGATTATCTTCCAACTATATTTGTGTGTTCATGGGCTCTAAAGTGAATTCTAGGCATGCGTTTGCGCTCACAGCGCTGATGATTGCGTTCTGCTTTGTCGCTCTGCCGATACAGCACAGCAGCGCGCAGACCACATCTTTCGACGGCCGTGTGATAACCAACTCGAGCGCAGCCTTCACAAACTACATCGCCATCTACATACCAAATTCTGTGATCGCAAACTCGCTGGTAGTGAACGTGTCCGCGGCAGGCAATACATACTCGCTCATAGAGATAAACAAAAGCAGCTACAACAACATTGTAATTATCAACACCACTGGAGGGAGCTATTCGTTCATAGAGAACAACGCCACTGCCTTCGTAGCCCTTAGGAACTACCTGATTTCCACATATTTCCCTAACAGCACAACCATCAACGAGCTAAGCAACGAGCTCGCCCAGTACCAGACAAGCGCAGCATTCAATCTCAATCTATGCCTTGAAAGCACTGGCCTCAACAACTATCTCTGCACAACCAAAGACACAGTAAACGGCTGCATGGCCCTTACCTGCAGATCTGTGCCGCTTTGCGGAGGAAGTCCAAAAGGTTTGACGTCGCTTCTGAACACACCAGGACCATACAACGTCTCGATATACAACTTCTCGCTCCAATACGGGCAGCTAAACAGCACCTACATACAGTTCAAGAGCACTGTCAACGCCATAACCCAGCAGAATGTAGGCACAAGCATAACAACCCTTCAGAGCGACGTGTCCACTTTGGCTGAACTTGCCGCCAAGATGCCTATAAGCGCGATCATGCCGCTTCCTTCGAACATAACAGTCAACCAGCAGCAGGCGCAATGCCCGCAATACGTGCCGCCTGCAGGGCCGTGGTGGTGCTATGCAGGTGGATATTGCCCCGCGCCAGGATTCAACTCGATAGTGCTCGGCCACATGAGCACAACTATCGACGCCCTTGCCGCGCTTCCGCTTACAAATTCGTCAATACAGGCTGTGTCGTCGCAGGCAGCCGCAAACGGTGCATATTGGTATGAGCCGGAAGACACAAGGAACGACACCATACACTACGGAATTTTCATCAATAGCACAATGCCAAGCTACAATGCGCTTACAACAAACATGTCGATTGTGATCTCCAGATACGGCAACTCCGTACTGATCCAATCGCTCTCCACATTCAAAGCAGGGTACACCGCACTTGTCACCGGCGGAATAGACCAGAACTTCACAAACGCGACAATAAAGTTCAACCAGCTTTCTTCAAACACGGTGACCGTTTACAGAAGTGCATCAGCGATCTACACTCCTGTGCTTCAGCAGGCGCAGAACGCAACTGCGCACATTCTTGTAGTCGAGCTTGACTATGCCCCTGGCACAATGCCCTATCAGGTAGCAAATCTGGCAAACCAGCAGGCAAACATAAACCTTGAGCTCCAGAAGCAGGTCAACGATTCTCAATTGGCATCGATAAAAACCCAGATAGCAAACCTGTCCAAGCAGGCCATGTCATTGTCGGCACCGTTCTCGCTTGCGGCTCTTGATAAGCAGACAAAGGGCGGAATCCTCACGTCATTGCTGTCAGGAACAGGCAATCCTTATCCGTCTGTGCTCAACTCTACAGCGTCGCTGATCGACCCGCTGATAACGTTTGTGATAGGATTGGTGATAGTGGCGATAATTTACTTCGCCACATACCACAGATTGGCTTCAAAGAAGCGCATAAATATCACTCCAAGGGTGAAGAGGGCGTGGATGCTGCTGTTCGCGCTGCTTATCATCATAGTGCTGATAGCCACATTTGTATCGTACTCAAATGCACAGAGCGCAAGCCAGTTCCTGCCTGTTGGGCTATTCCTCGGCAATGCGCAGAGCGCAGCTACAACATATATTTTCGTCAACAAGAGCATAGCAACAAACGCGCAGCTCCAGAGCTGCCTCTCATCTATGAAGTCAACGCTTGCAGGGCTGAACAAGGTGATGCAGCAGATAAACATAACGCGCTCGGCAGGCCACAGGGGATGCGTCGGCACATTCAAAAACCAGACAGGAACGCAGTGCTACGACAAGATAGTGGCTAGCGGCGCGCCTGCAGTCGTGATCGACAACCTGTCTACAAACCAGATAGTCCACGAGGGATTGTATGGAAGCGTACTCTACGCCGATGGAAGCGCTGTAATGGGTTCGTACTGCCCGCTGAACGAAATATTTAAGACTGTATGACACAATATCTAATCTCTAGACCACACTACACTAACCGATGGGGATACAATGGCAAAGAAAGAGGAGACCGGCAAAGCAAAAGCCCAGAAAAATGAGGCAAAAGCGCCAAAGGAGAAGCGAAGCAGCAGGACAACAGCAGTCTTCGTATTCATAATAATAATAATATTCGCGATAGCAGGAGGTGTGGTCTACGGATACAACAACTCCGGCTCGCAAAGCAGCTTCTCAACTTTCCAGAGCAACTTCAACAGCGCGCCAAAGGTGGGAATAGTGGTCACAGGAAACGATGGCCCGCAGCTCGGAGCCGGAATCGGATGCTCAACCCAGCTGATACAGCAGATAGTCTCAAACAAGCAATACCACAGGAATGCCACGTCGATATACTACTACATTATAAACCAGACAACATGCCTCTACACTGCAGGCGGGCTTGGCTCTTATTACAGCAACGCAACAAAGGCGACTCCGAAGCAGTGTGTAAACCTTACCAAGAATTCGCCGACAATATTCATAAACTACAGCAGCGGCAACAGCACAAGAACATATCCTACTGCGCTGTACGTGCAGGGAGATGTGCAATTCTTGCAGCAGTGCGCAATCGCTTCTGAGATAACATAACTTGGTCAAGCCTCAAGCCTTGTACTTGAGCATGGCAGCGACTCCACCGAAGCCAAGAAGGAGCTCCTTTCCGTACTGTGTATCGTCGGAAACGAACGATATCTCTATACCCATCTGGTCGGCTTGGTCGATGAGGCTCTCGACAGCGTCTTTCTGCTTCACTATTTCGAGGTTTGCCCCGCATTCGTGCTTCGTCTTCCGCGAGTTGCCCTGCTCAATAACGTGGAAGCTCGCGCCGTCGACAGGGCACTTATATTCCACGTCGAGAAGCTCTAGCCCTTCGCTGATAATAAGTTTTACTATGTTTCCAGAATCGAGGACAGCCTTGACCTTGTCGTAGCCAGACACCGCAAGCCCGCTCCTGGCAACTTCTGTCATGAAGCGCTCCATCACCCTGCGCTCCTGCATCATTGCCTGCTCGGTCAGCACCTCTTTCGATTTCTCAAGAAGCTCGTTGACGCCGGCGTGCTCGTCGGTATAGCCTGTGTCGAACACTCCGAGCACTTTTATCTGGTAATTGATTGTCTTCGCCTTGACAAAGTCTTCCTTAGCGGGACCTGATCCGCCGACGATAAGGCCCTTTATCTTGTTGCCGTTCTTTTGATACAGTTCATTGACCGAATCGCCGATCCTTTTGTAATATTCATCTATGCTTTCTTCGATAAGCCGCTGGTATCTGTTCATCGACTGGCCTCCTTTCTTGACCTTTGCGTGGGCAAGCGAGTGAATCTTCTTCTCGAGAATAAAGTGCGCGCCCTTTAGGAGTCCGACCGTGCAGTCTCTCCCGTCCATTATCACCATCGCATAAAGATCGGTTGTCTCCATCATGGCTTCGAGCGGCTCAAGAAGGAAAACCGAGTCGCAACGGTATATGTTGTTCTTTATCGGAGAGTCGGGCTCCATAGAAAAGAGCTCGATGTCAGACTTCGACTGTTCGTTCGAGACGTTTCCGCAGAAGATTGCAAGCCCGTTCTTGGGCGGCTGTTTGTAAAGCTTAAGGTACGATAATATTTTGTCGATGGCGCCGGTGACATTGTCCCTGGTCTTCTTCGACTTGATGTTTGATGCCTGACCTGCCTCTTCGCGCAGCTTGCCAGTTGCTTCGGATATCTGAGAGCCAGGTGGAATGTAAAGAGAAATGAGCTCAGTTCCACTACCTCGAATTGTCGAAAGCCTCTTCAGCTCTCTTCTTATGTTGTATTCCTTCTTCATGCTAATCATTTACGAGAATCAGATATTTATGTTGCTATCCGATCTTGCTCTTGCCGACGTAAGGGACAAGAACGTCAGGAACAGTTATGCTGCCGTCTTTTTCGCTGTAGTAGTTTTCGACGATGCAAGCTGTGGTTCTGGTGGCACTGATCGCAGTGTTGTTGAGCGTTGTCATGTACTTTTTGCTTCCTTTCTCCTCATATTTTATGTCGAGGCGAACGCTCTGCCATTCTCCTGCGCTTGAGCAGGAAGCGAGCTCGCGGAATCCGTTTTGAGACGGGAACCATGCCTCGAAGTCGATAGTCCTGCGCATCTGGTGCCCGGTGTCTCCGCTGCACAGCAGCACCTTCTGGTGGTGAAGACCCAGTTCTTGGAATATTTCGTCGGAGTTTGCTTCGAGTTCCTTGAAGTATTTCTCTTCGTCTTCTTGCCTGCAGTAGATGAACTGTTCAACTTTGTCGAATTGGTGGACACGGAATATGCCCTTTGTATCTTTGCCGTGTGCGCCGGCTTCTCTCCTGAAGCAAGGGCTTATCCCTGCATATTTCAATGGCAGGGCCTTTCCAGGGAACACCTCTTCTGCATGCATTGCAGCGAGAGGGTGCTCTGCTGTTCCAATCAAGAAAAGTTCCTCTTCCATGTGCTCAATTGCCTTGTTTGTCGACGCTTCTCCAGATTCTGTTATCTTGTAGAGCGCATCCTCGAACGTCGCAAGCGGAGCAACACCGCGGTAGTATCTCTTCTTCAGCATGAATGGAGGTTCGATTAGCGTGAATCCCTTCTTTGACATTTTGTCGAGAGCATATTTCAACAGTGCCTGCTCGAGCATCACAATGTCGCCTCGCAGGTAATAGAATCTTGCTCCGGAAACCTTCGCAGCCCTTTCGACGTCAAGAAGGCCGAGCTTGCTCAGTATCTCTTCGTGGCTCGGCGTCTGTTTGTTGCGCGGTTTTCCCCACGTTCCCAAATGCTTGTTGGCCTTTGGCGGCATTCCCAACGGCACAGACGGATCAAGAGTGTTCGGCACGCTCCAGATCAGCGCATCTATCCTTGATTCGTAGCTCGGAATCGTAGCTTCGAGCTCATCGATCTTCGACTTCAGCTCGCCCATGGCTGAGATCTGCGCCTGGATGTCGCCGCCACGCTTCTTCATCTCGCTTATCTCCAGGCTTGCCTTGTTGCGCCGTGCCTGAAATTCTTGGAGCTCTGTCTTCATCTTCCTCCAGCTTTCGTCAAGCTCGAGCAGTTCTTCTAGCGGAAAAGCGCTCCCTCTATCGGCGATGGCCTTCCTTATCTCGTCAAGATGGTCTCTAACGTACCTGGTTGTTATCATGTCAAAAGCCGAATTACTATACTCTTGTCTATAAGGATTAAAAACGCTATGTATTAATAACTGCTTTGCAGAAAGTGCTTAGCGCAGGGATGGCGGAGCATGGTCAAACGCGCAAGGCTTAGGACCTTGTGTCTTAGGACTTCGAGAGTTCAAATCTCTCTCCCTGCATTTCTAGATTTTGTCGACGAGAGGCACTGCTAAAAACATAGTTTTGTCGTCGAAGTTCAGTTCTCTTCATTTTCAGTTTAATGGAACAAAATGAGTGTATAAACAAAGATAAAAAAGAACTTTATCGGAACATAGATAATGCATTCAAGAACAAGCTGTTAACTGAAATTGAGAAATACAAACAAGCTACTTTCTTAGCGTCTTAACTGCTGGCGGTCTGTAACCAGGCGGCCAATCGATAAGTGTGTATTTCGCGCCTGAAAGCTCAAGTGCCCTGTATTGTTCCTTACCTACTGTATAAATCTTAGAAGGGTTTGGATTTATGGGCACGACCTGCGACATGGCGATAACACCATCGAATTCGCACTTGGCAGTAAATGTCTCAAAGACAATTGTATCATCCTTGACTTTTTCTATCGACATGCTCATATCATGACCTATTGCACTAGCGCTTGTTGCTACCATACCATATCATCTTTTTAGATTATTAAGCCTTTCCTCTAGCTCCGCCTTTTGCTCTTCTAAACTCTTCCTCGGTACAAAGTCTGGTATAATATTGATCTCTATAACGATTTCGTCCTGCCTCATGTGGCGTACCTCGTCCACGTGTCTCATTATTCTGGCTTTCAGTTCTGTAAAGTAATCTTCAGCCTCCTTGCTCAATCTGGAATAAACATCAAGCTTTGCATGTCCGTTGATAACGACTTTATCTCCATCCTTCCACGTGCCTTTTAGAGGCGGTGGGCCAGGAGCCATGAATAAGGTTGCACCACCGAAATCGGCATTGAACAGGTCACAAAGCTTCTCAAGATCTCCTTTAGTAAAGACTGGTTCGTATATCTGTTCACCTACGACCTTCTCAGTCACAGGCAAGAATAGAGTAAATTTATAATGTGCTCCCTTGAAGGTAGGACTCAGGTCGGTTCTGCAAACACTTTGACCGAAAGGCCTTTCTGCCCCCCTTATCCTTCTCAATCCCCACCATACAGTACTATTATACGGCATATGAAATATTTATACCTAGCGAAACCCGCTTCCTATGCCTTGAGGTGTCAAAGAGCAAATAATATTAACTAGTATAACGTAATATCATTAGCGAATGGCCTTTCAATAGCCATTACCTCTCCCTGCATATTCTGTTTTGTTGATGTCAACGAAAGAGTTAATTGCTTCCTTCGATGAGAAATTTGCGAAAATAGGGCACCTGGATGCCATCGAGAAACAGGTGTAAAAGTCAAATTTTAACTCCCTTAACAAACCACTCCTTCGGGAACTCCTTTGGAAGGTCTTCCACTGCCGGCCATGGCAAAACTCCATAGTGCGCCTTTGCATGTCCGACGAAGACTGCGTCTATGCTGTAGCCGTATTTGCCGAATAATCCGCCCGGATCGTCGCATCCCGAGAATATCCAGTTGGCGTTGATCTTCGCCATGAACTCGTTTCTGTGCCTTGTCACCTCATTTTTCTCCATCGCAGCTTTGTTCGGGCACGTTATCACGAATTCACTGCCCTTTTTTGACAACTTTGATATAAGGGAAAGAAGGTTTCCTACCTGCTGGTCGTTTAGATAAGGCACAAGCCCCTCTGCAATCCACATTGAAGGCTCGTTCGGGTTAAATCCCTTTGAGACAAAGTCATCAGCGCCAAGTTTTGCGACGTCAGAAGGGATGTCAATCAAAGATTTTGCACTCGATCTTTCATCTTTCAGGATTTTTCGCTTGTATTCCAGGATGGGGCCGAAGTCAACCTCCATCCAAATCGCATCTTTTGGGAATTCGATCCGGTAAGGCCGCGTATCAAGTCCGGATCCGAGCGCAACGAACTGCTTCTTGCCGCTTTTTATCGCCTCCGTTATCGCATCGTCGAAGAATTTCGTCCTGATTGTCTCGGCAAGCGTGAAACTTTCGCCGAAGTCCATGAGAAGCCGCATCCCGTCTTCTCCAGCAAGCAGCTTTGAATAGGGATCTGAAAAAAGCTTGTCGTTCCTCTCGTTCTCCAACGCTCTTGCAGCTGCTGTGATCAGCGCAGTGTTGGACGGACCTTCTTTGAACATAAACCCACAATAGAATTCTAACTGAACAGCTTATAAATGCGACATAGACGAATACCGAAGTTATTGCAAGCATTAATATTTGCCTTTTCCTCAATCTTATGGGTGGAAAAATGAAGAAGGTTGTGCGTGACGACTCAATGCTTGTGCACAGGGCAGCGATGAGCAGGCAGATATCGTCAAAGAGGGCGCTTCTGGCAAGGCTAATGGCGCACGATCCCGCACTGCTTCCTAAAAGTGTGAAGCCAAACGTCCTGGCAAGAGCATACCATATGCTCGACCAGTATGAATTCGTGCTTAGGAAAAAGCCTGAACACAGGACAAGATTGGCTCACAGGAAAGAGCAGTATGTCGTGGCTGCGCCAAAGGAGTGAGCTCAGAACAATTTTGTGACATTTCCGGTTAGCGTCTGGTATGCTTCGCAAGATGTCCACTGGTCAGGCTCCCTTCCGTCTCTGACGTCTTTTCTCACTTGCTGGGCCTCGCTTCCGTCCCATATGCTAATGAGGCTGTAATCCGTTTCGCGGACATTTCCTATTTTCCTGTTCCACATGATCGACGGGAAGACGTTGCCCCAGCTGTCGAGGTAAAGGGATGCGTCGAGCGCCTTGCTCTTCATAGGGCTTTTTCCTGTCTTTGCGAATGTGATGAGGTTTTTCAGGAACGCTTTTTCGAGAGTCGGAATTATCCCGAGCTCGCTTTCCCTTTTGCTAAGCACGTAGGTTATCTCCTTTACTGCTTCTTCGCTGCTCTGCCTTATGTCGTCGCTTTCGTTCTTGTAGTAGTTCTCTGAAGTCTGAGCAAGGTTGATGTGGAAATCGTTGTACCTTATCGAAGGAATATCCTTCTTTACTTCTTGGTAAGTTTTCTCGAACTGCCCTTGGTTGAACTTGCTCATCGTGTATCCGAAAACCATTCCAAGGTTAGGGTATCTGCTCTTGAGCTCTATCAGTCTCTTGAAAATCGCGATTGCCCTGTCGTAGTTTCCAGGAATTCCTCTTATTTTGTCGTGAAGTTCTCTGTATCCGTCAAGGCTTACTGTCACTTCGACCTTCGGTATGCCCAGCTTCAGGATTTCTTCTACATTCTTCGTTATTACATCTGCGCTGCAAAGCGAGTTTGTGGGCATTGTCATTATGTAGAGGTTTTTGCAGCTGTCAGAAAATGCTCTGGCGATTTCAACTATGTCGCTTCTCAAAAACGGTTCTCCGCCTGTGAGCTGCACCCACTTGAAATAATTGTTTTTCTCTGCGAACTTCCTTATCTCATCGGTGCTCAGCTCGTTTGTCGGTTTTATCTGCCAGATATTGCATGTCAGGCATCTGCTCTGGCATTTGTATGTGATGCAGAAGCTGAGCTTGTACGGCCTCTTCAATGAAGTGAAGTTGTTTTTCAATGCTGTGCCTGCCAGTGCTGCAAGTTTTGTCGTTGACATTGTATCGTGCTCTGCATTAATCTATTATCCTAATAAATATATAAATGCCGATGCAATATCTAAGGTTTATATATGATCTACCGAAGCGCGCTACTGGCGATATTTTCCTTCATGTTAGTCCAAACTGCATACGCTGGCACAGTCACGCTCACGGGGACGTGCTCTGGCTCTGTTCTTCCAGGCAACTACATAGGCTTCAGTATTGTAAACTCGGGAAATGACTCTGCAGTCAACATGGTTGTGACGCCGTCGCTTCATGGCCTGTCCACATACAACACAAGCTACCGCATACCTATGCTTGGGCCTGGAGCAAGCAACGCCGCATCGTTCTTCGTATACAACACATCATACAACGGAAGCTATCCCGATGCTTTTTACGTGCAGTATGGCCAGGGCGCGTCGACATTCTACGCAGTGTTTCCATGCCTTGTTGGCTTTGGCAGTTTCCAGCAACAGAGCAACATAGCCATAACAAATGTAACGACATCGCAGGCATCTGTGAAAGTTCAGCTGCAGAACACAGGAGGCAACACGGTCAATGTACTGCTATATGGGTTTGCTCCGCCACAGTTCAATCTGACGAAACAGACAGGCGTCACAATAGCACCGATGTCAAAAGCGAATGTAACCCTCAGCTTTACAAACTCGCAAGCGCCTGGAACCAGCTATTCAATGGCAGTCGCAGCTTCGTATTTCGACGGCAGCGCCGTGCACTCTGCGCTGAAGTACTTTACTGTGACTAGCGGCTCCGGCTCTGCGCAGCAGGCCCAGCCGCAGTTCGACCCTGCAGAAACATTTATAGTAGTCGCAATTGCTGTTATAGTCGCGCTGATCGCGATATCTGTTCTAAGGAAAAGAAAAAGCAGGAGGAAATAATGGCTGCGCCGTATCTCTCTATTATAATACCGACCCTCAACGAAGAGGGCAACATAGGCAAGCTGCTGAAGCAGGTAAAGCAGCAGCTCAACGGCTACAGCAATGAGATAATAGTTGTCGACGGCGGGGCGAACGGCCCGTCAAAGGACAACACTGTCAAGATAGCAAAGTCGATGGGCGCAAAAGCGATCTACGACGACAAAGGAAAGGGTTCTGCTCTGATAAGGGGATTCAAGGCAGCGCACGGCAAAATAATAATATCGATGGATGCCGATCTGTCACACAGACCGTCCGAGCTAAAGCTTCTGATATCCGGAATAGAGGCAGGTTATGACATCTGCGTCGGTTCGCGCTTCATGACAGGAGGAGGATCCTCTGACATGCCGCCGTTCCGGATTTTCGGGAACAAGGTTTTCGTTACTCTTGTCAACGTGCTCTACGGATCGCGCTACACCGACATGTGCTACGGCTACAGGAGCTTTTCAAAAGAATCGCTGAAAAAGATGCGCCTGACGGAAAAGGGCTTCGGCATTGAGACGGAGATAAACATAAAGGCCCAGAAGGCAGGCCTGAAAGTCCTAGAGGTCCCTAGCTTCGAGAAGAAACGCGCACTCGGCCAGGGAAAACTCCGATCTTTCAACGACGGCTTCATAATACTTAAGACGATAGCAAGGAATATCGGCAACGGCTAAACGGCCTTTCTCTCTACATAATAGAGCGCGAAATTTCTGTACGGGTTCTGCATTGTCTCGTTCGCCAACAGCGTCAGAGTGAACGTCTGGTTGAGATTGCTGCAGAGGTTGTTCGGCGTGTAGCACCAATACCCCCAATCGACGACAAGGCAGCTATGGCTTGCCCTAAGGTTTGTGTAGAAGTTGGTATCGTATATGTCTGAAAGCTGCGCCGCTGTCTTGTTGTTTATGTTGAACAGAGTCGGATCATAGCTGAAAACCGCACAGTTGTTCGAGATCAGATTGCTGTCGTTGTATACGAAGTTTTCGTAGAAGCGTGCGTCAGAAGCCTGCTGTATCGAAGAAGGATTCACTCCAAGAGCAGGAAACGCTCCGTATGCCGAATAAGACAAAAGGATGAGCAGAGCTACTATCGCAACATATCTCATACGCATGGAAGTTTCATAGGGGCGTATTCTCAGTTTCGCAGCAAAGCTTTCTGTAAATGTTATAGACATGGCGACGATGGTAGAGAGGGCATAGCCTCCGAATATGCAGACCTGTGCGATCAGGCTCAGCATGAACCTCCAGTCCACGCCGTATACAACGCTGCCTGCGTAGAACGCAGTGTACAGAAGGAAGAACGCGATAAACCAGATGCCAAGCGCCAGAAGAATCCTTCTTTTGTCGAAAAGCATCATGCCAATACCGAGCACAGCAATAAGGGTAAAGAGCGCATGTTGCATCACATACTGGCTTTTGTATGCGTTGAACCAGAACAGGACGTTTGCACAGACGTTATACTGGAAGTTTACAAGGTTGAAGTTGCCGGCTGCTGTTGTGCTGCCGCTCTGCGCGCATGTATTCTGTATCGTAGTTCCCTGGTAGCCGTAATCGCCAGCAAGTCCCTCTCCATACGAGTATATTATCATCGGCGCGATAACAAGAATGAACACGAGCAGCACAATCAGCGCTTCAGTGTTGAGCATGTTGTTCCAAAGCCTCTTCGCATTCATCTTTATCGATCCATGTATGCTTTTTTCGTCGAGGATTATGTACATAAGGAAGAAAACAAGAATCAGAAGGAGCGAGTCCACTTTCATATACACTGCGAGCGAAAGCGAGAACAGCATCATGCCCATGGTTGCGGTTGTCCTCCTTTTCAGATAGAGCAGCATGCATGCGAACGCGACAAGCGAATACGCCAGGTACGGCATGTCAGAAGTTGTAGGCCACGCGAACACCAGCATTATCGGCGACAGTGCCAAGAGCAGCTCTGCGAAAAGTGCAGCTCTTCCGTCTTCAAGAAGCATGAACGTTGCAATAAAAACGAACAGCAGGGCAATGCACGCAACCACAAGGTCGACGGCATATGTAACATTCCTTGATACTCCAGCTATCGCATAGCCGATCGCAAGGTTGAACGAAGTGCCGATCGGCTCGTGGAAGATTTCCCCGGCGTAGCACATTGTCGGAGTCCCATAGTCGCACATCCAAGCCTGTCCGCTGTGCAGGAGCTGCTGGCCCATCGCCTGGTATATCGCATCGTCGAAAAAGAGCTGCTGCGTCGGCTTTACAAGATAGAGCTCTAGCGCGACGAAAAGTGCGATTATCACTATCGCAACGGCAAGATGTTTCTTTGTAAACTTTATTTCCTTGAGAACGCTGGATATTTCGTCCTTCGAGAAAAACGCGCAAACTATCAGGCCAAGAAGCGAGAGCACTATCCCGATCGTGAAAGCGTATTCTTCGATTCCCGGATCAAGCACCATCGTCAGACACCGGCCCTATTTGTTATGAAGACATTGTTTATGAACATGTACTTTGTCTTCGTAGCCTTCATCGTCGCAATTGCGTCCTCGGGCGTCTGCACTATCGGCTGGCCGTGGATGTTGAAGCTTGTGTTGAGGACTATTCCATAGCCCATGTGCTTCTTGACCTTCTTGAGAAGATCTTTGTAAGGAACATTATAATCGTCGACAAGCTGTGGCCTTGCTGTTCCGTCTACGTGCATAACCGATTTTGTTATGTGCTGCATCTTTTTCTTGACAGGATATGCCATTGTCATGTATCTGTCGTCGCCTTTTCCATCGTATTCGAGAATCTCGCCGGCGTCGTCCTGGAGCATAGATGGGCAGAACGGCTGGAACCATTCCCTCTTCTTCACGTAGATGTTCAGCTTTTCCTTCGATTCTTCGACGTCGCTCCTTGTCAATATGCTTCTGTCGCCGAGAGCCCTAGGCCCGTATTCCATCCTTCCTTGGAACCAGAATACGTAGTTGCCCTTTGCAATCAGTTCCGCGGCGTGTGAAGCGTGCTCTGCCGGCGTCTCCTTTTGTGCGATTAGGCTTCTGTCAGACCTAGTGATTTTTTCTGTGTAGTCGTCTGTGTATTCGTTTCCTAGATAAGCTCCGAATTCGTATTTTGTGTTTCCTGTCTTTTCGTGGTCGGAGTACAGCGCGCTTCCGAGGGCGATTCCTCCGTCGCCCATGTGCGGAAATACATACCAATGCTTCAGGTGGTCGAGGCTCCTTAGCATCATGTTCATCTTGACGTTTGCGAAAAGCCCTCCTGCGAAGACTACATTGTTGATGTTGTATCTGTCGATAGCATTGCTGACGAATTTCGCCACGACGTTTTCGAGGAGCTGCTGCGCCATGTACGCAAACTGCTCTCTTGGCATCTGCCAGCAAAGGCTCCTTAGAACATCATACTGCTTCGAAGGTCCGTACCTCGCTGTTATCTCTGTGCCGACGACCTTGAACATTTCTCTGAATTTATTTTCCTCGAATGGGAATGGGAAAGAATAGCAGGCCATGGCCATGACCTTTCCTTCGTCTTCAAGCTCTCGCATTCCAATCAGGTTTGTAACCTGCTCATAGAATATTCCGATCGAGTGCCTTGCCGGTATTGCAATCTTCCTTTCGAGCTTTCCGTTTTCAAGGGTGCTAAGGCTTCCGCACAGCCCGTCTCCCAAGCCGTCAAGCGTTACTACGAGGCTTTTGTCGAATCCAGATGTGAATGCCGCTGTCGCAGCGTGCGCGACGTGGTGGTCGACGACATCAAGCTTGAACTTCGAGAATCCCATGGATCTGAGCTGCTTCGCTACTATGCTTCTGCTAATCGCAGTGGAGAGCGGAGTCCTTCCTATCCTTGTAATATTATATTTCAGCTTGTGCCTAGCGTGCTCGAACCTCGGCATCGGCACCTTCCTCCTTCTGAACTTGTAGTAGTTCTCTTTCATCGCAGGAAATGCGCGCTCTAATGTCTTAGTCAGCTCTGTCGTCGTGAAAGCAATGTTCTCTATATCGCTGTGCTTTAGGTTTGCATACTTGAGCGCTTCGTTGATGGAATTGACAGGAAACTTCACCTCGAGCTTGCGCTTGGTGTATCGTTCTTCGTTTGCAGCGAAGACGACCTTTCCGTCGTTAATGAGAGCTGCACCAGAGTCGTGCCCGTCCCATATTCCTAGCGTGTACATAAAACAAAACCAGAGAATGACTACCCTCGACTAATGATGCATCTGCAATCTTAAAAAGGCTTCCTTTATTCCTTTAGCAGCCCAGCGCTGCTGCGTTGGCTAGCGCAGCCTGTGCAGTGCCTCCTCCAATCAGACTGAATATGTACGGAGCAAGCAGTGCAATTATGACTCCTATCACTCCTCCCATTATCATTCCCATCGCATATCCTTGAAGCGTTCCCTTTGTCTGGCCAGGCATGATGTGAGAAGCTGCGTATATCGCGCCGCCTAGCAGCATAAGAAGGATTCCGATGACAAATATGGCTGTTGTGACTGTAGTGTATGTAGTGTACAAACTGCATATCACTGCATTTCCTGTGCTGGAAGATGCGCCGCCTCCACTGCTCGGAGCTGCTGTTGTGCACACTCCTATGTCTCCCGGTGCACAGTTCCAGCAGCTTGAAGAGCCGGTCGCTGCACCGTCGTCTTGCCATTGGCCTGCGCCGTTTGTAAGTATGCACTGCACTCCGCTAAGCCATCCTGACGGGCATGCGCCTTGATTCGGTTCACACGGGCTTGCTGTTGCGATGTTGGTAAGCTGCATCAAAGGCACAAGAAGGAGCAAAATGTAAACTATCCTATAATTCATCAGACCGCCGGCTATTTATTGCAAAGGACAAGCCAATTATTTAATGCTTTCTTATGCCTCTCGCACCGCCGATAAGCCATAGCAGCAGTGTACGCAAAGATTTAAATATTAGGTTCAAGAAACGACTATTGCTCGTGGGTGAGCTACACTCGGTGTATAAAGCATGCGCGACTACGCAAATGGAAGGCTACTGATACTGCTAGTGCCTATGCTTCTTGCAGTTCTTACTGGAATAACGCATTCCCAGCTTGCGGTGACAGGATCGCCTGGACCCGGCACTGTGGCTGACGGCACGGCTGTAACCTTTTCAATCTCTGGAGCATCACCAGGCACTGCCAACGTATACGTCAACTTCCAGGGACAGGCGTCCATCAACGGCGCAATTCCATATGCATCATATGGCCCGCCACCAACATATACACAATATCCCTGCACTGCGACAATAGCTTCCGGCCAGTCGACAGGGCAGGCAACTTGCACGCTTGGCAATGAGGGTTTTGGATATCCAGTCACTTTTGATTATGCTGCGGTTGAAGGCAGCGGCTCTTCGCAGCAGGTTAGTGGCTGGCTTCCATACACAATCAACCCTGGAGCGACAAACCCAGTTCTCGAGGTCAACGGCGTTACCACTCTAATGACAATAAACAACAATGCAGTAATGGGGTTCAACGTCTTTACATCAGGGCCAGATCCAATAATAGTAATATTCTCTTCTACACCAAACCAATTTGTATCTCCACGCGTGGTGGTCGCTGTTTGCAACGGAAATGCCGACTCAACAGGCAACTTTGCATGCACTACAAGCTTCGAATGGAGCACATCCGGACTGCCAAGCACATTCTATGCGCTTGCTGCCGACGATTCTTCAGGGCTTTACAGCAATCCTGTAGTCGTTTCTGTCAACGGAGCAGGCAGCACCTATCAAGGAATATGCTCGCTCTATTTCGCCGTCACTACAGTAATATACATACTCGCGATAATGCTGCTACTTTTGGGAGGAACAATCTACGCAGGATCGCAGGTAATTCCTGGGCAGACACGCGGCCAAATGCAGGGCTACGCATTCGGATTTGTCCTCGCAGGAGTTATAGCCCTGATATTCGCAGGAGTATCGCCATTCATATTCCAGACATTAACTGGCAACACAGCCAGCAGCATAACCGGCCAATGCAACAGCGGAGGCATATTCAACGGCGCTACTGGTGGAGGAGTGCTGGCTCCAATCTGCAACATCTATTCTGTAGTCAGCATAGACGTATTCATACTTGCAATCGCGCTCATGATTCTCGGAGGTACAGTCTACGCCGGGTCGCAGATACTTCCAGGACAGACAAAGGGCCAACTGCAAGGTTATGCATTCGCTCTGTTCTTGGGAGGAATAATCGCGCTCATAATTTCGCAGCTCGCTCCATTCATAATAAGCCTTGTGGCAAATCTTCCAGCAGGAGGAATTTCTGCAGCATGCAGCAACGGTGTCACAGTATCATCTAGCAGCGTATACACCGCGATATGCAACATCTACACCGCAGTAACAACCATCGTCTACATACTTGCGCTCGCACTGCTGCTTTTGGGAGGAACCCTCTACGCCGGTGCAAACGTGCTTCCAAGCCAGACCCGCGGAGTCGTTCAGGGCTACGCATTCGGATTCATACTCGGAGGACTTGGCGGAATAATAATCGCAAGCATAGCGCCTTACGTCTTGTCGCTTGTCACTCCTGCTGGAGCGCCAGCAATAAGCACTGTGTGCTCTGCCAACTACAACCCAACATCGGGATCAACATCGCCGGCTTTGCAGGCGATATGCCAAGTGTATTCAATACTCAACTCAGTAGTGTTCGTTCTTGCCCTCGCCCTAATGATAATAGGCGGCGCGCTCTACGCCGGAGCAAACGTGCTCCCAGGACAGACCCGCGGAGTGGTCCAGGGTTATGCAATGGGGCTTGTGCTCGGAGGGCTTGTCGGCGCGCTGATTGTGCTGATAGCTCCGTGGATACTGCAGACGATAATAGGCAGCAGCACATTCCAGACGGCGCTGTCTAGCTGCGCAATCGTCTACTGAGCAGGCACACGCAGCGCACGCGATATATATTTATAGCACGATAGCACATAGCAATCTAATCGTGCAGTGAGGAGATGGTTGGTGTTCATTTGTCGTCTAATCGCATGTTCATACGGATCCTTGTTCTTGTAATCACTCTGCTCCCCATCGCATCTTATTATGCTAGCGCAACTTCAACATCTTCGGGCACCACGTCGGCAGCAGGGCCAACCCTTCTTCCTCCCGGGGCATCGGTGCCGATAAATGTCTTTGGCGTTCCCGAAGGCAATCCATCCGGAAGCGCATGCCCTGGCAGCAACTTCTGCCTTGCCATAGTTCCTCCGTCGTCGGCAGGAACGCAGTCGTGTCCGAGCGCCTCTATATTATCTACGCTTCCGACATGCAGCGCTTCGAACGCAGGCCAGACATGCATTGCTCCGAATTCGTGGGCGGTTCCTAAGTGCAGCTCCGCAATTTCCGGATATCCTAACGGCTACTGCGCCGCCCAATTTTTCACAGGCAACTATCTTTCAGGACAGAACTATGATTACAATGCATGCGGCTACTACGGCACAGGTGGCAGCTATGCATCTATGACGTCGATCGGCAACCAGGTATTCACGCTCAATGGAATATCTGCGCCAGAGGCCAATTACCAGAGCAACCAAGGCAGCTACCTTCTATACATGTACACAAACCCTGTCCAATTCTCAGTAGGTGCGGCCCCGCAGATAATAAGCTATGTGGAGCCCTACTTCGCAAGCATAAAAGATCCTGTATACTCGTACATGTGCGAGCCAACCGAAACCTGCATACTGGAGTTCGCCAACGCGATAACCGGTTGCCTGAACCCTGCGACCACACCACTTCCTACCTGCACAAGCGGCACAGTCGGCCAAGCCTGCAGGGTCAACGATACTGGAAATCTCTACACTCAGGGCTTTAATTATCCCAACTTCTACCACTACATGCCGTCATACACGCAACAATTGGACAGTGCATACCTCACTCCGAGCAACACCTACGATATGTGTATGTATGACTACAGCTACAGGTTTGATCCATACCAGTACATTTCCGTAGACACGGGCACCATGGCCATAACGTGCAACGCTCTCGGAGGCTGCACAACCAACGGAGCGAATCCGCCTCCACCGCCAGGCCAAGGGCTATGGGGAGTAGAAATACTTCCGTGCAGTTACTGCGGAATCACAATCTCGGTAGGAAACTTCGGAGCCGGTGGCAGCATAACCCCATTCCAGAGCAGTGCATGCAACATCTACGGATTCGTGATCCTCATTTTCGGAGGGCTTGCGCTCGTGCTTCTTCTAACCGGGGCAATACTCTACATGGGGGCAAACACGCTAGGCCCGCACCAGGGAGGCCAGGTCAAGGGATACGCGACTGGATTGCTTCTTGTCGGCGGAATAGTCGCAGCCATAACAGGAATGGCGATATTCCTTATGTCGCTGACGCTGCAGCTGAGCCCTGTAGGCAGCATTGTTGCGTGCGCAGTAACTTTGTGATATCATGAATTACACATTTACAAAAATATTTTTTGCATTCGTTTTTGCAGCAATGCTTCTGCACACAGCAGGCGCATCGTCAACTGCGCCGATCGTCACATTCAATGCAGTCATGCCATACGGTTCAACTAACGCGATCTGGGTCGTTCCTTCGCCGTCTTCAGACGGCTCCAATGTGGTCATCGACGGATTCACGTACAACAGCGCAATGTCTGGCAGCACATTCTATGACGCATATCAACTGAGCCCAGGCCAGCACTCTGTCACCGGCTGCGACACAACATCAAGCACTTGCAATGGACCTATCACGCTATACGTAAACCAGCAAGGTGCAACTATAATCGTCGACAACCCGGTAATACTTCCAGGCACATACGACCACTTCGAGAACACTCCTTTCTGGGGCTTTTCAACAAGCTACACTGTATGGTGGAGCAACACCCCTAACTCGTGCCTTCCAAGCGTAGGCCCATGCCCTCAGAACGGAGCTAACTGCGAGCTCTTCAATTCGCAGTATCCGATCCAGGGTTCGTGCAGCATCTTTGGCATCAACCCTCAATGCGCATTCAACGGAGTCACAAACCCGCAGAATGAAGTTCCAGGCAACACATATGCACTGTGCATGTCTATGGACGGCGGAGCAGGATTCATAGCAAACACCTACACAGTTTCGACGACAGCGATCGGAAGTTCGCCGCTCTCGATAAACTCTGACAGCGGACTGATCATAGCAAAAGGGGCGAGCTTCACCACCAATCTCATCAGCGCTGATTCGCAGGACAACTACCCAACAATGTTCTTCGAATTTGCAAACGGAGGCTACGACAATGGATATTCATGCGTTGACCCGACGACGCTTTCGCAGTCCGGATACAGCACCTGCGACTCGCCGAATTCGATAACAACTACACAGTGTTTGCTCACCGCTCCGACTACATCCGGAACCCAGGCGACTCCGAACATACAATTATCGACGACAAATCTCGGCCCTGGAACATACATGCTCTGCGGCTACGAGCTCGGCACCAATCCTGTAGACGGAGGGCCTTACCCGACATTGTCCACAGCGTCTGCATTCACAGTCAAGTGCCTAACGAACCCGTGCGTCAACAATGGGCAGAGCCCGCCTGTCGCTACAAACGCAATCGACTACTGGTCGTGCGCCGGCTATGGAGATGCAACCATTTTCATGCTTGTACTGGGCTTAGTCGTTTTTGTCCTCGGCGGAGCGCTGTTCGCAGGCTCAACTCTTCTGCCCGGGCAGACAAAAGGGGTAGCACAGGGCTACGCAATCGGATTGATAATTGCAGGAGTTGCGTCGTTCGCCCTAGCGGTAATAGCAATATGGGTGTTCACGGCAGTCAGCGGAGTGTCGATAGGGAGCATACTCACAGGAACGCAATGCACACCGACGTTCACATAAGATTGATGATTTAATATGTTGCAACAAAACTGTGATATTGAGATGAAGACAAACAAGGCATCGATATTTGCAGCCGCAGCAATGTTCGCCCTAGTTGCAATCGCAGTGCTTAGTATCGGCGTCAACATCGCAGGCGCGCAATATCCATACGGAGAGATAACCGCTTCGCCAGCAGAGATACTTCCTGGTGCTTCTGTGCAGGTGAACATGTCGTTCCCAAACCTTCAGCCATACTACGGTTGCAACTATGATTACTTCATGATCAACCTGGCTGGGCCAGGGCAGGCATGTCCAGCTACTTCAAACTACCTTTACTACTGCGACGTGAAACAAACCGGCGGGCTCAACCAAGGAACTGTTCCGCCATTCGCATGTTCGTTCCCGACAACTTTTGTATACAATAATATCAACACCAAAACTGGCGGCGTGGCCAGCACATGGGTGATCAGCGGGCCAACATCGGGCTTCTCTCAATTCATGTACTACACAAACCACACGCTTCTTCAAGGAACATACACTCTATGCGCTTCTGTTGCAGAAGGATGCTTCAGCGGTTTCTACTATTCTTACTATACATACAGCATAGGCAATGTGCCTATACAGGTGACAAACTACGATCCGCAGGGGCCAAGCTACGGAGTATCCGTTATAGCGTTCGGCTCAAACCCAACGTTAGCGATAATGGCTGCAAACCTGATAACAAACAGTCCGTACATCAACTACTACAACGCTACGGGCGATTACAATCCAAAAACCCAGATAGCCCCAGACCTAAACTGCGGCAGCAACGGAGGCCAATGCTTCATAGAAATTGGCGGTGGATCTTCTCAACAGGGATGCGTGTCGCCGATAAACAGCATCGGCGCAGTGCAGCTCCCCAACTGCGCCAGCTCCGGCCCTGTGACAACGCCATGCCTGTTACCGGGATCTACAAGCATCTATCAGTATAGCGCTCCGCTTCCATCAGGATTAACTGGATCTTACTTCATGTGCGCCTACGACTACAATAGCCCAATAGTCTATCCTAACTCTTACAACCAAGAGTCAAGCCCGACAGAGCTGTCGACTTATCCACCTACTGCGCCAACGCTCCCGGGGGTGGCTGCACCTTTCTATGCTGCTGTAACTATGCAGTGCACAAGCGGCTCATGCACATCTGGCCCAAGCTTCCAAGCTCCTCAATCACGCGGAGCAGGAGGCAACCTCAACGGAGTAGGTCTTGTGTCTCTGAATCCGCCCGAAATAGGCCCAGGGCAGAATTCGATAGTCGACTTCAAGTCAGAGTTCATAAGCCCAGGCACAACGATCTCGCTTTACACTATTCCATTGCCGCCGACTGCGAAAGGATACCCCGCATACATATCGCAGTGCACAGCGGCATCACTCAGCACATCAATGCCGGTTTGCAACGGCAAAAACTCCAACGGAAACGGCTGCTATGATGTCTTCGACGTGCAGCCAGGCGGCTCTGGCAACATAAACTGCGCTAACGACGCATCGCAGCCAAACCCGCCGGCAGGTGACAGCTGCACATGCCAAAACATTCCTATCGGAAGCACGCAGTTCACCGCAGGGGCACTTTGCGACATCAACAGCGCGAACGCAGAAACAACACAGACAATATCGACTACACCTGGCAACTATCTGGAATGCGGAGTTTACACACAACCGTTCCAGGTTCCGCAGATCGCAGCGCTCCAGCTTCTAACCGTTATCCCGAATCCGGTGGCAAACGGCGGACAAAGCCCTAATGTAGGGGTTGCGAACACGCTTCCATTGCAGGGAGAACTGTGCACAGTTTACCAGACAGTCATACCTGTTCTAATCATACTTGCGATCGCACTGCTTGTCATGGGAGGAGCGATATACTCTGCATCAAGCATATTCACAAGCCAGATCAGAGGCACGCTCCGTGGCTACGCCGTCGGAATGATACTGGGGGGCGCGGTAGGTCTGATTGTAACTGCTATAATGTTCTACGTACTTTCTGTCACTACTGGCAACACAATTGCAGCAATAGTCGCGAACGTCAACATGGTATGCCCATGACGTAAATACAGTGCGAAGATGTAGCATGGAAAGGTATATAAATATAAACAATCGAAGCAATTCAGGCGAAAGAATAAGTGATAAAATGAATAACCTAAAGTCCAGGCTTAATGGTCTAGTAGGCATGCAGAACATCTACAGATTGATTCTGTCGGTGATAATGCTGTCAGGAATGCTAGGCATGGCCCCAGCCGCACAGTCTGCGTCAAACGTTGGCAACTCAGTAACCTGCCAATTGTTCAGCGTATATACGACGGTGCAAACGGCGATATTCGTAATCGGAATCCTTCTGATGATTCTGGGAGGCGCGCTATACGCGGCTTCGCACGTAATGCCAGGTCAGAGCAAGGGTACTATGCAGGGATACGCAATGGGAATGATAATGGGAGGCATAATCGGAGTCATAATAGCGATTCTGTCGCCTTACATATTCGGCCTCATCGGCGGACAGACTGCGCAGAACGCGCTCTCGAACGCAGCGTCGACAACCTGCCCATAAAGCTATTTGATTAATTTCGCGCAGCCTGGTGCTGCGCACCTCTTTCTTTTTGTTTTTAATGTTTAGTTAGCCGTGCTTCGCCACAGAAAGGAATATAAAAAGGAGCAATCAATCATACTTCATCGGTGCGAACATGGCAGGGCTTCTGAATTACTCCATTGAGACATACGCAAAGCACATACCTTTGATTTTGCTGTTCTCGATATCATTCGTAATCGCAATACTGATCCCTATTTTCGCAGCGTTTCCGACTTACAGCGACCTCGGGGGCATATTCCTGAGATCAGCGTCGATATTGCAGAACCTCGACATATTGTCAACTGCAGTGATCGCATTCTCCGTTCTGTTCTCGCTCTTGTTCCTCAGCTTCGCCATAGTGGCGATCAACGTGATAGTCAAGCACAGCAGGACGCACACAAAAATAACAAAAGAGGTGCTCCGCGGGCTGGAAAACTACACAGGAAGCGTGTTCACTGTTCTTCTGCTATTCACCATTATAGTAATAGCTGTGTCTTTCCTATGCTACAACTACGGAATAACCTCGACGCTTAGCTCGCTCATCGGCTTTTTAATCTCGCCGCTTTTCTTCTACGCACCGGCATCGATTGTCGTCGACGAGAAGGGCGTATTTCGATCGATGAAGCAGAGCGCGCAGTATTTCTTCAAGAGGCTCGACTATGCAGCCATCTGGTTCGTCATCGCAATAGCGCTCATGACAATCTTCGACGTACTGTTCATAGCAGTGGGAGGAACAGCACTTTCAGGATACATTCTTCTTGTCTTCAACGCCCTCTTCATAATGCCATTCCTTGTCGTTCTGCAGAGCCAGGCCTATATGGGCAGATTCTCTCTTCTAAAGGGCTGAAAAATCCTTTTTCGAAGGACATAATCACCTTTAAATATCTAGATGTAAAAGTCTGAAAGGGATAGCATGAGCTCGAGGGCGAGGATGGTTGCGGCTCTAGTCATGGCGCTTTTCGCTTTGTCAGGCGTAGCCAATGTAGCCTCTGCAGGATTCAGCTCAGCATCGTGCATGACTCCTAGCAACTACGACACCAGCGACCCGATAGCCAGCTGCATTTACGGAGCTCTTCCTTATGTCTTCATAGGGCTTCTTATCTCATTTTACATAGTTGCGCTCGCTTTCCTTGCAGGGGAAGTGCTCAACATAGCAGCTCTGAAGAACTGGTACAAAGGAGAGCTTTGGGAATCGGCGAAGAGCCTTGCTCTCGTCGTCATAATATTCGCTGCGCTTGTAGTCATGGGCGCGATCGCAAGCCAGATACAAGGGATACCGAGCGTCAGCGGTTCATACGGCTGCCCCGGCGTAAATCCTGGAACGTCGTTGTCGCAGCTCTACGACGTGGTCGACAACTTCCTGTGTGGGCAGGTGCAGATAGCAAACGAATCTTTCAACAATCTGATAGGCACAGCACTGGGGGTATCGTACATCAAGAGCATAAAGTTCCAGACCTTCTTCGCGCTTCCGATCCCTCCAATCCCGCTTCCTGACATTTTTCCTACAGCGTTCGCAATAAACATGGGCACTGACTGGAGCCCGTATGCAAGCTCTGTGATTGACGTCGATCCAGCGCGTCCGCAATCATTCCTCAAAGACATAACACAGACGTTCATATTCCCGGTTCTTTTCGCGCAGCTGGCTATATACTTCATCATGCCCCTCCTGTTCAGCGTAGGGTTGGGCATATTCATACCGTTGGGCCTGATATTCAGAGCTATACCATTCCTTCGCAGCATAGGCGGTACAATATTGGCAATAGGCATAGGCTTGGCCTTGGTGTTTCCGTCGTTGTTCGCAGTGGTCAATGCTTCAATCATACAGAACGTGGGCGTGTATGGAACAAACCCTGGCTCTCCTGGAATAATCACATGCAGTTTGGGCAACGGCATTCCAATCATAGGAGGAGTATTCTCCGGCATGTGCGCAACAGTGCTCAACCTTCTTGATCCATATCAAATAGTGTTTACAGGCATTTCCCAACCTGCCGGCACTGCGCTCATGAACGGATTCTATGGCGGGACCAATGCGTTCACTCAAGCGGATCTTTTCTACATACTGAATCCGCTTCTTTACTATGCAGCGCCGGTCGTGCTGCAGTTCATACTTCTGGTCATCGATCTGATAATAGGAATAATTATAACTGGCAACATCGCAAGGATGCTTGGCGGAAGCCTGCGTCTGCGTATAGGTTCTAAGATGAAACTCGCATAGGTGCAACAATGGTATTTTCATGTGCTGTGTACAACGGAACAATCAACAACGGTACGTTGACGTGGCTTGACATAAACCTTATCGTCATACTCGCGTCGTTCCTTGTCATCGGCGCAATCTACATGATAAGCAGAGTGCTTCCTGACAGCACAAAGGCAAAGCTCACCGGAATAATGAAGATAGAGATCACGCAGGTTTTCATCAGCGTCATTGTCATACTGATACTGCTGGCGTTCTCGAATCTCGGATGCTCGCTTGTGCAGTCGCTGACTACTGGAGCAGGCTCAAGCAATCCGCAAGCGGCAGTGATACCCACGAACCCTGGACCAATACCGTGCCCGACAAACACTATACAGATAGCGCCGACGTCTGATCCGTTCCAGTATGCTGAGCAATACACAGGAACGCTGGCTTTCACAAGAGGCCCTGACCTTGCAATACAGGTCTACGCAGACCAGATAACATTCTCGGTAATCTCCGGAATCTGGACTGCGATCGGGCAGATACTTTCCGATTTCATACCGGAAGCACAGGCAGCGTCAGAGAGCGGATTCATAAGTGTGACCATACCTGTAGGTCTAGACCTCGGAATTGCATATGGGCTTCTCTCTGATTTATACGTCGACCTTTTCATTCCATTGATTATGGTGGGAGTAGTGTCCCAGTTCGTCCAATACATAGGACTGATAGCGATGAATGCTCTCGCCTTCTCAATACTTCTTCCGATCGCGCTTGTGATGAGATCGTTCGCTTTTACAGGATCAGGCTTAAGGATAGCAGGGAACAGTTTGCTAGCCATAGCGATAGCAGGGTATCTGATATACCCGCTAACTGTCGCATTCGACAACTACGCGATATCATGGATATTCACAGAGTGCAACGGCGTGACAAGCAACTGCAATCCATCTGCGGTTTATCTGTGCAGCACATACGGACACGAAAACATAAACGCGCAGACACAAGCCAGCGCAGGAGGCTACGGCCCGATCGGCAATATACTTTTCGGCGTGGCGGCAATTCCTGTCGGAGTCTCATCGTTCTTCTCAAGCATAGTCGGGCTTAGCGGAAACGGCATGATAACTCAGATACAACTTGTCGTCAATAGCATAGCCGAGTTTCTGTTCACTTCGCTTGTCATGTTCGCAATCAACATATCGATAACAATAGGCTTCGCAATGGGACTAGCGAAGGCGCTCAACAACGGCATAGAAGGCGCATCATCGTTCTGGGGGGCAATATGATTGAGATTAATGAGTGAAAACAGATGATAACAACAACAATGTTCGGGGCCAGCTCGCTTCTGATGCAGCCGACGCTAGGCTCTGCATCTTCGCAGCTCCTTCCGTTCATGATAATAGCTCTGCTCATCGACGCCACAATAGTGGCGATATGGTACATGATAGGAGCGATTCTCAACAACTCCGGGATGAAAAGCTCTGCGCGAGGGGAATTCCTGCAGTTCGTAACAACTGCGATAATCGCAGCAATAATTCTTGCATCGCTTCTGTTCTTCGGCAGCATATACGTAAATTCGGTTAACCCGACTGGCACGCAGACGCCATCTGTCCTGTCAAGTCAGCAGCTCTCGCAAATATGCTTCAACGCAGCAGCACAGCCACTCACATACATGAAAGACCAGCTCTACAACCCGGCTACAAATATCTGCGGCATAGTGCTTGCCGGTCCTTCTGGAAGCGCAGACCAGCAGATGAATTATCCGCTTGCAGCATCTGGAGTAATTCTCGCCAACATGACAAACCAGGTCGCAATCCAGATGAACAGCACATTCATTGTCGACGCATTTGCATCGTTCCTGCAGAAGCTTTCGCCGACGCTCGGCGTGTGCGTGCAGCCTCCATCTGACATTGGATTGGGCCCTTGCACAAGCGGAGTAATCGGCATTCCTCCGGTTCCATTCTACCCTGAGCCTCCGATACTGTATGTCAAGTTCTCCAATACCCCGCTTGCCGGGCTGGACATGATAACGAAATCGCTCGCGTCTTTCTCTAACCTGCTCTACCTTACGCTCATGGCGTTCGTGGTGCAGCTTGAGTTCACAAACATATTCATCTACGTATGGCCTTTCCTGATATTCTTCGGACTCGTCCTAAGGGCGACTCCATTCACAAGAAAGATCGGCGGAGCTCTGATAGCCATCGCGCTCGGCGCAACGCTATTCTATCCGTCGGTATTCGGACTCGAATACCTTGCGGCGAACAACAACAGCATAGCACCGCAGCCTACGCTTAACTTCTGCGACAACGGAGGAGGGACCCTCTCGCTCGGAGGCTTCGTATTCCCGACTTTTCCATACCAATACAAACTGAACTTCTTTGTGCTTCCTGATGTGTCGAGGATTGCGCAGCAATGCGGCTGCTGGCCATATCTCGGACTGCTCAACAGCGAAACCATGGACGTAGTCGCGATCAACAATCCGATATGGTGGAGTTCGCTCGGAGTGAGCATGACCGAAGGAGTGGGCAACTTCTTCCTCAACCTTCTGCAAGACATCTGGAACAACAACTATAGTGATGTCGGCAATCAGCTCATAAATGCATTCTTCAATATAGCCACGCTTAGCCAGACTCCCGACCAATTCGCCGGCGCTCTTAGCACTGTAGCCCCCGTCTGCCCGATCGGCTCGCCAACAAGCGGTGGAGAAGGCTTTGTATTCAGCCTTATGGAAGCTTACGGCCTAACTGGAGTGACAGCTTACTTCCTGCCGATCCTGAATGTATTGATAACTTTGTCTGCAGTGATAGGTTTGTCGAGGATATTGGGGGGAGACACAGAGTTCGCAGGCATATCAAGATTTGTGTGAAGTGAAACTATGAATTTGGATTCGAAGTCAAGGCAGTTCCGCGTCATGATGCTGGTAGCTGTGCTTGCAGCCCTTCCAATGATCTCAAACGCGCACGCAGCGATAAGGGCATTCGACTACGGATTCTGCAACAGCGTATTCAGCAGCAGCATAGGCGGAGGAGGAAGTGGCTACGGCGTACTCCAAATAGGGCCAAATCCATTCTACAGCCTTATGCTTTCTGCGATGCTACTGCTTCTTCTTATGTTCAACATCGGCGCATTCCTTTATCTTATTGGATCTGCGCTAAGGATCGACAGGCTTGTCAGGTTCGGAAAGACAGAAATCGGGGAGATAGTGGTAACTGCAATAGTCGTCTTCATATTCCTCGGATCTTTCCAGCTGATCAACTTCTCCACTTACAGCGTGGCAGGGGGTCTTGGGCCAAATGTCCAAGTTCCCCAAAACAACTTCCTTAACCTCGCTCCTGGAACAACAAGTCCAGATGTGTTCTACAGCGACTGTTTGTCGTTGGCAAACGCAACCAACGGGGCAATCAGCGACATAGTCGATTTGATGGAAGTGCAGCAGAGCAACACATTCTTCGGAAGCTTCAGCTACGGGCTTGTGTGGGCCAACTTCGGCTTCACTGGCATAGCACCCCTTGGCGGGCTCTCGCAAAGCACAGCAGTGCTCAACAGCATAGCAAACGTCGCATTCCTTCTTGTCGGCGTAGATCTGGGAATATCTGTAATACTTGGATTCTTCTTCGCCATTTTGCCGCTGTTCTTCTATCTCGGAATAGTTCTTAGATCATTCCCGTGGACCAGGGCAGCCGGAGGCGCGTTCCTTGGCCTTTTCGTAGGATTCTACATCGTGTTCCCTCTATTGCTGTATCTGCTGATCTCAAGCGTGCAGATAACTACAGTTGCAGGAGCGGCTTACACGCCACAAGACCTGTGCCAGCAAACAGGGCTTTGCCAAGGAGGGCTCAATTCATTCTCTGCATTCTTCCCAAGCGCGCAGAACCTCGGCTTCGGGCTCGCTGCGGCATTTGTCTTCGGAGTAATCGGCAGCCTTAGCTATATACTATTGGGAATAATTATATCGTTCATAATATCCTATGACTTCATGGAAGCGGCAGGAGACTTGCTCGGCGCACCTGCGCTCAGCTCATCGCAGACGCTCAGAAATGTGATATGATGGCAAAAAAGGCAAAGACAACACAGACTAAATCGAAAACAAAGTGGCTTGCGCCATTAGCCATTGCTATGCTGCTTTCAACTACTGCGATTTTTGCCACTGCGTACGGAGCAACTCCTCCGAACTACGGCACGTACCAGCTTCCTGCTTCGCCGCTCACGTGGCTTGGATTCGCCATCGTCGCAATACTTGTGATAATAGCGGCTGCAGCGCTAGTCTATCTTATCGCAGGAATCGTCGACAGCCCGACAGCAAGGGCGTGGTCCAGACTCCAGCTTTACGAATCGCTTTTGGGCATCATAATAATACTAGTGTTCCTTGCGCTTGCATACCTGTTCTTGATAAATCCTAACGGAACGTTCGCAGCGGCTAACCTTGTCGGCAATGGGATATACGGATGCTCTACTGCAACAGACCTATTCCAACTGGCTAGCTGCGACATGTCAAAGTTCAACTACTTCGCATTTGGAATGTTCAATGCGATATTCTATTCAACAGTATATGCAGGCTACACGCCAGGAATTTCATTCACTCTCAACCCGACAGGAGACTTTACAAACACAATGGCCACAGTAAGCGCTGGGCTCACTAGCTTCTTCCCGCAGACAGCAGAAGAATCTTTCGCAGTCCTTTACAACGTGCTGTTGTTCCTGTTCCTGCTCAACCAAGTTCAGCTTATGCTGCTCTCAGGTTCAGAAATATTCCTTGCGTTCTTCGTTTCAATTGGGGTAATCGCAAGGGTTTTAGGTTTCACAAGATCTTTCGGAGGAGCGCTCATCGCGCTCGGCCTCGGATTGGGCTTCGTGTATCCGCTGATGACGAGCATAAGCTATGGCTACATCGACTACATACTCAGCACCCCTACTCCGATAACAGGATCAGGAGTCGCTGCAAACCTGCTTGTATACTTATTCGAGCTTGTCGGGTCTATGGTCACCGGAATAGGTGCTGTCACAGGAATCGCCCTGCCGATCGGCGGCTGGGTCTACCAAGTAGGAGTAGCGATAGCAGGCATGACATTCATTCCATTCCTCAACTTCACAATCGTAGATGCGTTTATAGTCGACTTCTCCAAAGCGATTGGAGAAAGGCTCGACTTCATGTCACTGCTGACCGGACTTGTGTAATAATGTGAAAAATATGCGCGCGAACAAAACTGCAAAGCTTCTTGCCCTTTCGGCGTTCATGTTAGCCGCGCTCATCAACATCTCAGGGGCGCAGCTCTGCGCAACAGGGCAGACTCCTTTCAGCGGGGCAGGATTCGCCAACGGCCAGCCAACTCAGGCATATTATCAGCAGCAGCTGCAGAATTCGTGGACCAACAACTTCCCGATCGCGCTTGTCGCAGTGCTTGTAGCATTCGCCATCGCAACAATAATTTTCATGATAGGCGCAGCATCGAAGAACGACACCCTGCGAAACTTCGGAATAGGGGAAATATACGAAGCGGTATCGACAGCGATCATCGTCGGCATGTTCATTATAATTGCAACTATCGCCCTCAATCTAAACATAAGCTTCTTGGGCGCTTCTTCAACAGCGCCGCAATCCAATCCTGCTCTTGTAGCTAACGCAGCTACTGATCCATACTACTACGCATTCAATGGAATCTGCACGACAATAACCGACGTGCAGGGAGTCTACGACTCGCTACTCAACGGAGGAACCTACCAAGTCGATTATCAAGGGCAATACTTCACAGCAGGAGGCAGTGCGCCTACGCAGGCGACTGGATACAAAGGAGTCATGGAGCTTCTCAGCATATCGCTATCGGTAACATACATGGACCTTCCGCTTCTCAACCAGATTGTGGCAGTTGTCTCTGACACAAGAAGCATATCGCTCAACTCGCAGGTTATCGTTCCGTCCATCGCAGTGGCGAGCTTCCTGATAGACGCGCTATATCTTTTGTGGAGCGAATACTACCTGATTTTCTTCTTCTCGATAGTCGGCCCGATATTCGTCGCAGTCGGTGCAATCTTCAGGGCGATACTCCCGACAAGAGCATTCGGAGGAATGCTGATAGCCTTGGGCATAGGCCTGTTCATAGTCCTGCCTTCTATACTCGCATTCATGTACACTCTCAACCCGTCGCCTTGCGCGGTTGGACTGTGCCCGTATCAGACACAATGGTACTCCGGAATACCTTTCAACAACATAGTGCAGGGATTCCTCAACAGGCTCTGGCTCATAATATTATTCTATCCGCTGATGGCGATAGCGCTTACGTACGCATTCGTAACGCAGCTTGGCAACTTCATAGGCGCATCTTCGCAGATGGGCGGAAGAATAAGGACAGGATTCATCTGATTGTCTTCAAGCAAAACACTTAAAAGGCAACTGCCATAACTATTAGGCGATTAGTAGCGGTGCGTGGATGGACAAGAAGCTCTTCGTATTTCTGGGATTCCTCGGAACTTCGATAGGCATAGTGCTAATCGACATATCTGTTCCAGGAGTCATAATCGGCCCTACAATAAAGATAATTCTGCTCATACTCGCGCTTGTATTCGACGGGCTTGCATATTCATCGCGATACTATTCATATCTCCTTGTGCCGATTTTCAAGCAGAGGAAGCGCAGCATAGTTCTGAGCAGCGAGGATCCGTACTGGCTCTCTCCAACTGGCGACGCGATCGTCCACAAAGAGGGCGAAACCTTTATATCTACGGTTTATGTCAAGATTCCTCTCTACAGATCAGCCACAGAGATGAGCAATGACGAGAAACTCGAATTCACAAAACAGATCAGCAGGCTTGTCAGCCTAAGCAGGGACCCAATCCGATTCACTACACAGGTCCACATGATGAACAAAGACGATTACATAAGAAAGCTACGCGACACTCTCTCCGAAGTGGAAAACGAAGAGGCTTCTCTTCTTGCAAGGAATGCAAAGCAGAACGAGATAGACAGAGTTCGAGGAAAAGCGAGCATGTGGAGGCACATGCTAGACAGCGTCAGCAAAGGAATATCTCTTGAAATGGTTCTCTATGCTTCTGTGTCTGCACTGGGGGGACAGGAGTTCGAGGCGATAAGCGGCGCTCAGCAGAGGGCGCGAGAGCTAATATCAGGAATCGCAGCCGTGTTCGGAGTAACGCCTAGCATTTTGACAGGCGACGCAGTCCAGCGTGCAGTGGAACCTGAGTTCTTGATACCATATTCAACAGTAAGCGAGCAGCTGTCGAAGACGCTGCAGGAACAGGTGACTTGATGCTTGATGAAGAGAGCATAGTGTATTTGGTTTTCACGCTCATCGTGCCGATTCTGATATTTGTCAATCTTAGCAACATCGGCAGCGGGCTGACAAGCTACTTCGCAATGCTGCTCATAGCCCTCGAATTCGCATTCCTTCTTATCATGGTGTTCGCTGACTTCGTGCTGTTCCCGCTCATCATGGGAATGCTTGGAATAACATTCCAGCCTGCGCGCAACTACAAGATAACAAAGGGCCAAGACGCAGTGATAAAGAATGTAAGCGGGCTTTACTATGCAACCGGCTACGTCACTGCAAACCTTTTCGCATACGTATTCAAGGCAGAGAGGATCGGCGAAGGAGAAGAGCTCCGCCAGATACAAGCGCCAGAGGCTTGGGAGAAATCGGTCATGAGCATAAACTTCCCGTTCAAGTTCAACGTGATATCTGCAGGGCTTGACATACAAACAGTTCGAGACGAACTAGAAGGCAAGCGATCGTTCCAGGAGTTCCAGTTATCGAGAGTGATGCAGAGCGGCAACCCCAACGAATCAATAATCGCAGACATACAGAGAAAGATCAACGTCATACAGGCGAAGATAGACAGGATTTCACAGGAAGAAAAGCCGATCGCGACTTTGATGTATGCGGAGACGACAGCAGTAGGGGTTTCAGAAAAAGCTGCGATGGATGCACTCGCTGCCCAGATAAAGCAGCTGCAGATCGCGCTAGGAGTGCTTGACGTCCAGATAACAAGGATAGTCGGGCGTGAGCTATATACGATATTCAAGTTCGGATATTCGCTTCCGACAAGCTATCAAGACATAGCTACATTCTTCGACAGCCAAAAGTGATCATATGACGCTACTGCGATTCCAGCATATAATGAGCAACGAAATATCAAAGAGGGCGTTCTTCTCAAGGCCTCCGGAGCCTCCGGCAGAAGTTCTTATAAACGACCCGCTCCAGTCGCTGTACATAGGAACAACAAAAATATTCAGAGTTCCTTTCTCGTGGACTTTCGCCAACCTTACAAACCCGCACATATCTGTAGTCGGAATAACAGGAGCAGGAAAATCATACTTCGTTAAAACCCTTCTGCTGAGAGCAAGCTACATCTGGAACACTAACGCAGTCATCATCGACTGGGCAGGAGAATACAAGGCATGGGTGAAGCAGACGGGCGGAGTGGTGATCTCGTTCGCAAAGGGAGACTACCTGAACATTATGGATCTGTCTGGAATGAAGCCGCTAGACAGGGTAAAGCAGATCATGAACTCGTTCGCGATTCTCACCGACATAGGAAGCTACCCTGAGCAGAGACGCCTGACAGAAGAGGCTATAGAGCAGGCTTATGTGAACTCCGGTCTCATTCTTTCGGAAAAGCCGACAAAGAAGAGCGTAGAATCACCGACATTGAAGATGGTAATTTCGCTTTTGGAGGAAAAGCTGCAGGAAGGAACGTACGAATACCCTGCAGAACTCGAGAATGCAATATACAGATTGAGGCAGTTCGCAAGGGAAGGCGAAGACTACTTTGCAAGGCGCAGCACAATCGACCTCGGCAAGCTCGCAGAATCCGGATTGGTCGACATAGACCTGTCAGGGCTTCCTGACGAAAGGTTCAGGGCGCTCGGCGCACTGTTCATACTCCAGACGCTGAAGGAAAAAATGCGTGCAGAAGGATTCAGCGAAACGAAGGGGCTCAAAGCGATCATCGTTCTAGACGAAGCTTGGAAAGTGGCGAGCGACGACAAAAGCGATGCGATCACAATAGTCAGAGAGGGAAGAAAGTATCAGTTCGGGCTAATCGTCGCTTCGCAGAACCCGACAGACATAAACGAGGCGATATTCTCAAACGTAGGAACATCTTTCATACTTAGAATCAAGTTCGAGAAATTCCTTAACTATTTGCAGGGTTCTCTCAACTTCTCTGACTTCATAAGGAGCGAGATAAGCAAGTTCGGAGTAGGACAGGCAGCAGTGGAAATGGCATTCCAGACAGCGATACGATTCCCAGAAACGTTCATACTCGAAAGAATACAGGGAGAAGAGCCGCTCTACGTCTACACAATCGACCTTACAGACGTTCTTACCCAGAGCGAACTTTCAGCCGGGCTTATGGTACGCGACTATCAGTTCGAGAAAGAAGAGCTGCGAAACAAATTCATAGACTTCAACATAAGCAGTGAAGGGGTTGACGAGCTGTTCCAGAGGATGGATGCGCAGGCGCGAACGATCAAGGTCATCGACTTCATACAGTCTCTCAGGGAGAAAGACGTCCAATCATCGATCATAATCGCATTCCTCAAGAGTTTAAGCCTTGACGATACAATAATAACAAGAATAGTGCAGCGAGCAGGCGCATAAAATGGCACAGACACCGGCAAAATTAGAAACATTCACAATTAGCAGACAGGAACTTCGAAGAGTGCTGATCGCATTCGGCCTAGGAGAGAAAAACATAGAAGGCCTTCTCTCGTCGCTAGAAAAGGCGCACAGGCACGTCAACGTCGTGGCGTTTTCCGCAATGCTCGAGAAGACAGGGCTGCAGCGCGAGAAGATAGTCAACGTGCTTCGAAGGGTGGGAATCGACGACATTTCGATACAGGACATACTTGACACGGCAGACGAGCAGAAGATTCTCGCCGAATCAGGAAGGATATACGAAGTCAACATAGACTTCAATTGAATCAGTGGTTGAATGAAGGAAACAAGATGCATAATCTGCGGCTCAAAGAAGAACGGTCTTGAAGTAGAAGAAGACCATGTGATAAAGACGATAAGATGGTTCAAGAAGAACGTCACACACAACGAAAAGGGCGCCCGCCTGATTGTGTGCAAGGAATGCTATCCCAGATATTCGAAAAACCGTCGTTCATACGAGCGGCGCCAGCTGCTTTATGTCGGCCTTGGCCTCATCATGGCAATACTTCTTGTCGCTGCCGGGCAGAGCTTTATAGCAATACTCTACGGGGCTGTAATAGTTGTCTTCATGTACGTGCTTTCCCTTCTCACATACATGCCAAAAGTGCTTATTCCTGCCAGCAAAAAGCGCTGATTTTGTCTCCTCGAAAGGTATTTATAGAATGGCACGTCAACTCTACTGATTCTTAAAAGGTGTGAGGTTGGCGGAGGCGATTGTAGAGATAGAGCCGAATGTCGAGAGCATAAGGGTAAAGGGCAGCCTTTTGGGCTCTTTTGACGTCATGGCAACAAGGCTCTCAGCACTGCAGATGTTCACAATAAAAGCCGCTACGAACAGCCTTACAGTTGTGCGTGTAGAAAGCAGAAACATACAGAAGAAGCCGTTCCTTTTCATGGTATTCTCGTTCGCCCGCGACGGAATAGACGTAAACTACTCAATCGGACCAGACTCTAGCCCAAAGATAAGGAGGCTCTACGTCCTAAAGAACCTGGTCGCAATGCTTTCCCTAATTACTGATGTGTACGAAGCAGACAGTACAGACCTTCTTCAAAGCCTGGATTCAGCTATCGATGACGTGTTGGGATCGCTGTCGCAGAACTACAGCACCCTTTTCAACAACTACGATTCTCTTTTCAACAAATACCGCGAGCTAAAGAGGCTCAACATAGAGCTCACAAGGTCGAACAAGAACCTTTCGGTTCAGGCAAGCATGCTAGCCAACGAGAACAACGACATAAAGGAACAATTGAAGAAGCTTGAAACTTATTCCGATGATTCGATGATGTCGATGATAGAGGAATGGATAGAGACGCACGACGGCACAATAGACATAAACGAATTTTCCAACACCTACAAGATAACGCCGCCAAGGGTCGAGCAGATGCTTAACAAGATGGTCTCCCTCGGCTATATAGAGCTAAAGGGCTGAGCGCTGTGCGATACTCGATAAGGATAAACAAGAAGGTGAAGAACGTAAAGGTCTTCAGAGTAGTCAAGAAGACCTCTGGAAACGTCAACCTGCTGACAAAGTTCTTCATAAAGATTTTCGCAGGAAAGAAGAAAGAGGAGTGATGGTCAATGGTAGATGAACAACGACAGGCCGCACCAGCTCCGAAAAAGGGTCTGCTGCAAAGCAAGGCCATAAAGCTTCTGCTGCTTTTTGCAATCATAATAGTTGCAGGCATAGCAGTGACGTCGATATATGTCACGTCGACGCTTTCACGGCTCAACACCCAGCAAGCGCAGCTGTTGGCGGTAAAGCCGACCGCAAGCATAACGCTCATATCGCAGAACCTTCTTTCTTACAACAACGGCACCCAGATTGTTCCGTTCGAATACATAGGATACAACGAGAAGAATGTATCGCAGGTAAGCATGGTAGTTTCGTTGTATCAATCGAACCCGCAGATAGGGCACATCTACGTTCTCAACTGGTCAGATCAGTGTTACAGGTGCGGCAATGTAAATGCTGTTCTCTCTTCGCTCAACAAGAACCTTTCAAAATACGGAATCCAGAATTCGAGCCAAACGGTTCAAGAGGTGTCGAAGAACGCGCTTCCGTTCTTGGGCAGGGGATCTGTACTTGTAATTCTAAACGGACTGCTTCCTGACTACATGCTCAACGACTACGGCGGCACAAGCACGACGCTAATACAATACCTGCTCAACAACGGAGTCACCATACTCTATGCAGGAGGGCCGTTCACCACAGTGGTCGGAAGCCAGAACCAGCCGCAGCCATATTCTGCGCAGGCGCTTCCATACTATCTTCAGACTGGCCAATTCCCTGCACCTGCAAACAGGACATCAGTGTTTTTCGATAACGCAACTTACTACGCATTTTATTCCGGACGCACTTATGGCTCAGCAGTGTACACCTATGCAGCCAACGCAAGCATAGTAGCGTTCACAAGATTCCCGGACCAATGGAAAACTCCCGGAGAGCTAGGATACGACCTTGCGACCGCGATATCCCTGCAATTCTGGAACGCACCGTACGCACAGGGAAGGGCATTTTTCACTCCTCCACAAACAAGCACAAGCTATGCGAACGTTATCGGAGTGGTCCTGTCTCCGATATCACCGGCCAGAAAAACTTCATTGCAAAATACAGTCCCATTGCTTAACAGCCTGTACGGCAAGATCGCCACAATAATATCGAGCCAAGCAGGCAACACCGTCTACCTAAATACGTATTTCACGCCAAGATACTCGCTCAACGGAACGTTCGCGATGCCTGTCAGCATACAGCCTGCGCAGCAGTTCAATGCAACGATAGCAATACCGATATCAAGCGCGCAGGTGTTGGAGCCGCACATAACAATACTTACAAGCAATTTGACTACAGTGACTCAGTATCCACCGCTCTTCGCAAAGTCTGTCTCGCCTCCGAACTACACATTCATAAGGCAATTCGCATTCACGCTAGGCCAAGGTTCATACATTGCGCTTGTGCAAGGAAGCTCTAACCAGCAATACGCAGCATCGTACTTCCAGGCGCCTCCGATAACGGTAAGCGTTTCAAGCGTCAACGTCAACGCAAGTACGATTGTGTTCTCTGTACTTGCCGGGCAGATTCCACTGAGCAATGTGACTGCAAAGGTTTCCTACAACGGGAAGTACAGGCAATTGATCAACGTCTCGAACGGCCAGATATCATACACGCTTCCGAACAGCACATCGATACCCGCAGGCAAGCTCAACTTCACAATAGGCATGCTGTTCAACAACTACTCTGTGCAATACGTATACACAGCACCGCCGGTCGTGCTCAACAAGCAATACGTAGAGTTCATAATTGCGCTTGTCGTCGTAATACTTGAGATAAGCCTTGTCAAGGCTCCAACAAGAGACGAGTTCTACATAGACGTTCCATCTATGCCTAGGCCGCAGTCAACCAAGATAAAGATCAAGGAGAACGAATTGCTTGGAGTTTTCGACAAGCTGAACATCTATTACAAATGGAGGTATATGCCGCTGTCGAAGACAGAATTCAGGTTCGGGGTGTCGAAATACGTCCACTACAACGCCATGTCCGTAATGATGACATACAAGAATGTCGAGAGGATGCTCGACTCCATGGTGGAGCGTGGAGACCTGATCGCAGCAGACGACCTATACGCGCCAAAGGCGTGGATAGACCAGAGCAAGCACGACATAGAATACTTGGCAACTTTCAAGAAGCTGCGAGTCTACCTTGTAGGAAAGGTCGATCAGTTCACCGACATGGACAAGAGCGAGAACGCAGACATAGTAGCGACTATGCACAACGAAAGGGCTTACATAATAATATACTCGAAGACCAGCAAATACCAGAAAATACCGATAGCAAGGAGCGGAAAGACCTATCTTGCTTTCATAAACTCAGACAAGCTCGACGAATTCAAGAAGAGGCTCTACGATTCTACATCGAGAGAATCAGAGGAATTGAAAATGTACATATCGTCCGGCACGCTACAGTTGATGGATTCTGACGCTCCGGAAGGACTGTTCACATAATTGGTTTTCTTAGTTTTCCTCTTCTTCGGCTGCGGCTTCTTCCTTCTCATCCTCTTTGCCGCCATCTCCGTCTTTCATGCGAGGATAGTGCTTCGCGACAAGCTTCTCGATTTCCTCTTCTAGCTTCTCAGCGTTCTCTCCGGTGAGGTCTGCAACGTCGCCTGCGATCTGCTTTGCGTAGCGCATTGTCGCTTTGTAACGGCCGGCTTCAAAGCTTGCATGCTCCTTTCCGCGGATGAAGTGTTGCACTCCACGCGCTGCTTCCATGACAGCCAGTTTTATCTCTGCAATTATCTCTTCTTCCTTTGACACCGCCTCTTTTCCGACGCCTGCATAGGGAACGTGCACTGACGACATGTTTACGAATATGCTGACAGGCTGGCTGTCGAGATCGATGTTGTATCTTTTCCATTCTACGCCCTTTATCGCCTCGGTTATCGCGCAGTTCCCTGCGTCGAACAGCAGCGGCACTCTGTTCGCAAATCTAAGGATGGCACCGGACGCGCCCTGCTCAGTGCTGTATCCTGCTTTTCCGCCATAGGCGACAGCAGCCTCTATCACGAAAGGAATTCCACCCTTGAAAACTTGTGGTTTCCTTTCGACAACGTGCATGAACTCTGGATCGAGTATGTTCTTCAGCGCAAATCTTATTCTTTCCTCGCCGATTGGGATGATCGAAACTGCATCTGGCGCAATCCACTTCACTTGTCGAATCGCTTTGATCAGTTCCTCTGCTTCCGGCCACGTTAGCTGGTGCGGATCCTTGTCGAAGTCCACTGTCTTCGCAATCTCTTTAAGCTCGGAAACCTTGTTCGATGTCGTCCTTGCGAATGTCTCGACGAAGAAAGACGACAGCTTCCTGCTCTGGGTTAAGTGTGCGAATTCAAGAAGGTCGTTGACAGCAAGACCTAGCGGGTGTGGCAGCGTCGGCTTTGATCGCTCTGGCATTTCGTTGACAGCACGGATGAATGTGTGCTCCTTTGCTGTTGGATCTATGAATCTAATCTGAACGTGCGGGTTCGAAAGGGCTGTTCGCTTCAAATATTCGTACACTCCGTGATCGCTGTTCTCGAATTTTACTTCTGCAAACTCTCCCTCTATGCTCAATCCCTTGAAATCTCCGTCTAGGTCAACCAAGTCGGTCACGTTCGGAGTGTTCTTCACAGTGTTGAGCGATATCTTGCACTCATAACCCTTTCCTTTTCCTGCAGACGATACGACGTGGATAGGTTTTCCTGTTGTTACCTGAGCAAAAAGCGTGCATCCAGAAGCTCCGATTCCCTGCTGGCCTCGTTGCTGCACATATCTGTGGAACTTTGTTCCGGCAAGAACAGTGGCAAGCGCCTTTCCAACGAACTTCTTCGGTATTCCTGGCCCGTTGTCAGAGACCTTTACTCTGTATTTGTTCTCTCCGACTTCTGTGATTGTGACATCGATATCGGGAAGTATTCCAGCTTCTTCGCATGCATCAAGAGAATTTGTCACATATTCGTGGACAACAGTTACAAGGCTCCTTACCATTCCGGAATAGCCGAGCATCTGCTTGTTCTTCTTGAAAAACTCGGATATCGAATGCTCTTTGAATTCTTTGAATATCTCGTCAGCTGTTCTTTCTGCCATGCAATCACACTGTAGGCTCAGAATGTCGGGTCGTGTCTCTGCGCCTTGTTCTTTCTGTGAGCGGCTTCCATCTTTGAATACGCCATCTTGTGTGTTCCGCCTTCGATGAGCGTGTTCACGGCCGTCTCCGCCTCGCTAATTTGCGTGGCAGTGCCTA
This sequence comes from Candidatus Micrarchaeaceae archaeon, assembly GCA_027310825.1. Taxonomy (GTDB): domain Archaea; phylum Micrarchaeota; class Micrarchaeia; order Micrarchaeales; family Micrarchaeaceae; genus JAJZYD01. The sequence continues at coordinate 43,320 of DAIDAC010000002.1, forward strand.
TAAAGCTTACTGTGTCGCCATAGACACTTATCTTCGCTCCGCTCACGCTTTCTATGTAAATTTTTGTCTTTCCGCTTTCGCCGATAACTCTTGACTTCACTTGAAGGACCCGCTTGTCGCTTCCTATCCTCTGGCCTATATCGATGGTGGCGAAGTAGTAATCGTCATTGTGGAGAAGCTCAGCAATCCTGAGGTCGAAGCCGCGCCCGAACGCAGTGATGATGTTCCTTGCAACGAACTCGTCGTAGCCGTTGTCGCTCTCGCTAGCTACAGTTATAGAATCGTCTTCTATCCTGCATTTGCAGTTGCAAACCTTTTCAAGGCTCTGCAAAAGCTTGCTGTCCTTGCGAAGGGCTTTCACTCTTTCTGACGGTATGTAGATCTGTTGCATGCAATTCGTAATATTATTTCTAACCCAGTTTATAAAAGCTGCTCTATTACTTCCAGTATTCAGTAGTTCCACAAAACGCATAGGTTTAAATACCTTAACAATCACAATAGAATCACGATTCAGTCATGAGTGCTGCATGATGGCTTCATGAATGGTTCGTGATGGATGATGAAAATGCGCAACATGCGATCAAAAAGCAACATTAAAAACGAATTGCTATCAATCAAAAAGGCACTCACAGGCCTCCAGAAGAAGGAGGACGAGATGCAGACGCTCATAAATGGAAAAGGCAAGGCGGAAGAGACCAGCTCCAGCCTCCTAAAACTGTATGAGATCATGATGCAGGAGAACAAGACAACGAGAACTCTTCTCCTCAACATGAGCCAGGTTCTCTCAAAGCTGGAGAGCGAATTGGCCCCGATAGAAGAATACGAGGTCGACAACGTATCTGAGCAGCCGAGAGAGGTCCCGCTTTCAGAGCTCGACGCAAAGATCCTTCAGATAATTCAGATCAAAGGCATGGCTTGCGCCGATGACATCAAGAAAGAGATGAACTACAAGGGCAGGAATGCAGCTTCTGCAAGGCTAAACAATCTGCGAAGGCAGGGCCTTATTGAAAGATATCAACTAGGACACAAAGTATACTACAAGTTCAGTGCCAGCAAAGCGACCAAAGAGACACTGATTGTATCACCCCCACAGTAGATTGGAGCCCGCGTCACCCTCCTCGGCGGGCTCTAATCATTTTTTCTTTTTAGCTGAGCAACACAACTCCTTTATAAAGATTGTGCGATAAATGTATTCGGTCGATTTATGCCTGATAACAACGACAATACTGCACAGTTGAAGGAGCTCATTTCAAGCCTTCCATACTCATACAAGGTCACTGCAAAGGCGGCGGAGATAAAGTCTTCGTTTGAAAAGATGAACGGAAAGAGCGTCTCGATAGCCGGCAGGGTGATGGCAGTCAGAAAGGCGGGAAAGCTCGTCTTCATAGACATCCAAGACACCACCGGGAAGATACAAGCGTATTTCGACTTCAAGACACTCGGAGAAGAACTGTTCAACAAAGTCAAGAGCTTCAACGCCGGTGACATAATCGGCGTAGAAGGAAAGGTCTTCAAGACAAATCCCGGAGAGATAAGCGTAAACGTGGAGAAATACTCGTTCTTGGCAAAGGCGATCAGAGTCCTGCCAAACAAATGGACCGGCCTTCAAGATTCCGAGCTCAAGTACAGAAAGCGCTATCTCGATCTCATAATGAGCCAGGAGTCAAAAGAAGTATTCATCAAAAGGGCAAAAGTGTATTCGCTCATAAGGGCTTTCATGGTGGGGAAGGGCTTCATGGAAGTTGAAACCAACGTAATCCAGCCTGTTTATGGCGGAGCAGACGCAAAGCCGTTCAAGACACATGTCAACACGCTAAACGAAGATCATTATCTCAGGGTTTCGCCAGAGCTCCAGCTAAAGAGACTGATCATAGGAGGGTTTGACAGGGTTTTCGAGTTCACACGAAACTTCAGGAACGAAGACGCAGACACTACGCACAACCCGGAGTTCAGCGCGCTGGAATGGTACCAGGCATATGCAGACTACGAGGACATGATGAAGTTAGAAGAGGAGCTATTGGAGCACGTTGTCAAGGAAGTGACTGGCTCGACAGAGATAACTTATCAGGGGCAGAAGCTCAGCTTCAAGAGGCCATTCAAGAGGATAAAGTTTGTCGATTCGATAAAGGAGAAGACAGGCAAAGAGGTATTGAAGATGAAAGACGAGGATCTTTTCTTGCTTGCAGAGAGCCTCGGCATAAGGTTCCTCAAGGGCAACAGGAATAGATTGCACGCATACGACAAAATATTCGAGGCAGTCATGGAGAAGGAATTGATCCAACCGACATTCGTCCTCGATTTCCCGAGGGAGACATCTCCGTTGACGAGGCCAAAGAGGGGAAACTCTGCGCTGGTAGAGAGGTTCGACCTTTATTGCATGGGCAAAGAACTCGGTCCTTCGTACTCAGAACTAAACAACCCGTTCATACAGAAGGAAAACTTCGAAGAGCAGGAAACACGGAGGAAGAAGGGAGACGAAGAGGCACCGCCAGCAGACACTGAGTTTGTTGAGGCCATGGAATACGGAATGCCGCCGACAGGAGGGCTTGGCCTTGGCATAGACAGGCTTGTCATGTTCCTCACTGACAGAACATCGATAAAGGATGTGATATTCTTCCCGATGGAAAAGAGGGAGAAGAAGTAATCAGATACTTTTCACTATTTCTTTCAGTTTGACAAAGTCGCCTTCCATTACTGGGACGTGTTTCTTTATTCGCACAGCTGCAGCAGGATGAATTGTGATGAACACCTTTGCATTGTACTCCTCGCTGTCGACAAGTTTGCCGTGGATCGTCATCACATTCTTCATTCCGATGACATGTTCAGACGGATAATTACCGACGACGATAATCAGTTTTGGTTTTATTATCGAAATTTGTTTCTTTAGGAATGGCAAACATGATGCAGTCTCCTCTTCTGTTGGCAGCCGATTGTCCGGAGGGAAGAACTGGACAACGCTTGTTATGTAGATGTTCTCTCTTTTCAGCCCGGCTTTTTCTATCATGACGGTGAGCAGCTTTCCTGCCTGGCCTATGAACGGTTTTCCTTCAATGTCTTCATTCCTTCCAGGCGCCTGCCCTACTATCATTATTTTCGCGTTGACTGGTCCGTGGCCAGGAACAAGCCGCTTGCTGAGGTCCCAATTCTTGTGCTGCGACGGAAGTTTTGCGTACTCCGTATTCAGTTCTTCGATCGCTTCAAGCCTGTCTATGTAATCGTTGGCTTTCTCCAGTATCTCTCTGCTCTGTGGGTACTTCAACTCTTTCTCTCTCTGACTGAATTCAAGCCAGACAAAGCCTGCATGCTCTTGTGATACCTTCACATTCGAGTCGGCAGGAACTTTCGCAAGGAAATGCGTTACCGTCTTGCTTATTTTTTCCTTGCCATCCATATACCAGTAATGTATCTCTTCTTTGAAGTATGGATCAAGCATAACCGAAAGTCCTGTCTCCTCCCTTATCTCTCGTATTGCGGCATCGTGCGCATGCTCCCCTTTTTCTATTCGGCCCTTCGGCGTGTCAAGCCAGGTTATTCTGTGAAGGCTTCCGTCATCACGCTTCAGAAAAAGAAATTGGCGCTTCCCGCGCTGCTCTCTGTAGATTATCGCACCAGCGCTAAACTCGAATTTCATCAAAGCACCAAAAGTCCTCAGCCGATATGGGTATCGTCACTAGTCAGTAGTTACTCTTCTCTTCACAGGACAGGAATACTTATCATAGGTAATATTAATAAACTGCGTTTCGCTTTTACATTGTGGATCTATGTCGAAGAAATACGAATTCGTTGACCATACTGCAGATGTCGAATTTGTAGCCTACGGCTTGTCCAACGAAGAGGTTCTCACGAACTCGGTGCTTGCTCTTCTTGACACTATCGCAGACATAAAGAAGCTTGAGAAATTCAAGGAAAAGGGATCCACATTCGAAGTAGTTGAGCGCTCCAGAGAGATAAGGGATCTACTATGGTTCACGCTCCAGGATGTGCTCTCTGTTTCCGATGCAGAAGGGCTTTACGGATACTCTGTAAAAAGCCTGCATCTGGGCATCAGCCGCGGAGAATACAGCATAAAGCTGGTTGTGAGGGCAAAGAAGAAGAATCCGAAGTTCTCGAAGCTTGACGTGAAAGGGGTATCAAAGTTCGACATGGCGATTGCAGAGGAAAAAGGGCTCTTCATGGCGAAGGCGGTGCTCGACGTCTGAATTTGCAGACTTCGCTTAAATACATATTCTTCAAACCTTTTCTCATGATTAAAGCTGCAATATTCGATCTTGACGATACCATGGTGGATTCTGATCCGATACACAAAGAAGCATGGGATTTGCTGCTTGCAAAATATGGATACAGTTTCAGCGCGCTTCCTGAGTCGTTCAGGTCGAGACAGATAGGTCTACGGCTGATAGACACTTCAAAGGCTGTGATTGCAGAACTTGGGCTCGACGTCGAACTGCAGCCGTTTTTTCAGGAAAGGTGCGACATATTCCTTGAACTTGTGAAGAAGAAACTGCAGCCAATGCCTGGTTTGAAGTACTCTCTCGATATGCTTCGCGAAGAGGGACTTGTGCTGGCCATCGCGTCTTCTGGCACAAGAACTTACATAAACACCGCAGTGGAAAAACTGGGGATCGAAAGCTATTTTCATGTAATCGTAGCCGGCGATGAAGTCAAGGTTGGCAAACCGAACCCAGAGATATACTTGACAGCATGCGCGAAGCTTGGTCTTTTGCCATCAGAATGCTTGGTCTTCGAAGATGCAACGCTCGGAATCGCTTCAGCGAAAGACGCAGGGTGCTGGTGCATCGGAGTCAACGCTCCAAACACCCCTGTTCAAGACAGAAGCAGAGCGGATTTAACTCTTGGTTCATTGCACGAGGTGAACATGGGAGTTGTAAGAAGCCTTGGGAAACAGAAAGCCAGGAGAGGGAATTGAACCCCCCTTTTCCGCTCTGCAGGCGGACGCATAGCCGATCTGCCATCCTGGCGCAACTCATCTTTAATATCGATTGTATTTAAACTTTAGCGTTGTTATATATTTGATACTAGAGGGTGAGAAAATGCCAAGCAACATACCAGAAGGGCTCATATCAGAAACAGCATTCTTCGATTCAAAGGATCTGCTCACAAAGCTTATCCCTGCAGTGCAGGAGTTCGAAGCGGTGATAGTCAACAAAGACGACGACTACTACGGCATAGTCGATTCAAGGACTCTTTACAAGAGCCTTCAGAGCATGAAGCTCTCGAAGAACGCCACTGCCGAGAAGTTTGTGATACGAGTTCCTCGAGTAACCGACAGCACCTCTTTCGACGACGTGATTTATTACTTCCACAAGGCAAGGTCACGCGCCCTTCCATATGCGAAGAACGGCAAGGTCACCGGAATACTAAAGAGGCCTACCATCATCAAGGCACTTTTGTCTCTCGACAAGCTGACCGGAATAAAGGTCGGCGATGCGATGATATCTCCGCTCATAGGCGTAGACGTCAACTCGAACATCAACCAGGCCAAGTCTGCGATGCGAAACAACAAGATCAACAGGATTGCAGTCCTCGAAGGAGAAAGGCTTGTCGGAATAATAACGAATTATGACCTTCTCGGCAATATCACCAAGCCGAACGAACGATTGCCGGAAAGGAAAATGAACAACGCAACAAACATACAAGTCAGTAGCGTGATGAAGAAGAATCCACGAACTATCGACATGAACAGAGGGATAAGCGACGCTGCTCGCGAAATGGTCGAGAACAACATATCATCTCTTGTTGTGCTGAAGGGCGGAAAGCCTGTCGGAATAATCACGGAGCTCGACATAATAACCGGAGCAATGGCAACCGGCGGAGGAACAGAGGCGAACAAGATATTCATATCAGGCCTAGACTCTGACACCTACCAGTACGAAGACGAGATCCGCGACATGCTGAAGTCGTTCCTGGTAAAGATCGAGAAGCTCAACAACATGAAAGTCGATTACATAAGCGTGGTCGTCAAGAAATTCAAGACAAAGTCGTACGAAATAAACGTGCGGCTCTCTCTCGGATCAAACGGGATCATCAACACCCACATGACCGGACACATATTCGACCGTACGCTTGCAGAAGTATTGGGGATACTCGAACACGATGTCAAGAAGATAAAGGAGCGCTACCTCACAGTAAGGAAGGTGCTGCACAATGCGCACCCAGAGGAAGAACTTGAATAAACGGAGTGACCAGATGAATTTGCGAAACGTTGCCCACAGGATGAGCAGGGGTCAGTCAAGCCTCGAGCTTCTTATCACTCTTGCGTTCGGACTGATAATCCTTCTTCCGATAGTTGTTCTCGCGTTCATCCAGATATCTAATTCCTCTTCAACGCTTGCTACGACAGAGGCTCAAGCAGCGGCAAGCAAGCTCGCCAGCGTCTCAGCTTCTATCGGAGCCCAGGGTGCTCCTGCAAAGCAGCTTGTCCTGATGCAGATACCGCAGCAGGTTCAGAACATCTACGTCGGAACGCTTCAGAACACTCCAGGCCACGTAATAACGATCGTCATCAACACAAACGCAGGCCTGAGCTACGTGACTGCATACACTCCTGTCAACGTCAGCGGATATTTGCAGGGTGACACAAGCCCTGGAGTCTATCTTGTCAACGTAAGCGTGCAGAACAACTGCCCGACAAACGCCGGCATATCGTGCGTATACATTGCGCAGACTTGAGAGCTAGAGCTAATCTAATCCAACCGCAAAAGATACGTGTGCCTGTAGATCTCCTTGCCCTTGCGTATGCTGTAAAGAGTGTAAGATTTCTTTGTCTTTAGTTTGTAGAAAAGGAAGAACTTTCCTGTAAGCGACTTGTCGCTTGTGTAGAGGTCGATTCCTGCGTCGGTCTCTTCTATTTTTCCTATGAATGCTCCCCTTGCATCGAGGAACTTCGTTATCTTTACTACCATCCTTTCTATTCTTTCCTTGTTGCCCCTCAACTGGATTATTGCTTCGTAGTAGCCTGAGCTCTTTCTGTAATCATCGAGGCATATCTGGTGATCCATTGTCACAGGCGTGTCCACATCTATGAAAACGTAGTCGCCGTCTACCGGGAACTTGTATTCTACACTGACTACCTTATCTTTCTTTTCAAGATCAAAGCTCCTGACTGTGACTTGAAGCTTTAGGTGGTGGAGCTGGTGCTCTATTGCCCCTGCAAGCGACTCCTTGTCCGGTGGACGGTATCCTTCCGGCGACTTAATCCTGCCGCAGCGTTTGCAGTATATGAGCGCGAGCGACTCCGGAATCTTCTTCTTCATGCGCTCTGCTATGCAGTATTCGCATATCTCTCCTATGAAGCGCGCCTGCTCGCTAGTGCGATTGCAGGTTGGGCAGTAACGTAGTATTTTTTCACCTTATTATTGTGAGTAGCGCTTGCTTATTATCGCTCCGTATGCAGGCCTTGTTATGAAGACGCTGAGAAGCGCCCCGAAAATCGTCGCTTCGGAGAATCCGATGACAGTGACGAGCGATGTCGAGAAGAACAACGGAAGCATTGCGATTACTAGAAGCGCCGCATCCATCCACACTATGTAGAATGCGTTGCTGAGAAGGGTGACTGCAGAAAGCTCTGCCTTCTTTCCGATTATTTCGTCGGTGATTATGACCTGGGCGTCTACTCCTGTTCCGATCACTGCAATCATTCCGGCTACTGCTGCCAGGTCGATTGTTCCGATCAGGCCGATTATTGAGACGATTATGAACAGTTCCATCACAGTCGTGAGAAGTATTGGCGCGACCAGGAACAGCTTCCTGTATCTGATGACTATGAATATCGATACGAATATTATTGCGATGAGCCCTGCGAGCCCGCTGACATACAAGAAGTGCGATCCCAACGTTGGCGGGATTGTCGTCGGCGTTCCTGGTATGACTGCTACGGGCAGCGCACCTCCGCTCAACACGCTGGCTATCTTCTTTGTCTCGTTTGTCGCATAGCCTAGCCTCTGCTGCGGCGGAATTGACAACGGAGTGAATCCGTCGATCTCGTAGCTGTTGCTGACGTTTCCGTTAGTCAGCCCGGCCGCGAGCGTTGGAGATGATATTAAGCCGACCATAGGCCAGCTGTCGATTTCTGTAAGATTGAATGTAACATTGGTGTACGTAGGCGTCATGTTCGCCCTGCTCTGCAGCCTTACTGTGTAGTTGAGCGATCTTAGATACGTAACAAGCGACTGGCTTGTATTGTTGCTTGCAAGAATGGTTTTGTACTTTCCTACGTTTGCCTGGAAGAACGACTTTACGCTTGAAATGCTCGCGTTGGTGTTCGAGAATGTTTCTACAGGTATTGTTCTGTTGCCGAGCAAGAGCGCCGTCTGCATGTTCTTGAGCGCAGCGGCAGGTCCGATCCCGAATGCAGAATTTTGCAGCCACGAATAGTTGACAAGTATTGCTGTTGATACAGGCCTGTCCAGGAACATCTGTAATGGCTTGTTCGCCTGTCCGAATACTGCTTTGGCGAAAGGCTCTTCTGCTGCTTGTGTTATGAAGAAGTTGACTTGCCACTTTACTGTGTTGTTGTACGATACAGGAGGGACTGCTCCTATGCTGTCTCTGAGTATGCTGCTTCCGTTCAATGCCTCTCTGCCGCTGACAACTCCATCGAACTGTCCCTGTGCGCCGATGAGGCTTAGCGTCTGGTTGATCTGTCCTTGCGATGACGTTGGCACAGTTATGTAGAGCTGCGAGTTTCCTACGCCCTCTATCGTCACCTGTTCAAGCCCGAACGTCGACAATCTTTGGTCCAATGCGGAGATCAGTCCGCTCATCGTGCTTACGTTTACACTCTGCTGGAGCGTGACAGGGATCTGCGTTCCTCCAACGAATTCTATTCCAAAGTGCAGGCCGTAGACTATGTCGAGTATGGCAAGGAACAGCACAACTGCTACCAGAACTATGATCCTTCGATCCTTAAGGTATTCTATTGCTGATGCCATGTCATTGCACTTCTTTCCTTTGCTTCCACCACAATATCATCGGTGTGTTGCCGAACCATGTCGTGAACAAGTCTGTGATTAGGCCGAAGAGCACTACGCTCGCGATCTCGAGATACGTTGGTATGAATGTGAGATAAGCGATTATCAAAAGTATGCTGAACGATATTATCGCAGCGAATGTCATCGTCATTCCGGTCTTCATTGTAGAGAATGCCCTTTCTGAGGGTGTGCCCTCTGCCCTTTTGATTATTCTGATAGCAGCGAGCATGTCTGTGTCTATCGAGTATCCGATAAGCATTAGCAATCCTCCTATCGATGCTACGCCTAGCGGTATTCCGAAAAGTCCCATGGCTCCGAGCGCTACAATTATGTCATTGCCTGCCCCGAACACAACTGCGAACGCAGGCACAGGAGTCCTGAAAAGCAGGAACACGCAGATCGCGACTATTATGAACGATGCTATTATGATTCCCTGCATCTGCTGCAAGAAGAAAGCTCCCAATGTCGGCGTTACGTCCTGATAAGTGTAAGAAGTGAATGGCACGACATTCTTTACCTGGTTTACTACAAATGTCTGATAAGCTGTAGACGCATTCGAATACTCGTTCTTCGCCACGTTGAGCATCTGCTGTGCATTGCTTTGGTTGTAAGAGTAGGTTTTGCTAAGAAGCGGCTTCAGCGTTGCGGTTATCTGCGCTGTCGACGCTGCCAAACCTGTCAGCGCCTTTGTCTGATTGGCCTGCGCTGCAGAGAGCAGGCCTTCCAATGTTGCATTGGTTGCGTTCGCCCCCCTGAGAGCATTCTGGTACCCCGCCACTTGCGTTGACCACGTGGAATAATTGTTGTAATATCCATACGAATTGAGCAGCTGCTGCTGCCCGTTGGCAAGGCTCTGGTTTGCTGCAAGTGTTATCGATATTCCTCCGCTCGCCTGTGAGACGCTTGCCTGCGCTCCAGGTATTTTTGCGTCGAGCGCAGATGTGATCTGCTGTGCATTGGTAGATGTGTTTGTCTGAAGCTGGAGGGTTATTCCTCCTCTAAGAGAGCTGTCGAGCGGGATATGCGGTATGAAATACAGGCTGATAAGCAGCAATGCTAGCGGCACTATGACCATTAGCTTGTAGTTCTTGCTCTGGTATATGTTTCCGAACATAAAATCAGTGATGACTCCGTTCCGTAACCTAACTTATTCTTGAATATTGAATGAGAACGTATTTAAAAGCCTCTTAGGCGTACTTCCTCATCAATCTAAGGTGCAGCGACATGCTGAATCCATAGAGTATGTAGAAGATTGCGAAGAGCGTAAGCCCCCAGCCAATCAGCGCATAAAGGTTGAGAGTTGCGTTTGCTCCCTGTTTGTAGAATATCAGAAGTATCAATCCTATTATGAATATGTAGACTCCCCAGAAAACTGTCTTGAAGATTTCCCAGCCGGCGTGCTTCTCCATATAACGCAGCTTTCTTTCGTACTGCATTGTAGGGTCTATAACCATGACTTGTCTCGGAAGCTCTTTAGCTGAACGCGGCATTCTACGCACCTGAAATATTATAAGAAAGCAAGCATTATAAAGGTATATATTCGCAGAGAGCACAGCTTTTGTGATACAATGGCAAGAAGACTTGGCAGGCGAAAGGAGCCGCTCAAAGAAGATTTTCAGCTCAAGGAAGAGAAGCAGATAGGCGACGTGCTCAACGAAAGGACCATGGTTTACCTTAGCAAGTTCTACAACCTCGGCATTATAGACAAGCTCGGCTACGTGATAGCGAGGGGAAAAGAAGCAGACGTATTCATAGCGACCCCTGGAAAGTCGGCAAGGGTAAAAGGGATGAAACATGTGATCGTCAAGTTCTTCAGGATAGAAACATCGTCATTCAACCAGATGGAGAATTATTTGATAGGAGACCCGAGATTCTCGAAGAAGGCGCTGAGAAAGAGCAAGTTTGGAGTGATAATGGAATGGACGAAGAAGGAATACGGAAACCTTGAGATCGCCGCAAAGGCAAAGGTGCTGGCGCCGAAGCCAGTCATGTTCAACGGAAACATATTGGCGATGTCGTTCATAGGGGAAGACGAGACTCCTGCGCCAAGGTTGAAGGAAATCGTCCTGGAAAATCCTGAAGAGGTTCTTGACAAAATACTGGACGACGTGAAGTCGCTTTACAAAAAGCGGTTGGTGCACGCAGACCTCAGTGAATATAATATACTGATCCTGAACGGAGAGCCTTATCTAATCGACTTCGGCCAGGCCGTCGTGATCCAGCATCCGAACGCGATCGACTTCCTCCAGAGAGACATAAAGAACCTGCTCGCCTACTTCTCGAAGAAATATGGTGTCGAGAGGGACTACGGAAAGACAATGAACTGGATTGTAGGCTGAGTTTTATACAATATCAGCTTTCTTCAGCGACGCATCGAGCGCTTTTTTCAACTTGTGCTTGTCGTAGAGCGAATCAACAATCTCGCTTCTCGCTCCTGTAGCCGGGTTCCTTGCCCTCAGCGAGCAAACGTCAGGATATTTCTGTATCGACAGTTCGTAGGTGCCGATCTTCTTCGCCATTTCTATTATTTCCTGTTTGTCGAATCCGATTAGCGGCCTCATCGCGAATAGCTTGCTGCCTTTTTCCGAAGCGATCAGGTTCCTTACGGTTTGCGATGCAACCTGTCCCAAGCTTTCCCCGGTCGCGATGACTTCTGCGTGCTCCTTCTCCGCGATCTTTTCCGCCATCCTGTAGAGGAATCGCTTGAAAAGTATCAGTTCGTATTTCGGCTTTACTCCGAGAATAGACGCAGTGAACTGGTGCGACGGGACAAAGTATGTCTTTGACTCGGGCGAATACATTAGCAGCTCATCGATTATCTTCTTCATCTTCGACTTCTCCGCAGTTTTGTTGTCAGGATATGCATGCATGTGCAGATAAATCGGAGTAAGCCCTTTTTTCATGGCGTAGAAAGACGCCACAGGCGAGTCTATTCCACCGCTCAGCAGAACGATCGCCTTTCCAGAGCTGCCGACAGGAAGGCCCCCAAGCCCTCTCGTCTTTCCTTTGTATATCAGCGCGTCATCCTTCCTCACATTGATGTAAAGTTCCTTCTCTGCATTTTTGTCTAGAATGTATCCCAGCTTCTTCTGGTTCTTGAGGAACTGCCCTACCAAATCTATCGACGTGTACTTCAGTTCTTTCCAAGACCTGTGCGCGTCCACCCTCACCAATTCGTCTTTTTTGAAAAGGCCCTTCGACGCCTTCAGTATCTCGCTTACGCTGTTTCCTGTTATCAGCACAGGCGCAAACCAGGATATCCCGAAGACGTGGCCCAACTTCTTCATTATCCTATCGATGTTCGATGACTTGCTTAGGTGGAGTATGAACCTGTCGCGCGCATTCTCCAGCTTGGCGTACTTCTCCCCTTTCAAAACTAACTCGGTGTTGTCGTAAAGCCTTTTTATGAAGGTGCCCCTATTCCTGCCCTTGAGGAATATCTCGCCGAAGTGGATCACTATGTACTTGTATTCCGCCATCGCAATCAGAAAGGTATAAAGTAGGTAACTATATCAATATTAACTTACTTATTAACTTATTCATTGAGTGAGCCTATGGTAAAAATGCCAGACATCAAGCAATTCTACGAGAACTCGCGCCACGTGCTGCACATCAGCTACAAGCCTGCGCCGCACGAGTTCAGCAGGACAGCGAAGATAGTGATAATCGGGATTCTGATAATAGGCTTCATAGGCTTCATCATCTCTCTCATAATCGGCTTCGTAACAGGCTCGCCGCTCTAATTTTGCAATGGTAAACATGGAAGTCAAGCTCGATTTCACAAAGAGCGCCCAGGAGAACGCTGACGACTACTACAAGAAGTCGAAGAAGCTTCTGTCAAAGAAGGAGGGGGCGCAAAAAGCGATAAAGGAGCTTGAGCAGCGCCTAAAGAGAGTGCAGAAAGATGCGCCAAAAGAGGAAGAGAAGAAAGTCGTCGCAGAAAAGGGCCCAAAGGAATGGTATGAGAAGTTCCACTGGTTCTTCACGAGCAACGGAATGCTTGTAGTCGGCGGAAGAGACGCGCACCAGAACGAGCAGCTCAACGCAAAGCACTTCGAAGACAGCGATTTGTTTTTCCACGCAAACGTTTTCGGGGCGGACGTCGTTATACTGAAAAATGGGGCAAGCGCAGACCACGAAACACGCGAAGAAGTCGCCCAGTTCGCAGGCTGCCACTCCAGCGCATGGAAAGACGGGATGCACACAGTCGACGTCTACGCGATGAACAGGAACCAGGTCAGCAAGTCGACGAGCAAGGGTTCTCTTGGAACCGGCGCTTTTCTTCTGAAGGGCGAGCGAGACTGGTACAGAGGAATGAGCCTTGGGCTTGCAATGTATGTCAAGGATGGAAAACTTTTCAGCGTCCCACTTGTTACATTCTTCAAGATAAAAGAGAGAGACAACATCACAAAGCACGTTTCTGTCGTGATTGGCAAAGACAAAAAGTCAGACGCTGCGAAAAAGATTGCAGATGCATTGGATTACAACGATCTTGACACAATAATGCAGCAGCTTCCTGCTGGCTCTTTCAGGATAAGCCATTGAAAACTATTCACAAACCTTTTTACCTGCGTCTATCGAAGCTTAACTATGAAGTGGAACGCAATTTCGATATTAATAATGCTAACATTCTCATTTTTGCCTCTGATATCCACTTCGGCGATTGGCGGCGGACCAGGCCCGACGACAGGGCCAACGCTATGCTCTCCAATTCCTGGCCTGCCTTGCTGGATTACTCCGAGTTCCTCATCATCTCCTTCAGCACAAAATGCTGTTCTGAGCAGCTTGTGCTCAACCTACTCTACAGTCGACACTGCAATATGGGTGCTTGCGCTTCTTCTTATGATACTTGGCGGATCGTTGTATGCGGCTAGCCACATACTTCCTGGCCAGAGCAAAGGAACACTGCAAGGCTATGGGATGGGAATGATAATGGGAGGAATAATCGGAGTCATAATTGCGGCTTTGGCTCCTTACATATTCACATTGATAGCAGGAAACGGCGTAGCAAACGCCCTCTCCATGTGCCCTTAAGGCTCTGGCATTCCACTTGCAGCGAATAGGTTTTTCCTCAGAGCTGCTGCTCTGTCTCTCTGATTTTTCAGCTCCAAGTCGAAGAAGTCCTTCGCTCTCTGGCGCTCTTCTCCATAGGTGATTTCTGCTTCTTCTACTGTGCTTATCGCGTAGATCCTGCTGAGGTTTATCGACCACGGATCCATGCCGAACTGTTGTGCAACCTGTCTTGCATAATAATCTATTATCAATCTGTAGAGCGCAACCTTTTGCTCTTCTCTTCCGGCATAGTTCACCGCAGCTTCCATCGCAACTTCACGCATTCGAACTCCATCGTCTATTGTTCCGATGACGTCGATGCGCAATTTTTGCTCTTCGGCCCACATTGCAATGTGCATTGCGTGCACTGCCCCGACAAAAAGTATTACACTTGACAGGTCTTCCTGTTGCAGGCACTCCTGCACGGTTTTTATCATCGCCTTGTCCATAAGCCTGATAATTTTTGCACTATGTTTCGAATGCTCTATCATGCGCGGCAGCATCTCTTCAAGGCTGCACGGCATCATTGGAAATAGTCCCAACCCGTTGCTATCTCTCGCCAGGCTTCTTTCCTCATCGGTATGTGTGTTGGCAGGGATGACTAGTACTCCGCCCTTGTTGACCTCTCGCCTCAGCAGTTTATGCATCTGCGTCTGTGCATTCTGTAGCTCCAAAGCCAAGTTGCTTGTGTATTTCAGAAGCTCGCTGTCTGTAAGCTGTCCAACATTGCTGAATAAGCGTGTAATTGTCTCCCTGTCCGAATAAAGGCTAGTCTCAGGAAGCACTGCTACTGTTCCATCTTTTCTCCTTGCTTTTATCAGCTCTGCAAGAACTGCAATCTCGGACACTCTTCCGTGGGTGCTAGGGATTACGCTGAGTGTTGGCTTTGACATAAATCAAGTCGGTTTATTCTGATATTTATAATTAGTGTTAATGCAGGGAGAGAGATTTGAACTCTCGAACCCCTAAAGGACTAGGCCCTGAACCTAGCGCGTTTGACCAAGCTCCGCCATCCCTGCGTGATTTCTATCTTTTGTAGCAACCTATATTAAATCTTGTTGCATCTTTTAATGCGATGAGCGACAACAAAATCGGCATAGCACTCGCTACGGCCATAGGGCTCGGCGCAATAATCGGCGCAGGAATATTCGTGCTAAGCGGCACAGCCATCTCGCTCGCCGGCGCATACGCGCTCATCGCATTCATAATTGTCGGGCTCGTAGCCATCATAGTCGCGCTTGAGTTCGGAGAGCTCGGCACGCTGATGCCTCACGTGAGGGGCGCAACATACTCGTATGTCTACAAAGCATTCGGCAGCGAGCTCGGCTTCATCACAGGAATACTGAAATACTTCAACTGGGCGACTGCGATATCTGTCATAGCTCTCGGCTTCGGGGCATATCTCGCCACGCTTTTCGGAATGCCGACTGCAACCTATTCGATCCCGTTCGCCATCGTTCTGATATTTGTGCTCGCAGTTGTGAACCTGCTTGGCATCAAGAAGGCGGCGAAGACGGACCTCGCGCTTGTGGTGATAAAGATATTTGCCCTTCTAGTGTTTGTGGTGTTCGCGCTACTGTTCGTATTCCATTCCGGAATAAACATGTCGAACTTCACTGTCAGCCACTCGCAGGGAACCCTTGCAGC
The DNA here is from genome assembly GCA_027310825.1 of Candidatus Micrarchaeaceae archaeon. Taxonomy (GTDB): domain Archaea; phylum Micrarchaeota; class Micrarchaeia; order Micrarchaeales; family Micrarchaeaceae; genus JAJZYD01. The sequence goes on from DAIDAC010000002.1 coordinate 59,009, forward strand.
ATTGTTCGCCGCAAGCATGGTGATATTCTTCGCATACTCTGGCTTCCAGACAATTGCGACCTTGACGCCAGAGATAAGGGGAGGGGCGAACGCAGCAGGCAGAGCGATACTCTATTCTGTGCTGATAAGCACAGTCATATATGTTTTGGTGGTGCTTTCAATGATGCTGCTTCTTCCGGTTTCGCAATACGGCATATCCGCAGACCCACTGACGCATGCGCTCTCCAATGCAAACGCGCCGCAGTGGCTGTTTTACGTCGTCGACATAGGCGCGCTTGTAGCTACGGCTTCTGCAGCGCTTGCGATGCTTGTAGCAGCATCAAGAATGCTCTACCAGATGGGCCAGGACAGATTGCTTCCAAAATTCTTCAGGAAGTATGACAAAAAGAGAGATGTTGCAAACAATACGGTGATATTGTCGTCAGCAATAGCGATAGTTGCGCTCTTTGCAGGAAATGTCTTCATCATAACATCGATAAGCAACTTCGGGCTCCTGTTCGCATACCTTATGACAAGCTTTGCCCTCATCCACTTCAGGAGGGCTGGGATTATAGGATCGTTCAAGGTTCCGCTGTATCCTTATCTTCCGATAGTAGCGATAGGCGCCCTGCTCCTGTTCTTTATCGGAATGCCTGCTGAGGCTCTGCTCTTCGGAGTCTTCATGATAATAGCATCGCTGATGATATATCACTTCTTCAGAGAAGTCGACAACAAAAGGATAATAAGGATAAAGCTCTTCAGATAGAAAGTCTCAAATATCTTGAATAGAATAACCCTACATGGCGATACCAAACATATGCCCCAAGTGCAACATAGGCCTGGTTTCGAAGGACGAAGAAGGAAAACCTATGCTTGTCTGCAATATCTGCGGCTACAAAAGGGAGATAACGAATTACACGGAACACACATGCAGCGCATGCGGCTACGACAAAGCGACGATAGAATATTTCGGCATAATAGTAGGAGATGAGGCCGCGCTGACGATGTATAAATGCTTGAAGTGCGGGAAGGTAGAAAGAGAAGGATACGCGTAGTGATGAAATGCTTATTGGAATAGTTGGAGCACCTAACAAGGGAAAGAGCACTCTATTTTCTGCGCTGACGATGACAGAAGTCGCGATTGCTGATTATCCTTTCACAACAATAAATCCGAACCTCGGTGTCGCATACGCGACAAGAAAATGTGTGCACGCCGAACTTGGAGTGAAATGCAAAGCGCGGAACTCGCTGTGTGTTGGAGACACAAGAATGATTCCTATCAACATAATGGACGTCGCTGGTCTGGTGGAAGGTGCCCACGAGGGAAAGGGTATGGGAAACCAATTCCTCAACGACATAGCGGGCGCAGAGGCGCTCATCATAGTCGCAGATGCGACTGGGAAAACAGATTCAAACGGCAACAAAACAGACGGTGCTGACCCGATTGAAGACATCAACATAGTCAACAACGAAATAATCGAATGGCTATACGGGATAATAAAGAAGCACATCAGCCCGGTATCGAGAAACGCCAACGGGGTAGAAGCGCTTCATGGAATACTTGCCAGCTTGAAGGTGACGGAAGACGAGATCGCAAGAGCTGCTAGCGCGTGCTCACTGTCCACGAGCAAAATAAACTGGAAAGACGACAGCATCAGATCATTCTCCAAGGAGTTGATAAAAATATCAAAGCCGATGCTGATCGCTGCGAACAAATACGACGTCGCAGGGACAGAGAAGAACATCGACTCTCTCAAAAAGAAATTCGGCGCAGAGCACGTGATCGGCTGCTCCGCAGCAATGGAACTTGCGCTTAGAAAGGCGGCGAAACAGGGACTGATCGATTACATCCCTGGGTCAAAAGACTTCAAGTGGGTAAAGGATGAACCGTCAAAGGAGCGGCAGGATGCGCTCAAATACATGCAAAACTTCGTGAAGACAAGGGGCACGAACGTGCAAGAGGTAATCAACAAAGCGACCTTCGAACTCCTCGACAACATAGTGGTCTATCCGGTAGAGGACGAGAACAAGTTCACAGACCATTTCGGCAACGTGCTTCCTGATGCGATATTGATAAAGAGGGGATCGACGGCTGTGCAGCTTGCAGAGCGGATCCACACAAACCTTGCAAAAGGCATGCTCTATGCGGTGGACGCAAGGACAAAGATGCGGCTTGGAAAGGATCACGCCCTCAAGGACAATGATGTGATAAAGATAGTCAGTGCTGCGAAGTAGCCCGCCTTTTCGCGACAACCATCATTTGTGAATCTCCTGCGCTGAGTTTGCGCTTCGTGTACGCCTTGTACATCCTGAGAACATCAAAACCATTCTTCTTGCAGAGCGCACGCATCTCGCCTGGCGAATATAGCCGCTCCTTGTCGACAATGTGCGCAATTTGCTTTTTGTTTGCGAACAAGGTTTCATCATTTATCAGGTAGTTTCCAACAACTCTGTTTTTTGTTACTTTTGTTATGCCGTTGCCGACCACACTCGTGTGTATGCTGTTCGGCTTGCGTTTTGTTTCAAGATCCATTATCAGCAATCCGTCGTCTTTCAGCACTCTGCGGAATTCTCCCAGCGCCTTCTTGTTTTTTGTGCCATTCATAATGTTGAATGTGCTGAAGAGGCACAGCACTGCATCAAAGGAATTCTTCCCGTAAGGAAGATTCGTCATGCTGCCTACTTTGTAATATTTTTCAAAGCCACGATTGCGCTCCTTCGCCATCTTCACAAAACTCGGTCCTATATCGATGCTGTGGACTTTGTAATCGAGTTTCCTCAATGTTCTATCATGCCTCCCGAGTCCGCAGCCGACATTCAACACCTTTACAATCCGGCACGAAGCGTTCTGAAACGTGTGCAGTAGCGTTCCTATGTGTATTGCCTCTTCTGATGCCCGTTGCTTCGCTTGCGCATCTGATATATCCTGAAAAATTGCTCTGACTAATGCTTTGTCAGTTTTCATTTGCGATCATCAAGCAACTCCTGCATGCCTTGCTGCTGACAACGACGCTATGAAAGGAATCAGCAGAATCACTATCGCTACTGGTATCGCGACCACGTATTCTACGAATGTAGTCAACGTTATCGTGCCCAGGAATGTCGGCGATATGTACTTGAGGAGAAGATAGATTATGAAAATCGCTACGGCGTATATCAGCGCAGCGTAAACTGCATTGACGAGACCGACTTTCACTGCAGACTTTACCTGGTTTCTTGATGCTCCTACTCGTTCTCCGACCCAAATCGCTACCACCAACGGCAATATTATCGAGCCAGGCAGATAGAGTATCCATCCTGCTATCGAAACAAGGATTGGGTTGACGGAAGGAACACTGCTTGTCAATGGGATTAGCACGAACTGTATGATTGCGCCGACAACAAGTATCACTATCCAGAAAGTGAGAGGGCCAACTATGTCTATTTCAACCGCGCCCTGGCTCTGAGCCATGCTCTTCTGCGCAGCAGGGGCTGGCATCTGTGGAGCCGGATCATCTTCGTCGTCCATTGCTTTGTTGTTGACCTTTGCCAAGTAAACACTCTACACTCTTAGACACGAAAGGATATAAAAAGGTTCTTGGCGCAACTTAGACTATGCCAGGAATAATGTCGCCGCAGAGCCAAGCAGGCATCAGCAGCTTCTACGATGCCCAGACAAGGGGGCCGAAGCTGAATCCGAAGATAGTCCTAGCGTGCATAGTCGCATTCGCTCTCATTATAATCATAATAAACGCAGTCATAGCATACGGGCTGTGATTCGAAAGTCGAAAGAACGCTTTCCTATTTTTGCACTTTCCAGCGTCTTTATATATTTGGAAATCTGCTACTTCTACTGAATCGGTGTACTACATGAACACAAACACAATCAAGGCATCAGCATTGGCATCAGTTATCGCAGTAGCTTGCTTGGTAATTACGACAGGCGCATTGCCGGTCCACCTGCCAGGCGGAGGAATCGGGCCACTGTCAAGGACATGCACAACAGCGCCTACAATAGTTAGTTATATGGGCTCTATCTCGTGCGGCAGCAGCCCATGGAGCGTGCAGGTCACCAATGTAATCTATGCAGCGCCATCGTCTTCAAACTCGATAGCCAGCTTGATCGGCGTGTATTATGGAAGCAATTTTGTGACAAGCGCAAAAATCTTCAATTATAGCTCAGCGCTTTTCTGCTATAAGAAGTATTGTTTGACTGTACACATAGGCTCCGCTTTGCCAACCACGCATTTCAACACTGCGTGGTCCCAGGTATCGCTTAGTGGCACATACCCATAAGAAAAAGCTTTTGCGTGTAGCCTGAAATACGGCTACACGACTTTGAATATATCTTTTCTTGTTTCTGTCACTTCTCCTTGTTCTGCCATCATGTAGAGAATGGCCCTTATGCCCTCTTCGTCTATTCCAGTTGCTTTCGATACGTCTGAGACCTTTGTGGCTTTGCTGCCAAGCGCATCGACGATCTTCATCGCGTTTTTGTTGACGAACGACTTCAATGTTATGTAATATTTCTTGTTGAACGCCCTTGTCCCAATTACAAGTCCTCTCCTTATGCTCTCCTCTAGCTCTGCGGATATTGTAGACGCTTCTGCCTGGTTCTCCACAACCAGGAAGCCATTCGCCTCAAGCGCGTTGAGATATCCGCCTGGGCCTTGCGTTATCTGCCTCTCCCACCTCTTCGGCTGTTGTGGCTGTTGAGGCGGCGGTGCTGCCGGTGCAGGAGCCTGTGCCGCAGGTTTCGCACCTTCTCTCTTTCCGAAAAGATAAGCGTTGTAAATCCTCTTCGATATTCCGTATTTGAACTCTGTCTCGCCGGCTTTCTTGAACGGCTCCACGTACTTTTTCTTTATCAGTTCGACTATTACCTTTCTTTCTCCTGCATTGAAAGCGCTCTTCAACTTTGTCTTTGTCCTCTCTCCATATCTTATTGTATCGAGCTTTCTCAACACGGCCAGCTCCTCTTGTGTTATCGGCGGAGCAGGCCTTTGCGGAGGTGCAGACGCTGCGGCCTGTGCCTTTTGCGGCTGGCCGGTTAGCAGTGCAACAAGGTCGCTCTTCTTCGCAAGTATGAACTGCCTGTCTCCTGACTTCAAGAAATCAATCTCATCTCCTTCCTTCAAGCCCAGGGCATTGGTCACATCGCTAGGAAGATAAACTACCAACTGCCCTTTCTTGCTCTTATAAAGTTTTGACAAACTACCCCCAGGACAAGCATTTTAAAGATGTCCAAGTAAGTTATGGTGTGCAAGGCTTAAAAGGGTTGTCGAAGGTTTCAGAAACAAGCTCACGCGATGTTTACACCGCGACAGAGCTCCAGAAGATGGACTCCAACAAATACACAAGAGGCAGCGTGCTAATAGTCGGAGGAAGCGTGGAATTTTCAGGAGCTCCGATACTTGCTGCGCAGGCAGCGCTCCGTACCTGCTCCGGCTATGTGACTGTTGCCGCGCCGTCCAGAGTTGTCGGGATGGTTGCGCCTTCAATGCCGATTTTTGTCTATAAAAAGTTAACCGGAGTTCTTGAAAAAGACAAAGCGACATTAAAAAAGGTCAGGCGCGACTCCGTTGTCGTGGGACCTGGAATGGAGCACACACCATCAAACGCACGGCTTGTTGCAGAAATTTTGAAAACTGAACGAAAACTCGGAAACACCGTAGTTGTCGATGCAGGAGCGTTAGGCCCCGCAGTAAAATCCGGCATATCTGGCGCGATACTGACTCCGCACGACGGCGAGTTCCAAAAGATATCAGAAAAGAAACCAGGAAAAACGGCCAAGGCAAGGATCTCTGCAGCAAAAGGATTCGCAAAGTCGCACAAATGCATATTGGTGCTCAAAGGCCACGAAACAATAATCACAGACGGGGAGAAAGTCAAGATAAACAAGGCGAAGAGCCCTGCCCTGGCAACGATGGGAAGCGGCGACGTCCTCGACGGGATAATTGCGAGCTATGCCGCAAGGCACAAAAATCGATTCGAGTGCGCCGTAGCCGGAGTTCATGTACATTCAATGATAGCTGATAAGCTATTCAAGAAAAAGGGAGAGCACATAACTGCGCAGGACGTAATCGACGCCATTCCAGATACATTAAAAGGCTTTGACGTGATTAAGTAGTGATACGATGCAGCAGTCGCCTTATGGAATAGTAAAGAGCGAAATATTGGAATCGATAGCTGCTGCGCTGCAGTCGCTCAAGTACAAAACTGACGACATAGAAAGCACCATCATATCATCTCAGCAGTTCGGCGACATCTCCTGCTCCGTCGCATTCAGGCTTGCCAAGTCGCAGAAGAAAAGCCCAAAGGAAGTGGCAGAGAATATTGCCACTGCAATAAAGAAGCCGGATTCTGTTTCAAAGATAACTGTGGAGAATTGCTTCATCAACTTCCATCTAGAGAGGAAGGCTTTCGCAAAGCGCACATTATCATATGCAATAAACCTTTCAATCGGCGCAGTAGTGTCAGATGCCGGCGCCAACTCGAAGGCTATAATAGAATATCCTAGCGCAAATCCGGCTCACCCGCTTCACGTGGGGCAGGTGAGAAGCGCGCTTCTTGGTGATTGCCTATCCAATGTGCACGAGGCATGCGGCTACAAAGTTGAACGAGAGGACTACATCGACGACAGAGGGCTCCAGGCAACACAGGCGCTGTGGGGCACGATGAACAAGGAAAAGCTGGGCATCAAGCCAGATCTTTCTAAGAAGTTCGACCACGCGCTCGGCGATGCATACGTCGCTGCGAACAAATATTTCGCAGAGCACAAAGAGACAGAGGAAGACGTCAAAAAACTGATGGAGCTCATCGAAGAGGATGGAACATACGAATCAAAACTTTCCAGAGAGCAGGCAGAAGAATACGTAAAGGCAGAACGCGAGACGCTCTTCTCTTACAAAATGTACCACGACATAATGGTATGGGAGAGCGACGTCATCAGGGCAAAGCTTCTCAGCAAAGCTCTTGAGATGTTGGACAATAAAGGCGTGCTGGAGAAGCCGACCGATGGCAAATATTCCGGATGCACAATAATCGCACTTTCAAAGATAAAGAATCTTCCAAAGGAGCTTCAAGGCGCGCGCGAAGAGGCGAAGGTCCTTCTCCGCAGCAACGGCACGCCTACCTATCTTGCAAAGGACATTGCATTCCACATGTGGAAGTTCGGGCTTCTCGACGACACATTCAACTACACCAAGTTCATGGCAAAGCAGCCGAACGGCAAACCGCTTTTCACGACTGGAGAAAAGGGTTCAAGGATGGAATTCGGAAGGGCGCAGAAAGCAGTCAATCTTATCGATGCGCGCCAGAGCGCAGAGCAGCTTATGATAAAAGTTGTCTTCGACGTAATCGGAGAGAACAAAGCCGCGGAAGGATTCAACCACCTTGCATACGGGCTTGTTGAATTGGAAAGCGGAGCTCTCGCTGGAAGAAAAGGAACGTGGCTCGGCTTCACTGCAGACGACCTTCTCAGAGAGGCGACAGAGAAGGCGCTCACCTTGATCAGGGAGAGGTTCAAGGGCGACAAGGGCGCAAGCGCAGATATCGCAAGCAACGTCGCAATCGGAGCAATCAAGTTTGAGTTCCTGAAAATGAGCCCGGAGAAAGTTGTTGTGTTCTCCTGGAAGAACGCGCTCAACTTCGAGGGAATATCTGGACCGTATTGCCAGTACACTTATGCTCGCGCAATGCGCATGATAGAAGATTCCGGCTTCATAGCAGAGAACGCAGCTGTTGATCCGACTATACTTGTCAACGACAGCGAGTTCGCGCTGTTCAAGAAAATGTCGATGCTAAAGGAAATTTCGGAGAAGACATGCGCGGAGTTGCGGCCAAACGTTCTTACAGAATACTGCGGAGAGCTTGCTCTCGCATTCAGCAAATTCTACGAAAGCGTTCCAGTTTTGAAAGCGGCGTCAGAGCAGGAGCGGCTGTCGAGGCTTGCGCTTACGTTGGCGTTTGCTAACACATTGAAGTATGCGCTCGCGATGCTGGGCATTTCTGCAGTTAAAAGAATGTAGTCATTTTTCTCCCTCCACTCCTGCTTCCTTGCGAGAGTCCTCAGCCCATCTCGCCTCAATTTCGCGGAGCATTTTGCGGAGTCCTTCACGAAGCTCAGGGGTCAGGGTGCCCCACCTTGCATCTCTTTCAAGAAGCGCCTTTGCTTCGCTGTAACGCTGCTCTCTCGACATTTGCGGAATTGGCGAGCCATTCGGCAATCTGTCTGCACTTACGAAGTCTGGCACCGTTCCATCCCATCTTTCCAATGGGATTCTTCTCTGCATCGTACACCAATGGATTATTCTTCTCTGCTCTTCTCTTCCTCTTCATATTCTTCTGATGTCCCTTCCGGAGTCAGCTTGAACTTCCTCACTCTGACTATGTTGTGCTCTGCCTGCAATACATCGAGTGCATGGGCCTCTACGAGCTTTGGATCCTTCTTGAGCGCCTTGACTACTTTGCCGAAATCGAATTGTGCTCTTCTGAACTTGGTTTCAGCCATATCGAACTTCTCTCTCAGGTAATCCAGCACTTTCTTCTTTGCTTCCTTTCTTTCGTTCGACTTTGAGTCTCCCGGCAGGTCGAGCGCTGTGCTGACGCCGAGTTTGCCATGTCCTGAAATGTTCATGCTGAAAGAGTCCTCCCCTTTTCCAATTGCAAAACCGAGTTCCACCATAGCCTTCCTGGCCTCTTCATCTCCTGCTTCGGAGCGGCTCCTGAGCTCGAGCATCATGCCTGTCAGGTCGTTGCCGATCACTTTCCTCGCTTCCTCAGCAGCGTCCTTATCTATTGTCTTCTGGTTGTACGACTGCGCGCCGGTTCTTATCGCATCTGCTATCTTCGCAGATGACTCTCTGAGCAGCTTCTTCGTCTCATCGCTTACCGGAGCAGTGACTACTTCTACTTTTCTGACTTCGACCTCTGCCTTTGGCATTGCCTCACCCAATAAAACTCTGTCTGTCGGGTATTTAAGGGCTACGAAATAGTGCAGAGGACCACAAGGTCGCTATTATTTCTTCACAAGTTCTTTGTAGTTGGAAATGTGCAATTTGTATCGCTCTTTTAGAAAATTCCTCTTGTCAATAATTTTTGTATCTTCTGTTATGAGCACCTCATCAATCGCGATCGCGGTTGCCACAATTATACAATCTATGTAATCAGGTATGTGCTTCAGCAGTTCGAAACTTATGTCGACCACTTCTTTATTATAAAAAGGTTCCACTCTGAACATCGAAGATATTACATCGATGGCTTCATTTGTGTGATTGGTCGATACGCCAAGTTTTGCGGCCTTTGCCTGTAGTTCAAACAACGATATGCTGCTTACTGCAAGCTTGCTCATATCAATATTGATTTTCCCTTCGTCTATTGCCTTAAGGAGATTTGTATCTACACCAATCCTAGATAGCGGCAATAGATACGTTGTATCGATAATCAAACTTACACCGATTTCGATAATCCCCCCCTGAACTCTTCAAACTCTTTGGCAGTGACGCGAGCAACTTCCTTAGAACGAATCAACTTTGTCAGTCTCGATTTGTTCATCAAGACTCTTTTTAATACTTCGTTGATTACCTTAGACATTGCCTTTGTTGTCTTGTACTCTTCGATGCTCTCTTTAACCAACGCGTCGTATACTTCCTTTTCCAATATTACAGTCGTACGTTTCTCCATAATCATCAACAATATGTTTGTATGCTTAAACATATAAATACTTTTCGGTGATCAAGAACAAGAACGGACTCAGCGGGATTTGAATCGGGGCCTTCGCATAGAAGCTATAAATACAGGTTCGGTTGATTGTGTCGATATGGTAAAAGTCTCAAAAAGCAGGGATCTCGCAAAGGCACGGGAGGAATACGCGCAAGCTATGCACCGCGCGACGCATCCACAAAAGATCAGAGCATATGTCTATCTTATTGACGAAGATTCGACTCCGTTTTTCGAGAAGGCTCTGGAGATTGCACTGGAGCATAACTTGGGCAGAAAGGAGATCGCGGAGCCTGCAGAAAAGCTTATCTATCTTTACGCGGACAAGGCGAAAACTGCAGCAGAAGGCACTGTAATATCCTATAGCCATTCCCGTAATCTATATCGTAAAGCAGATGAACTTGTTAAACACATTCCAAAAGAGAGGAGGAACGATATTCATTCGAGGATAGAACGCGCTCTCAGAATTGTCGCATCAAGAGAGGAAGAAAAACGCAGGAAAGAAAGTGAGAACAACGCGCTTCTTCTCAGATTAGATGAAAACCCACAGTAAACGGACTTGGCGGGATTTGAACCCGCGGCCTATGTCTGTCTCCAAAATAATAGGAGGACATCGCTCTATCCAAGCTGAGCTACAAGTCCACGATGAGAGTTGGCGGTCCAGGTATTTAATGATTGCTTTGTCAGATTAACCTATGATTGCTGATTTGTACGTGATAAGAAAAAGCGGCAAGTACAAGGGTAAATACACATACGGCCTATTCGCAACCCAGTTCGTGCCTAAGGGAACCATTGATGGATTCTTCTGCAAAAAGTGCGGATATTATTCAAAGGAAGAGTTTGCTAAGTTGCCAAAAAAGAAGCGACTCTTTATAATAGATCATGAAGTGGTGCAGGAAAACGGGCTTTATTCCCATTTCTGCGATAAAAGAATGCAATACGATAATCACTCCTGCAATGCGAATGTTCTAAGTTCCGGCAAAGGATTTGGGATCGTTGTAAGGGATATCAAAAAGGGAGAAGAGGTAACATCGGATTACCGAATGAACGGCGAAGACGAGGTTCATTTTGAAGGAGGCTGCAAATGCGGGTCAAAGGACTGCATGAAAGACACGACGTTCAGGCCGCCAGCATCAAAGAAACTGCAAAACTTCTGGAATAGAAGAATAAATGCAGCAGTGAAGCGAATTCCTTACGTAAAGCAACCTCTGAAAAGAAAACTTCTGAAAGAACATCCGGAGCTAAGTTACCTTTTCGACAAGAAGGCGAAGTGAGGCGCCTAAGGCAGAGGGGCTTTTGCCGTGATGACATAAGTGTCCTTCATGTCTGCTGCCACACAGACGAGATCGCTCCTCACTGGAATCGGATTCTTTTCCTCAAGCAAAATCCTGAACTTATGCCTTGACAATATCTGTTGTGCTCTGTAGAATTCGTCTTCCATAAGCAGTGTCAGGAACAGAATGGAATTGTCGTTCATTACGCTGGCGATGTTTGGGAAAATAATGCCTGGCCAAGGATCATCGTACTCCAATCGCCACAAGCCCCCGTTCGGGTTCAACGGAACATTCCTTCCGACGACAATGTCGAATGTGCCCTCAACATACTCATTCAGATACCTCAAATCGCCCAGCCTTACCGACTTTCTTCCAAGTTCTGCAGCCTTTTCGACACTGCTTTGGCGCGCATCTATCCCAATCATGCTGGTGCCTTCTCCGAAGAGCTCGTAAAGCAATGGCTCTTCGTGCATTGTGCCGCAGCAGATATCGAGTATTCTCGGGTTCTTGAATTGGATGTCGCTTAGATAATGTTGCAGGACTGCCCTCAGGTCGCTCTGCTCTCTCGATACGAGCTCTTTGAATGTGGGGCGGCGTGCCACATCGTAATTTCTGAGCAGCTCTTCAGGGACTTTTCTCTCGTTGCTCGCTGTTGGCAAGCTTGCTGGTGCGGTTGTAATTACCATAGGCGACCTTCACCCTCGTCAGATATATATGTGTTCCTGGCACCCCGAAGAAAACTATTTTAATGCCACTGCCAATAATAATAGCGTGTTCTGGTTGCGGATAAACCTTTTAGGCTTATCTAGTGCAATCACTACGCTGTTCTGGTGAACAATATGGCAAAGAAGACTGCACCATCAAAATCAAGCAACATGAAAGAGGATCATCTGCTACTGATAAAGCCTGCATCGAAGAGGTTTGGCCTCGACTATCTTCACATAACACTGATAGTCCTTGTAGTCATACTCGTTGCGCTCGCATTCGCGCTCACCACGTTCAAGGTCGGCACGCTAACAGTGCCATGCCAATACGGGCTTGCAACAAACGGAACATGTGCTGCTCCACAGCACACATCTTCGCAGGTTCTCGCATCTGCAGAGAAATATCTCGCAGCATATTCTACTGTCAACTCATCGCTTTCGCTTCTTCCGTTCTACTCCGAGCCGAACAACGCAAGCGTGACATATCTTTCGAACTCCTCTACATGGCTGGTGCAGGTTCCTTACCTTGACCCGCAGGCTCTGTCGCAGAAGTTCTACTTCAGCATGGTTCTTTCCGACAAGACACTGTTGCTGCAGAAATCATATGTGCAGACGATAAACCCGCTTTCGACTACAAACAACCAGGCCGTGGCTCTTGGAACAGTCAGCCTTGCTGGAAAGGTGACATGTGCAGCATCTGCTCCGATTCCAGTATATCCTATAATAGACATATACGCGCCAGGAGGAGTGGCTGCGATATCATCTGCAATTAACGCATCGCAGAAATACGGCCATGCGCTCAACATGAGCTACAAGTTCATAGTGTCTGGCTTTGCCGAGGGCAAATATTCCGGCTACGGGGTCAACCAAACGGTCAACACAATGGGATCCCTTCTATGCGCATCGACGCAGCCGAAGTTCCCTGCTTTCTTCAAGAACTTCAGCATAGTGTTCATCGGCAACCCGCTAAGCAACGACACTCTTGGCCAAGTCGCATCGGGCTCCGGCCTAAACATGACGCAGTACATCTCGTGCCTGAAGAATTCATCCATAGCAGTGAACAGAGATTCGCTGCTGGCGCAGTTCTACAACATAACAACAAATCCGGTCGACATAGTCAACTGCAAGTACTCGACGCTGCCTCAGACGCTGAACTTCGCAGTCAACTACGCGCTCAACAACACATAATCACAATCGCGTTCATGCACATAATAGTAGGTATCGATCCAGGAAAGACATCTGCAGTAGCATGCCTCAACCTTTCTGGAGAGCTGTTGTACTCTTCTCATGCAGCATACGCCGGACTCGATTGGATAGTCGACGAGATAAAGAGCATAGGAATTCCATCCATCATAGCCTGCGATAGGCAGCCTGGAGAGATGGCGAGGAAGATTGCCGCTTCTTTCAATGCAAAGCTGTTCAGTCCAGAGAAGGAGATGACTGTTCTTGAGAAGCGGGAGGCAGTAAGGAAGTTCGACCTCAGGAATCCGCACGAGCGCGACGCATGCTCAGCGGCCATCAAGGCTTACAACTCATACGCCAACAAGCTCAAGCAGGCAGAGCACATAGCAAAGAGCAAGAACATAGGAGAGATAGACCAGATAAAGTCAAAGGTAATCGAGAAATACTCCATAGACGAAGCGATCCGTGGAGAGCAGGCGAACAGGCGATAACATGCTGCGTTTTCTTTCATGGAATGTCAACGGCGTAAGGAGCGCGCTGAAGAAGGACCTTGCAACGATAATAAAGTCTAACGAGTACGACGCGATAATGATGCAGGAGATAAAAGCGGACGTGATGCCTCAGCTGCTGGGGTCGAAGTATTATTCTTACATGTTTCCCGCGCAGAAGAAGGGATACAGCGGAGTCATGTCGCTGGTGAAACAGAAGCCGATCAACTACATAAAAGGAATCGGCATAGAAGAATTCGACAACGAAGGGCGTGTGCAGGCTCTCGAGTACGATAAATATTTTCTTGTCAATGTCTATTTCCCGTCATCAAGGCGCGACCTCTCCAGGCTTGATTACAAGGTAAGGTTCAACGATGCGCTTCTTCCATTTCTGAAACAACTTAGAGAGAAGAAACCCGTTGTGCTGACCGGAGACTTCAATGTTGCGCACACCGAAGACGACATCGCGCGGCCGAAGGAGAACGACGGCAACGCAGGTTTCACAAAACAGGAACGAGAATGGTTCGACAACCTTCTCAAGAGCGGTTATGTCGACACGTTCAGGCTTTTCAAGCAGGGCAACGGGCACTACAGCTGGTGGCTTTGGGCGTTCGACGTCCGCGAGCGAAACATAGGATGGAGGATAGACTACTTTGTTGTGTCAAAGGAACTGGAGAAGAATGTAAAAGGCGCAGAAATACTAAAAGAGGTCAACGGCTCAGACCATGCGCCTGTCGTCGTTGAACTTGCGATTTGAGAATCAGCGTTCTGTGTTCTGGACGAACTTTCCATCGCACAGAATGTATCCTGCGATTACGTCCTCTCTTATCATTCTTCTCAGTGTCTGCTCTGGCACTCTTCTGCCGTTGACTACAAAATTTATCGGCGGTGCCTTCTGCGCTGTTTCTCTTGCTGCCATTCAATCACTGCAGTAGCTGGATTTATACTGATATTTAAAGGATACGTTTCACTTTCCGATCTTTGCTCCGCACGCCTGGCAGAACTTCGCTCCTGCATTGTTGCGCGCTCCGCATTTTGTGCAGAAAACTCCTCCCTGCTGCTGTTGCTGCTGCGGCTGCATCGCCGGAGCCATAGACGGCTGTGAAATCATCTTGTTGATGTAGTCGGCGAGCGCCTTTGCATCTGCTTTGTGCAGTCCGCCTATCTCTCCTTCTTGCTCTCCCGGCTTGAGGAATCCCCTTTCTCCAAGCGATGAAGTGTAACCTGCCACTTGCAAAAACACAGAAGACGAGATGAAACCCTTTTCCATTCTCACGCTCGCTATCCTGTTGTATGGAATGCTCTCTACGTCCTTCCTTAGGCCTAGCGTTGCCCTGTTCAGCAGAAGAAGCCTCCTGTCTGTTGCGACAACAGTAGTCTGATTAACCAGAGCTCCACCTGGACCCACCTTTCTTTGAGTAGCAGTGACTATGGCCTGCTCGCCATCCATCATTTCGCTCTTTGCGTAAGCCACGTCTTCAGGATAAACCGCCATGTAATCATATTCATAGCAGCAACAAGCTACTTAAACATTTGTCTACGCTGAGCTTTGCATAGCTTTTTAAAGATGCCCTGACAAGTTTGCCTTGCGATCAGTCGCGTGTGGGTTTTGTGAGTCCTACCTTGCAAAAACAGATCAAGTCTCGAGAGAGGATAAAAGGCGCTTCTCTTACATTAAGCCTGGCTATAAGGTGCGGCGCAAACCTTCTTCCGATAAAAGGGCTGATATATGCGCTGATGCATGCGAAGGCGAGCCGGCAAGTGTCATCTTCTACAAAGGCCAGCACACAGGCTTCTCTGAGAAGACTGACAAGGCACATAGCGCGGCTTTCTGCAATGGCCACAGACCTTCAGAAGATGAGGGAAATAGAAGGAGATGAATTCTACGCCGCGATAAAAGCTGCGACGTTCGCGTATGTCGACGTGTTTTACCATCTTGACAACCATCAGAGGGATTCGTTCATAACAAGCTGCTCGGGCCACCACGGCAAGAAGATAGCCCACGAGCAGAACCTTCTTTTGATACCTGCGATCATGGCTTCTAGGGGAGAGAGCAAAGCCGACGTGACCAACTATCTTTCCTGCGCGATGTACAGGGTTCCGTTTAGGGTATTGTTCCATTCGTCAAAGGCTGCGATGCACATAGAGCTCCTCCAGCAGGCGATGGGGCTAAAGTCTTCTCCGGATTCGCATCTGAAGAGATTCTCGACAACGCTCGCAAACATGGAGAAGTGCATGAACCAGATAGAAGAGGGCAAAGTCAATCCAGAAATAGACGAAGTGCTCAAGCAGGAGTTCGTTGACGAAGCGGTCTACATATCACAGAATACGGACATGAAGATAGCCGACTTCATCAGCGAGAAGATAATGCCGAGCGCATTCACCGACAGGCTCGCGAGAAGGATTATACGAAGACTTTAATACTCGAAGGAACTCTAATTCTTCGATTCAATGCCGATTCAACCGGGAACACTCAGAACTAGGTGCGCTTTCCTCCAGATAAACAGGCACGACGATGGAAATAATGTGATACTCGCTGTGCGGAGAAAGACCCTTGATGACGGGAGAGTTCCTGATCCTAGATTCGTGGAAGGAGAAACTTACGACAGATGGTGGGTCGAGCTGGCTCCTCCTGCGCCGCTTGTCGGAAAGTACAAAAGAGGAGAGATATCACAGGAAGAATTTGCCAAAAAGTACAGCGAATACATGGATGCTCCAGAAGCAAAGGCAGAAATAGAAAAGTTAATCGCGCTTGCCATGGAAGAAGGCGTCACAATAACTTGCGTCGAGCCAAAAGGTCAATTCTGCCACAGGCTGCTTCTTGCAGAAAGGTGCCACCAACTACAGCCTCTTCTAAGAATCGAACACGCCTAGTTTTAAATATTACGTGCACAGATACTCACACAGGCTCCCCTCGTCTAGCTCGGTCAAGGACATAGCCCTCTCAAGGCTAAAACTCGGGTTCAAATCCCGAGGGGAGCATTTTAGCTTGTCGACGAGAGCGGGTTCATATCCCGCACACAAAGCTATATAAAGAAAGACTTTCATAAGCTATTATGCCTTACATGGAAGACCAGGCGACTCTTGATGGCGTGTTTGCGCGCGTGACGGAAGACCCAATGTTGTCCAAACAGAATGCCGAATACATCAGGGCGCATATCGAATTTCTGAAGGCGAAGCAGTCAAACATCAGGACGCAGATCAAGCATCTATACCACATAAGGAGGTTCTATAGGCTTCTAAAGAATCCGAAGAGGGACTTCAAGCAGCTTACTAGAGAGGATATGCAAGCTGCCACGGCGAGAATGGAAGATACAGAATACGGGACGGAAACCAAGAGGAACATCAAAGTAGTTGTCAAGTATTTTTGGAAGCACCTCAAAGGTGAGGACGAGTTCTATCCCGCAGAAGTCAGGTGGATTAAAACGTCAGGGGACAAAAAGGATAGGAAGATGCCCGAAGATCTACTTACCGAAGAAGAAATCAGAAGAATGATAGAGTCTGCAACCACGCTCAGGAACAAGGCAATAATAGCAATCTTATACGACACAGGATGCAGGATAGGCGAATTGCTCAATGTGAGAAAGAAGGATGTAAACCTAAGCACTACGCCGGCGCACGTTCTATTGGACGGTAAAACGGGCCAGAGACAGGTTCCGGTCATATTCAGTGCGCCTTATGTGGCACAGTATCTAAACTTCATAAAGGAAAAGAAGCCGAACGAGCCACTATGGACTTCATACAACAACGGCAAAGATACTGATAGGAAGGCCGATTACAGAGGCATATCAAAGATGCTTAAGGTAACGGCGAAGAAGGCGAAGATAGAGAAGAGGGTGCACCCGCACCTATTCAGGCACAGCAGGGCTACTTCATATGCCAACAAGCTCACAGAACAGCAGCTAAAGAATATGTTTGGATGGACCAACAGCTCTACTATGGCAGCTACTTACGTGCATTTAAGCGGAAGGGACATAGACAGCGCAGTGATGCAGGCGAATGGGCTAAAACCGCAGGAGGCCACAACAGAAACCAGATTAAAAGCAAAGATGTGCCAAAGGTGTCAATTTCAAAATACTATGGACTCGAAGTACTGCAACAGATGCGCTCTGCCCCTTGACCCTGAACTGGCAATGGAAGTGCAGAGCAAGGAATCGGATGTGAAACAAGCGGTCGCAGAGGCCCTGAAGGACCCGAAGGCGATAGAAGACATAGTACATGCGTATCTTTTGATGCAAGCGAAGAAAGGGAAGAAATAGCGGCAACTTTCTGATAAAACTCTTTTCCAAAGAGTTTTGCGGTATTCCATCGCAAACAAAAGAATCGCGTATATCGCTGTTATTGCGTAAATTAGCGTATTCAGATTTAGGCGGTAGACTACACTGCTGATATACAGCACTCCGATTATGAACAAAAGGATGAAGACATGGTCTATTATGGAAAGCCTCGCGCTTTTCGTGAAACTAGACTGCTTCATGCTATGTTTTCTGACGAAGGAGATATATAAGGCTTGTGTTCAGGTATATGAATGTATATCAAAGTATATGCTTAATTTCTAACTATCTGGGCTTGGATTGAAGAATATAAAAATAGACAAGGCTTAGCCGGTTAGTTGCTTGGTTTCTGATGTGTTAGAGACATTCACACCATTTTCGTAATCGAATAGTCTAGTCAGTAGCACTATGGCATTCTCTACATCTTGGCCTGGCCCAGCAAATCTGAATTTCGATAGCTGACATGCCATATCTTTACCCCTTGTCGGTTTAAACTGTCCGACCATGAGTGTTGGCGTTTTCTGGCCTTCAATAATTAATTCATAGTTTAACGGTGGCAAAGCATTGTATTCCTCTTGTGTGAGCGTAAGCAAATCTACCAGTACGACTTTCCCGGCATTGATTCCTTTCTCTGGTTCTTCTGGGTTTTGCTTTGGACGCCAACCTAGGCGAATACTTTTACCAGGCGCCAACGCTCGGACAAACTCTTGCAAGTCATTTAATGTAACGATGGCGATTGCCTGGTTTATGTGCTCTGCTAACGGGCCTTGTGGAGCCTCTTCGCCAATGCTCAAAACTGCGATGCCTTTCGAGGGTATGCCTCCAAATGTTACCTTCAAATCCTTCCTATACCCTATATGGCGATCGATGTTCGTTGGATATTTTGGGTCTGGATAAAAGGATAGCTCTACAAATTCAATAGGGCTTGTTCGAAATTTAAACTCTGTAAAAACATCTTTCAATCTCCTTAGCTTCTCAAACACTTCTGTGGAGCATCCTACATCAAGAAGTATTGTAAGAACAGGGTCCTTTCTCATAATGGCCTCTATAGAAGAAGTCTGCTCCGCTGGTGCGATTTCCTTGCCTTCTGGCTCCTTGCCCACGGGCTTTTTACCTTGCATTTAATCACTTTTTAATCATCTGAGTAATTCTGTAGGCTAAGGTGCTATGGATTCCCTAAGCAATGCTTCGAGCTGCCTCTCCGTCTTTCTCAATGCCGCCCTCTGTTCCTTTATTCTATCTCGCAACTCAATCTCCATCGCTCTTGGCGATGCAGCGCACGCTATCCAAGTCTGCAAAGGTCCACGCACCTCATGGCGGATCTCTATCCTTTCTATAATTAAACATCCAGCATTGAGATACAGTATCGGTACCGTATCATGAGAATCTTTGCCAAGATCGCGATAAATGATTTGGGCGATTACCGGCGTTTTCTCTGCATTGGGATTATGTCCTATTGACTCAATTGCTACAATGATGGGTTGAGTGTGGGCATCTTCCCAAGAATACAGTCGCTGTTCGCTCTTCTCTTTCTCAGACATAGGCGTACGGGTGCCGTTCTTATTTATTTTACATGTTCTGTTTTCCTTGAGCCCAACATCTGCTATTTGAACCTGTTCCTTCTCTAGTATTCTACGAAGTTCAGGATGTTTGTTTGCTTCAACGACAAGTCGTTCGGAAGATATTCTTTTGAGCCCAAACTGTTTGACTACTTCATCTCCTTCTGCACATGACAAATGTGTCGCTATCAGGGTTACACCACCGATTGTAATGAACTTCAGAGCCTCCGCTCTAGTTTCCTTCGGTGCATTTACCGTTGTTGCCGCTGGTATTGCCATTTAATCACTTTTTATCGGTTTAGACTGTTCTCGAACCCATGCGTCAATGGCGTCTTGCCGCCTTCTAATACCTACACCAGCCCTTACCAAAGAAACTTCGTCCTTTTCGAGCTGTTCAAGCGTCTTTGCTGGCGTAGAGCTGTTCTGAGCAACTACAAACCTCACCCTTTCGCTTTTGTCAGTAGCAAGCTTTTCAAGTATGTCTGCTGGTGTACGGTGATTTTGCCCCAAACATAGTTTCATGCCTAAGCTGGTATCCTCTTCTGAAAGCGTTCTGAGTAGCTCTATTGGTGTTGAAGGATTCTTTACTACGGCTGCCCTTACAACCGGGTCCTCATCTCTTGCAAATCTATAAAGTGCCCAGTCAGGCGCCCAAGGAGTTCTCCTATCTCCTGCTTCCCCACTGGCCTGCGAAATCCTGCCCTCACGAGTCCATGCAAAATTAAACGCCGGCGGATTAGGCCCTAAAGCTACTCCTCTAGCGGCATCTGCTGCAGGTCTTGTTTGAGTCATTTAATCACTGTAATAACTAGCGTATTTCCAAATATTTAAACCCTCTGAAAAGTGAAAATATCCGAGTAAAACCTTGTGATTTTGTAACATGAGGCGGTCGCTGCGAGCGAGAATTACTCTACTTTGCCCTCGCTACCACATTGAAATTGCGGTCATCTTTTGTTAACGGCTTGTTCTCCTTGCTACGGTTTAATACTATTATAGGTTCCCAACCCGCTTGTCTCAGCATGCCCTTTATCTCGTCTTGGGAATACAGCCTTAATGTCACTGTTTGAGAGTATAGCAGTTTAAGCGAAGATCTATTATCCCTGTAATAGCTCCAACGTCCGCTGCTCAACGATGTTTTCTTGTCGAATCTGCCCTCGTCCATTACCAGAATTCCGCTTTCCCTATCGAAGGAGGTCCAAGGCGCATCGGTTCTTGACTCCTTGTTCGCGAGCGCACTAATGAAGAATAGACCGCCGGGGTTGGTTGCACCATGCAGTGCCCTAAAAAACCTTATGTCGTCAGCTTTTGTTCCATATCCCATACTAGTGAAGACATTCGCCACCGCATCGAACTTTTGTTCTCCTTTTAGGATACGAGCCGCATTCTGCATCTTTCCGTGAATGAAAGTAATCCTACCTGTAACCTTGCGTGCCTTTGCGTTCTGCTGCGCCAGCTGCAAAAAGTACCTAGAAACATCTATTCCCGTTACGTCATATCCTAGCTGCGCCAAAGGAACAGAAACTCTTCCAGTACCGCAAGGGAAGTCGAGCACCCTTCTTCCTTTAACCCTGAATTTTTTAAGCTGCGAAGCTATGAACTTTGCCTCCTCGACTCCTTCCGACCACTTTTTTTGCAGGAAGGGTGCGTAATATTGCTCTCCACGTGTGCACATCTTTTCTACAGAATAGACTCTCGTTGCCATTCCAACACAGTAACATTTCCTACCGAGTGTATTTATGCGTTTTGTGCTGTGGCCCTTTTCTCCCTCCGCTCTTTCCCAAAGAGCCGAGCCCCTTTTCCTTTAAGCAATGTTCCTATGCTATGCGCTCCGACCAAATTCACCCCTCACTCCGTTCGCCCCCTCTTTGGTCTACGCTTACTTAACTTCTTGAAAAGAAGTTTAATCAAGAATGACGGAGCTCACAAGCGAGCCAGAGGACCCGTATTTTCCACTGGGAAAATTACCTTTCGCCGCTAGGCTCAAGGTACCCGTGCCCTCTGGCTCGCAGCAGGGGTGTGGGAGGGGTGTATGACACCCCTCTCCTTCAGCACCCACCCCTGTGCTCGCTCCGTCAAAATCTTCTTAGGAAGAAGGTCAGCCAAGAATGCAGAGGCTCGCTGCGCGCCAGAGGAACCCTATTTTCCGCTTAGGAAAATTAGCCTTTCACTTCGTTCAGGCTACCGTGTCCCTCTGGCTCGCACCCCCCGTGTCAGAGGGGTGTATGACACCCCTCGGGGTGCTCGCCTCTGCAAAAACTTTTTTTAGCCAGGAGTTCCCTGCGGTCAGCTCGCCGAAAAGAAGTTTTACAAGAAAAGGGGGCTGCGTTCAAGGATAACAACCAATATCAATTAATACGGCTTAATATCATCAAAGCACTCGCAAATTCTCACACGAGAACGAGGGGAGCACTTAATTTATATCCTAATATGGTTGAAAAGGACATATTACGATATGAATATCAATCTGCTAAAAGTCCGATACATCAAAAATTATAATTCTGAGTTCTTTTATCCTGTCAGAGTTCATTTTATCCCTGTTGTTTATTTTCCAATAACCATCGCCATGCCGGAATCATGGCTATCTCAAGTTTCCCGTCTTTGATTGTGCCTTCTTGATCAAAAGTAATTATTACTCCTTCTTTTGCTTTCGTATGTTTCATCGCTTCGAGCAAGCCGCCTAATTCTCTGCTTCTGTTGCCGTCACTCACTTCATATGACACCTGAATCACCATCTTTTCTCTAGGTATCACAAAATCCGCCTCTGCGCCGGTTCTGCCCTTATAATAATAAAATTCTTTCCCTAATCTTTTCAGGTGTACAGCTATTGTATTTTCAAGAAGCGCTCCACGTCTTTCGTTCATACTTGGCGCATTCTTGGCGATTATTCCATTGTCAACACAGTATACCTTCTTGGGGTTCTTATCAAGTATTTTTATCTTGGTGTCGTATCTTCTTACAGTGAATACTAGGTAGGTCTCCTCGGTAGCATCTATGTATTTTTGGACTGTATTAGCGCTCTTTATGCCGAAATTCTGGCCTATTGACCTATAGGTTATGGCATTTCCCGCGTTTGCTATGAGAAACTTTATTACGGACTTAAGCTCGCCTGGCTTTCTAATGCTGTACCTGCTTACAATATCCCTTTGTATTATGTCATTCAACAACTGCGTCAGCACCAGCTCATTATTCTGTACTACTACCTCTGGCATTCCTCCGATATTGAAGTATTCCTTGAAATATTTGCTGAGCTGCGCCTTTTCCCCGGTCGAATATGCTCCCTTTTGCGATTTTACGTTCCTTGCGAGCAAAAATTCGTCAAATGCGAAGGGATACAGCTCTATGTCTATGTGCCTTCCCGTGAGATGAGTGCCCAATTCCCTACTCAACAGATTGGCATTAGACCCTGTTATAAAAACATGGTATCCATCTCTCAAAATTCTGTTAACAAACAACTCCCATCCCGTAACATTCTGTATCTCATCAAAGAAGAAATACTTCTTGGTTCCAAATTCCTCTACCACCACTTCCATCAAAGCTTGAAAATCTTCAGTTTTGAATTCTGAAAGTCTCTCGTCGTCAAAGTTAAAATAGTAAAAATCGTCTGAAAATCTAGCTTTTATGATCTGTTTTAGCAAGGTACTTTTCCCACACCGCCTGAGTCCTTTGATCACAAATGCAGCAGAGCCCGTGTAAGAAGTTAATTTCAACAGTATATCTCGCCGTATACTCCCATCGAGCGGCTTAAACTCCCTCAATTGGTCCTTTATTATGGTTCCCAATATGTTTTTTGCTATCATAGTAATTCTTTGGGGAAAACGGATATTTATACCTTTGCATATTGCTCATTATAATGAGTAATATTACGCTTATTGCTCAATATGATGCGTATTGGTATACCATCACTTCTGACCTTTATAATTGTATAATCACAATATGTATAATTTGAATTATACTGAGAAAGCCTATCGTTTTAACAGTTAGCAATATTATAGGAGGGTCGGAAATGTGACGCCGGATATACGGAGAACGAGGGGAGCAAATGAAATGTGCGACGTTAAATCGACGACAGAAATGAGTTTTGTTCCTTGCAGCGCCTTTACCGTGTTCTTGATGTTCTTGACTGTAAATGTGTTGTATGCCAAATTCCTTCCCTTATCCTTTGTTCCGCCCACGAGCCAAAATTCGGATCTCCCTATGTTTATCGACGCCCAGTAATTCTTCATTTCTCCAGAGCCCCGCATGTTGATGGAGCCGCCCAGAGTTCCTGTGTAGAACTTCAACGCCCTGTTCATGTTCTTTATTGGTATCAAAGTCGCGTGTCTAGATTTTGCCAACATAAAATCACAATACCTTATGGTGTCCAAAAATATAAATATGGTGCGACGATTGTCGGTAGTTTTCGCCTATATTTATAGAGGAGTCGTTCGTTGGCGCAGCGCGCAAAAAGGATGGATGTAAGGAACCCGTCTCACTTTTTTCCAGACAGCTCCATAACAGAGTCCAAAGCAGATTGTAAAGTCGGTCCATCTTTGGTGCTGAAATGGCCCTTTGCATGTTCTACAATAATCTTGGCGTTCAGCTCAGCCTTGAAAAAGTCTGCGTAGTGAAGCGAAACATACGGATCGTTGTCAGAATGTATTGCGATGAATTTATCGCAGTGCGACTTTATCTTCTTCCAGTCTATGTCGGTTTTGTAAAAGCTCTTGAGATCTTCAAATCCAAGGTCAGAAGTGTATCCTGCGACGAGCACGATCCCTCCTACTTTTTCTCCAGGTTTTAGGCTTTCCAAGTATCTCAATATCGCGATGCAGCCTACGCTGTGCCCTATCAAATAGCAATCTTTGTCAGGAGTTCCGATTACTTCTTTCATCTTGTTAAGCCAAGGAACCATTCTAGGATGTTCGGTATCTGGCATGAGCGGAACCTGCGCATTGAATCCTTTCTTTGCCAGCTCGCTCTTTAGCCAAGGATACCAACGCGTGTCGGGAAGCCCTTCCCAGCAGTGGATGACGAATGCTCGCTTTGCCATGCTAAGTCATACAAAAGAAAGTATAAATATCCTGCCGCGTTCTCACCAATTTCTATAATAATCTTCATTAGCAATGTTAAGCATGAAATTCAAGATTGCGCTCGTTCAGATGGACATTTGCGACGACTCAAAGAGGAATCTGAAGAAGATGGAGTCGTTCGTCGGCGCAGCGCGCAAAAAGGATGCGGATCTAGTCGTGTTTCCTGAGATTGCATTATCCGGCAACAGCGAAAATACAAAAGACTTCGATGTCGACAACAGATTCAGAGACAAATTCGCCGCTCTTGCAGAAGAAAACTCCGTCGATCTTGTTCCTGGTTCTGTAGTGGTTCCAAACGGGAAGAAACTTCACAACATTGCTTACTACATAGACAGGAAAGGGAGGGAACTTGCGCGTTACAGCAAGCAGAACCTCTGGCTTTCTGAGCGGGGATGGATGGAACAGGGAAAAAGCCACGCAGTAGCAAAAACACGCTTCGGGAAAGTTGGTCTTCTTATTTGCTGGGACATGTCATTGCCGGAATTGTTTGCGCCGATTGTCAAAGAAGGCGCTGAGCTTATAGTTTGCCCAAGTTACTGGTGGTATGGACCTGATCTTCCTGCCACTGTCGACACTGTCAAGGCGCTCGCAATGGCGCGCTCGTTCGAATGCCTTTCCATTCTTGCATACTGCAACGCTGCCGGGACAGACAGCACAGGCAGAGTACTTCTTGGAAGATCGCAAGTGGTCAATCCATACGACTCTGATGTAAAAATACTCGACCACAACAAGGAAGGGCTCCTTGTCGCCGATGTCGACACCGGAAAAGTCGATGAGCTTGAGAAATGGCTTGGCATAAGGCGCGCTCGCATGGAACGCATTTAATCCTTTCTGCTGCATATTAGAGAGGTTAAATGGAGGAACAAAAAGGGCACAAGATATTCCTTATCGATATGGACGGGACTATCTGCGACAACATAAGGAACGAAGCCGGAATCGCAGCAATGGCGGCGGCGAAGCCTTATCCCGATTCAATCGCTATGGTCAACAAGCTCCACGACGAAGGAAACTTCATCTGCATATTTACCGCAAGGACCGACGAGCACAAGCAAGTTACAGAGGAATGGCTGAAGGAGCACAAAGTGAAGTACGACCAGATAATACTCAACAAGCCAAGGAAGATCGGCAAATACACGGAATATCATTGGATCGATGATGCAAAAGTAAAGGCCACTACTTACAAAGGAGCATTCACACGTTTTGTCAAGAAAAAGGTTGAGATCGACGCGTTCGAAGATTAATCAGAACACTTCGTACTTTCCGTCTGCTAATCCTCTTGTTATGTATCCTATGTTCGAGAGCATGTCTTCTCCTACGTCGTAAATCTTCGACTTTATCTTTTCCAGCTTTTCTCCATCCTGCATCACGACGCTTATGCTCATGTTTCTAGGGTCGTCTATCCTTCGCCCTATCTGCGACACAAGGGAGACCACACAATCCTTGACCTGCGGGTGTATCTTCACCACTTCAATCGCAATCTCCCGCGCCAAAACATTGTATATTTTTCCGGTATGGCTTACAGGATTCTTTCCTGCTGTTGCCTCCAACGACATCGGCCTGAACGGGGTGATGAGGCCGTTCGCCCTGTTTCCTCTTCCCACTTCTCCGTCGTCCCCAGCTTCGCAGCTCAATCCAGACTTTGTAAGATAGACTTCCTTCCTGTCGTAGTCGTCAGATGTGTTGAGGACAACTTCAACATCGGTGCCGGCAATTTCCTTTGCATGCTTCTTCACATCGTTCACAACAGCTTCCTTCGACTTGATATATTCATCGATGTTCTTCACGTGCTTTGCCACAAACGCGGCAGCAAGAGTAATGCTGAAAGTTTTTTCTTCTCTTATCGTAAACACCTTTATGTCCTCTCCTACCATCGGCATCTTCTTCTTGTAGTCTGCGCTGTTGAGGAACATTTCCACTTCGAGCGCAAGCCTTTCCGCTTTTGTGAACGGAGCAAATCCGATTCCGAAAGAGGTGTCGTTTGCAAGTTGTACGTCAAGGCTTCTTGAAAACATTTTTGTGAGGTCTTCAGAGCCCTTTCTTATCTTTGTTTCAATTATCACTTCGTTTTCTATGTCAAGAAATCGTGTGTTCTCCTTAAGATAATCCTCAGCCGCCTTTACTACAAGCTCGTCGACAGGGACCGCTGCTCCCTGGTGCACTTTTGTCGCTCTTCCTGCGATTATTATCTCAATGGCTTTTGTTATTTTGCCTCTTCCGAAGCCTACATCAGATTCTCCACCGATGATTAGCGCTTTGTCAAGGTTGTGGTGGAGCACAGCGCCAAAGTTGTCGATATAATACTTCGACAGCTCAAGGCTTGCGCGTTCAACTATTCCGTCTATGAGGCTGTCTGGGTGTCCGCGCCCCTTTCTTTCGACGTATTCGACTGCGCTGTCCCATACCGACGGACTCACCTGCTCCAAAATATCTATCTTTGCCATTACACGCCCCTCTTCGACATCTTCTTTATCGCAACTATCTTCTTAAGCAGTTCCTTTTCGTTGTCGTCCAGCAAATTGGCGAAGTTCCCCTGAAGGAGCCGTTCGTCGCCGTCAGTAACCCTTGTGTAAAGCACCATGTTCTCCTTGACCTGTCGTCCAAGCGTTGGCCCATCTACTGATATCGCAATCTCATCGCCCTTCTTGGCCATGTCGATCTTGCTTTTGTCTCTCTGTATCTCCTTGATTTTTCCAACTATCTCTCCAGTTTCGTTTATGAGTGTGTATCCAGGCTTTATTCTTCCGCCGATTACTTCAACTCCGAACACGGCCGGGTTTGAAACTCTGAAGAACGAGTTCGGCAGCGCCTTTACTGCTCCTGGGAATACTGTGCTGCTCTCCACTTTTCCGACTATGTTCTTCCTTTTGTCTTCAATGAACAATTTGTAGTCGTCAAGAAGTTTGTAGATGATTGTTCCCTGTATCACTTTTACTCCGCTGCTCTGCTCCGCCTCTTTCGCTTCTTCGTCGAGCTGGACGTTGAACGCCAGCACAACCGCGTTGAGAGGCTCTGTTGCGTTTAACGTGAATGCGTCAAGAATGTCTCTCTTCGTGACATTGCCTATTCCCTTCTTGCTTATCCCAAGCCCTGCGCTCTTCAGCAGTCTTGATATTGCTTCTAGGCCGCCGATCGAATCCGCTTTCAGTATCACTCCCTTCTTGTCTGTGTCAAACACTTCGCTTATCTCGGATATGATGTCTTTTTCGTAGTTGTCGTCTACTATTTGCACTATTGGAGAGCCAGGCATCGCCTCTTCAAGCCCGTTTCCGCTGATCTTTATCCCGCTTGCCGCGCTGGCGAAGTCAACGTTGTAGAACTTTGACGATGACTCTCTGATTTCCTGGAGCGGCCTTGGCTTCAGCAGAGCCTTTATCTTTGCGACTTGCACCTTTCCCGCTGCGTTTGCGAACGCGATGTTGTCATTCACTCTCAGTGTGCCATCGTAAAGCACTACATCTATTGTCATTCCCAATCCGCGAACCTCTTTCTTCTCGAGAATGCTTCCCTTTCCCGGTCCGTTGACCTCGATCTTCAGCTCAGCCTCCAAAAATCTCTGCGCAAGCCCTGTCACCATCATCAGAAGCTCAGCCAATCCTTCTCCTGTCTTCGCGCTGATAGGAACTATCGCAAGCTCCTTCTTGAAATCCTTCACGTTGTTGAAAAGTTCGCTTGTGAAACCCAGCTCGCTGAGCTTTCCTATCATCTGGTACATCCGGTTCTGGAATTCCTCTTGGACGTAGGCATTCTGCGTCTTCAGCGACGCCATCACGCTGTTGCTCTTGCTGTTTATCCAACCTGTCACGAGGTCGACCTTGTTGGCCGCGACTATGAACGGCGTTTTGTACTCCTTCAGTATTTCTATCGCCTCTATCGTCTGCGGCTCGAAACCCTTGGATATGTCGACGACAAGTATTGCAATGTCTGCCACGCTGCCTCCTCTCTTTCTGAGGTTTGTGAACGCTTCGTGGCCTGGCGTGTCTATGAAAAGCAGTCCAGGAAGAGTGATCTTGGCTCCTGTATTCTTCATCATCGGCCCTACTATCTTCTCTATCGCGTCGATAGGGACTTCGCTTGCCCCTATGTGCTGGGTTATGCCTCCGGCTTCCCTTGCCGCGACTGTGCTGCTCCTTATTTTGTCGAGAAGGGACGTTTTCCCGTGGTCAACGTGCCCCATCACAACTATTATCGGCTGCCTTATCATGGTCCTCACAGAAGGAAGTCTTTATACACTGAATATTTGAAGCGCAAACGTTAAATATCAATAAATGCTCACAACTAGCGTGTGAAAATGGCGGCATATGCAGTTGCAGCGCCTGCTGAAGGCGATGCAAAGGTTATGGAAAGGGCAGGCCTAGAGATAAAAAGGTTAGAACTGTATTCGCTTTTCGAGAGATGGGGCTTCAGGGTCGAGGGGGCACAGGCTCCTTCCGGCGAGGACTCTGCCGCGTTCGCGAAAAAGCCGGTCGTGTCGTTGAAGGATATAGAGCTTATGCTGTCGTCTACTCCTATAGAGAAAGTCCTGGAGAGCTATGACACTCTTATCAACAAGATCAAGCTTTCCCAAAAGGCGATTGCAGAGAATGCTTATCTGCTGATGCGAGGGTTCGAGGCTCTCATGGGCAGCTACCAAATACTCCAGAGAGAAAGCATGAGAGAAGACGACAAAGGTCCGCATATCGACAACGACTGGATAGCGGCCAACGCCTACCTTCTCAACATACCAGAGAGCAGGATGAATGTGCGTCTTAGAAAATTCAGCCAGATGTCGATGCAGGAAAGAAGGCGGATTATACGGAACGACCCTGTCATTATGATGGCGGTAGGCTCTGACGCTGACGTGCAAGCCGAGGAGCGCATGAACGGAGCAGACAAGTGAAACATTTATAATAGTGCATTCTGCATTATACTAAAACTACTTTTGTGAGTTTCATGACGGAAAGAACACTTGTATTGATAAAGCCGGAGGGAATGAAGAGAGCGCTTAGCGGAGAGATAATCCGAAGGTTTGAGCAGACTGGCCTCAAGATTGTAGCGATAAAAATGCTTACTGCGACGACAGACCAGGTTGCAAAGCACTACACCGATGATCCGAAGTGGCTAGAGGAAGTCGGCAGCAAGTCGATAAAATCCTACGCCGAGCGCGGAATCAAGGTCAAGGAATCTGCAATGGACATCGGAAAGAGGATAAGAAAGGGGCTTATGGACGCTCTCACAAGCGGGCCTATCATCGCACTTGTTCTCGAAGGCAACGAGGCAATCCCTGTTGTTCGAAAAATACTCGGATCGACTGCGCCTGCAAAGGCAGACCCTTCTACAATTAGGGGAATGTATTCGACTGATTCGTATTCACTTGCAGACGAAAGAGGCCGTCCAATCCGCAGCATAGTCCACGCATCTGACAGCCCGGAAGTCGCGAAGAAAGAGATAGACGTGTGGTTCAAAAAGGGAGAAATCCACGAATACAAGCGCTGCGATGAAGACCTTATCTACTGATTAAACAGTAGCAGCGTACTTCAGATCGTCGCTCATCATTTCTGGGTTCCACAGCGGATCCCACACAAGCTCTATGTCGACTTTCTTTACATTAGGAATAGATTCCAGCCTAAGCTGGACGTCTGCCAGTATTATGCTGATTACCGGGCACATCGGGCTTGTCATCGTAAGGGTTACCTTTACGTTGTCCTCTTTGTCCGGCTTTATATTATATATGAGGCCTAGGTTGACTATGTCTGATCCCATTTCAGGATCGACGCACTTTGTCAATTCCTTCACAGCGTCGCTTACCTTGATCATTATATCAAATGTATTGATAATTCGAGATATATAAGCTTTTTCACGCCTGGGCTTGCAAGCGCTCCTGCAATGTTCGCAATATTTTTGCTATGTCCGGAGAATCGAGAGACTCTTCTGTCACTCTATTGCAAACACTTCGGTCAAAGCGAGGAGTGCCTTATCAGATTATCGTAAGTTTCGAGGAATTCCTGGTGCGGCTGGTATACCGGCGCAGCAGGCAGCGGCGATTCGTTGCGCAGAGCTATTCTCATTGCATGGGTCTTGCACAGGCGCCTCCTGCCGATCTGCGAGTCCAGTGTTTTATACGTGTGCAGGAATTTTCTGTCTGTCTTTCCGGCTTTTCTGGCATAGGCTGCGCCAGCTTCAAGGTCTCCTGCTTTTGCTATCAGGCTCCATTGATAGAAATAGGTCTCCAGTATCGACGGTCCGGTTCTTAGCAGCGCACGCTGTTCCTCCCTGACCCCGCGCTCAACATCCTGTTCCTCTTTTTTTGGACGCGGAGTAGCGCTGTTCTTGCTCTCCGTTGTGCCCATTTTCCCGGATAACTGAACGAGTCCATGGTATATATACAGGATTGGGGGTTCGTCAAACCCGTATGTGCGCGCATCGCAGCATTGCAAAACGTGTCGCAGAAAAACCGAGCTACCAAATGTATTGTGGCTGCGCTAAAGATTAATATTATAAATAAGCCTCAGAGGGGAATTGAACCCCCAACCTATTGCTTACGAAGCAATCGCTCTGCCATTGAGCTACTGAGGCATTAAGCCTGAATAAGTCTGGATATATACGCCCAAGTCTATAAAGATGATTCCAATTAGAGAAGCCAATCTTCTTAAGGTATAGTTCAACTTGCTCTTTTCCGTTTAAATAAAGATAAGTGTTGGCTATTGTCTCTATTTCACATTTTGGATTAAATCCTTTAGTTATCAAAATGTCATGTATTTGTGAGATTAGTCCTGCATTTCTCATGTGTAACGCAATTCTTGGATATGGGGTGACGTAAGCTACTCTTTTGTCAAAAGAAACACAACCGTCTGTATCAACTATTCCCCTAATGCAACATCTAGTCAGATCCCAATCGGCAGATATCTTATCTGGTATCTTCACAGTTGCATGTTTGCTTCTTCCAGTTGGCATTCCAAGTTCTTTTAACTCGTCGACGAACTTTTTGTTACAGATTCTAAACTTGAGTCCTCTGCTGTGAACAAATATCCTTGGGTTATAGTTCAATTCTCTTGACACGATCGGCACAAGTCTACGCGTGAAATAGTCATAATCGTTGATCGGGTTTCCTGTCATTTCAACCCAAGAATGCTTTTTGGTAGAATATATGTTACCGTCGCCTATTATCGCACCTATAAACTCACACATATCTGGTGAAAGCTCCATGCTCAGTCACATTGTATTCGATAAGTCATATGTAGTGTAGTGTAAGGCATTTAAATATTAGCAATAGATAGTTATCAACACTAGAGAACGCTTTATGTGGTACTTCATGGCCGATGACATCAATAATAGCAATAATCCACCACAGGCTCCGCCTTCCGGAATGAAGGTAGAGGTCACTCCGAACATACCGAGCTCAAAGCCATCGGAGCAGAACTACGAATTCTACGAAGGATCTGGCAACAACGGAGGCCACAAGACGCACATAATGAGGATAGTGCTCGCTGCTCTTATAGTGATCGTGCTGGTCGGCATTGTATATTATGTAGCTGTGCTAATGCCCCACAAAGGCGGCACAACGACATCGACCATAGGCCAGAACACCACAACAGTGCAGTCGACAAGCTACCTGAGCTCGTGCGGAACAATAAGCTCGCCGGGATCATACTTCCTATCATCTGACATAAAGTACACAGCCGTTAAGGGTGCATGCTTCAACGTGACCACAAACTATGTCAGCATAGAGTGCAACGGCCACTCGATAGTAGGATCAGGGCCTTTCGCAAGCGTAATGCCATTCAGCTATGGAATCTACACGTCAGGCACAACAGGAGTTTCTGTAGACGGCTGCACCATAGACAACTTCTCATACGGAGTGTACGAGCAGTCATCGCAGGGGCTCAATCTAACGAACTCGCACATAACAAACAACTACATGTCTAACCTTTACATCGGCTCGTCTTCTGGCGGCAACATAGCCAACGACAACATAACCTATTCGATAAGCCAGAGCGGCGCAGTGCTTCTGACAAACGGCTCAAACAACAACAGGTTCTACAACAACAACCTGAAGTTCAATGCATTCTACGGATTCAACATAAGCTCCAT
This sequence comes from Candidatus Micrarchaeaceae archaeon, assembly GCA_027310825.1. Lineage (GTDB taxonomy): Archaea > Micrarchaeota > Micrarchaeia > Micrarchaeales > Micrarchaeaceae > JAJZYD01. The sequence goes on from DAIDAC010000002.1 coordinate 91,304, forward strand.
AAACAACAACTTCATAGGCAACAAGGTCAACGGATCGCAGGACTCTTTCCTGTGCGCGCCGTCCGCAGGATTCCCTAGCAGCAACCTGGCCAATGGAAACAGCTGCTACAACCAGAGCGGCTGCGACTGGATAAAGTGCGGAGGCAACAACGCCCCTCTCAACGTGTCCAAGGTAACGCTTCAATCAGTTGTGAGCAGCTGCGGCTCAATCAACCTGCCTGGAAGATACTCGATGTCGTCTAGCCTCAACATGCACAGCTTCTCAGAGGCATCGCTGTCAGTGCTGCAGCAGTACAACATCCCATGCATAAGGATAAACGCTCCGAACGTGAACCTGCAGTGCAACGGCTTCGCAATCTCCAACGCATATGTAGGCATAGATGTGAGGGCATCAAACGTGTCGCTCAACAACTGCCAGGTATTCAACTCAACCACAGGAGTGCGGATCGGCTCATTCACCGGAACGCACGTCACCAACGCAGTGTTCTCCGGCGACAACTCCAGCGTTTCGCTGCAAGCCAGCACAGGCAGCGTTCTGCAGGGCATAACAAGCGACAACAACACATACGGAATGTACATGAAGAATGCAAGCTCAAACATATTCAACGCATTCTCAACGAATTACAACCAATACGGAATATACCTGACGAATTCGCTCGGCAACATCTTCACACACGGAGCAGCTTTCAACAACACCAAATACGACATCTTCGCAACGCTAGACTCCGCTAACCAGAGCTCAAACCTGATGTCTGCTACGGCATGCGGCTTCACTGACACGAAGTGGGCGACTTGCACGCAGTACACATCAAACACCGCATCCACTGTCACGGAACTAAGCTCTTGTTCTGACATAAAGCGCCCTGGCTCGTATGTCCTGACGATAACCCTGCCTAGCGCCACAAACGAATGCATGAAAATAGACTCAAGCAACGTACGACTCAACTGCAACTTCAACCAGATAACCACATCGAGCTCTCAGTTCCAGCCTGGCCCTGCGATATGGGCGAACGGCCGCAGCAACATAACGATAAGCAACTGCACTGTCGGAGGCTTCAACTCCGGAATAAGTGTATACAACTCAACAGACGTACAGATGAACAACGACAACGGGAGCTCGCTTCTCAACTACGGCATAACTCTGAAGAACGACTCCAACTCAAGGCTCACAACCCTGAAGGTCATAGGCACGGAAAACTATTCAATAGGCCTAATAGGCTCGACAAACATCACGCTTCAAGGAAGCAACACATCTCTAGGCAACCAATTCAACGACGGGCTGTTCATCGACAACACGACGCGCAGCAAGATAATAAACAACCTCGGATACCGCAACTTCGACGGCATTGACATAGTAGGCAACTCCACGAACAACACAGTATACGGCAACGCATACACAGGCAACCTCGGCGTTGCATACGAATGCGACGCAAGGGACAGCGGGCTTGGTGCAGAGAACGGCGGAGTCAATACGGGCAGCAAGAAGACAAACTGCAAGTGGCTTGCAGCGATTCCTCTCGGCTCTTCTGGGCTGCCGTGCCAGCTAGCAAGCCAGCCAAACGCATTCATACTTACACAGGACTACGCATACGGCTTCGGCGCGACCTGCCTAACAATTACAGGCAACGGAACAACGATAAACTGCCAAGGCCACACGATACTGGCTACAAACGGCGGAACGCTGGCCGCATTCAACACAGGCGCAGGGCAGGGAATTCTAGAGAACTGCTTCCTCAAGGGCTTCTCGACTCCAATAACCGCAAGCAACACGCTCCAGCTAGAAATATACAACAACACGATCTACCAGAATACAAGCTCAGTAAATCCAAACGTAACCGTAATCAATGTTTCGAAGTCGTCGCAGTTCAAGGTATTGAACAACAACGTGTTCACACACTACTCTGGCATAGGCATATACCAGGACACGCAGGGCTCGGTGCTGAACAACAACGTCACTGCATTCGGCACAGCTTACTCCATCACAGGAACGCTCACCAACTACACTACATTCAGCAACAACACCGCGCACCAGGGCAGCGGAATAGGTGCGCTGATATCAGGGCCAACTCTGCTCGTGCTGAAGAACAACAACTTCTTCGGAATAGTGAGCGGGCTATGGTGCCTGGCGCAGTCGCAGGGATCCACGAACAACACAGACGGCGGCAACAACTACTGCTCGTCTAACAGAGGATGCGCTTGGATACAGACGTCTTCTTCGACCTGCCACTGACTTAGACTCAGATTAAGCCCATGGAACCGTACTGGCTGGCACGGAATACTCTTGTAGTATCGATATTGTCTTTGTCCTCGCGCTTTTGCACTTTTGTGAACGGCTTCGCCGGCGTCGCTATTACCTTTGCGACAACTTCATCATACACTTTCTCGACCGCAGCCAGCCATTCTTCATGCTCCTTCCTCCATTTCGCTACCTGCTCTGCATCTCCTATTGGGCTGTAATAGCCAGGGCCTTTCCGATTCATGCGTTGCAGATCGCTGTTTATTCTAGACGTTTCTTCTCTGCTCTTGCCGCTTGCCCATTCTGCAAGATCCCAGTACATGAGGAACTCGTGGCCCAGATTTCCCTTGTCTATCTTATGCACTATCTCTTCAGGAGTCCGTGAGAGAAGCGCAGTGATGTATTTGCTTTGCAGCATCGACTGATGGGAGAAGCATAGGACGCCCGTTTCTTCGCTTCCTCGTTCCATGAAATAAATAGCCATCCATAGGTTGCCTGCCCTCTGCAGAAGGGTCCTGGCCTCTACCTCTTTTCCTTCCTTGAACAAAACAGACGCCTGCTTCTGCATGGATAAAGTCGGGTTCATTACCTTCTCTACGTCGGTAAAATGCGGTCCGCATTGGTGCACAAGGCGCCCCTTTGAATCAGTCCAGCTCTCTGTGTATTCCTGCCGGCCTCTACGGCTAAGCGTGCCCATTTCTATTGATCCTGTTGCCATTCCATCACGATATAACTCACATCCGCTTTCTATTTATCCTTTCCGATACACCACCTCTTCACTGCACGTCGCAAAGCCTTTTAATTCTTTTTTTGATTAGCTTAGCATGGCTAATCGGCAGAGGAAAAAGCCTGCACAGTCTGCAATGGAGTACCTCATGACGTACGGGTGGGCAATTCTGATTATTGCGGTTGCACTTGCGGTTCTATTTCAGATGGGTGTTTTCTCCGGCGGAAACTTCACCCCAAAGGCACAGGCTGGTTCGTGCCAAGTGCAGAGGAGTGCAGCAGGAGTATCGTTGGAAGGGCAGTGCAACGGAATGCTGCCGCAATTCACAGCGCACTTCTCACCGAGCAGCTCCTCAAAGATAACAATCACATCGAACTCATTCCAGTCAGGAAACCCATCGATTACAATAACTGCATGGAGTACCACCGCTTCCAACACATACATAGGAGGCGATGTTATGTACTACGGCGCCGGAGGAGGGTGCGCCAATGGCATACTCATAGGGTACTTTGGCCCCCAAGGAGGCTACTCCGTAATCTGCGCTGATAACTATGCAGGATCGTCCATAAACAATGGCGCATGGCAATTCATAGCCGTGAGCTATGCGCCGAGCGGCGCAGGAGCACTGTATATTAACGGTGCGAACGTGAAAACCGGATCAGGCACGTTGAATCTAGTGGGCCCGGTCACCGTTTACATAGGTGGCATAAGTATCGATGGAAACTTCCTTTCTGGCGGAGTATCAAATGTTCAGATCTACAACACCTCGCTCTCTCAGGCGGAGATAACTGCACTCTATGACGAGGGTATAGGTGGCGCACCCATACGCCCACAGAACCTTGTGGGGTGGTGGCCGCTGAACGGCAACGCGAACGACTACTCAGGAAACAACAACAATGGCGCAGCCACCGGGGTTACATACAACAGCTCGTGGTCGAGCAGTTACACTGCTCCGTGATGTTTATGATGAAATCCCAAAGCGCGATGGAGTACCTCATGACGTACGGGTGGGCAATTCTGATTATTGCGGTTGCACTTGCGGTTCTATTTCAGATGGGTGTTTTCTCCGGCGGAAACTTCACCCCAAAGGCACAGGCTGGTTCGTGCCAAGTGCAGAGGAGTGCAGCAGGAGTATCGTTGGAAGGGCAGTGCAACGGAATGCTGCCGGAGTTTGCGGCGCAGTTCAACGGTGCAAGTAGTAACATCATTGTTGGAAACCCTGCAGTGTTAAATCCGACGACTGCCATAACCGTAACAGGGTGGGCGGACCTAGCTCCAACGGAGAATTCATGGATTCCAATAGTGGCTAAAGGACAAGACACTCAATACGAATTACGTTTTTACGGCACATCGAGCCCGTATAATATAGATTTGAATATAGTTGTCGGGGGCACTCGTTATACGAAACAGGGCTCCATACCAATATATTCAGGCACATGGTACTTTTTTGCAGGCACCTATGGAGGTGGAACAGTGACAACCTACGTTAACGGTGTCCGGGATTATGCTACATCAGGAGCAACTGGCAGTATTGCAACAACTACGAGCCCTCTCTACATCGGGGCACGCCCTGGCGCAGGTGAATTCATAAACGGAGAGATAGCAGATGTTCAAATCTACAACACCTCCCTTTCCCAGGCAGAGATAACTGCACTGTACCAGGAAGGTATAGGCGGGGCGCCTATCAACCCAAACTATCTTGTAGGATGGTGGCCGCTCAACGGAAATGCGAACGACTATTCCGGAAACAACAACAATGGCGCTGGGACAAATGTAGGTTACAGCGGTTCTTGGCAGAGCGGCTACACTGCACCATAAACCTTTTATTATAAGACTGCCAACTTTCTTCGATTCTCATGCTTTTCAAGGAACTTGCTCAGTATTACGAGAAGCTAGACGCTGTTTCTTCTCGGCTGACAATGATAGAAATCATGACAGAGCTTTTCAAGCACACGAAGCCAGACGAGATAGCCAACGTTGTCTACATAACGCAGGGGGTGCTAGCTCCTCCGTTCGAGGGCGTGGAGTTCGGGATGGCAGAGAAGCTTGTCGAGGAATCGATCGCAATAGCCACAGGCTTCACCAAGGAAGACGTCGAAAAGGAGTACAGAAAGCAGGGAGACATGGGAAAAGCGGCACAGATAATAAAGGAAAAGTCAAGGCTAAAGAGAATGTCGCAGAAGGAGCACAGCGTCAACGAGGTCTACGATGCGATGCGAAAGATCGCAGGCACATCCGGCTCAGGCAGCAAAGATGTCAAGGTAAAAATGCTTGCAAATCTGATTGCGGCAGCAGAACCTGTAGATGCGAAGTACGTCGTCAAATATCCTCTAGACGAATTGAGACTGGGTGTCGGCGACTCGACGGTGTTAGAGGCGCTTTCTGTCATGGCTACGGGCCACAGGAAGCTGAAGCCAGAGCTCGAGAATGCGTACAACCTGTGCAGCGACCTCGGGCTTGTTGCTGAGTCATTGGCAAAAGGGGGAGAGAAAGCGATAGAACATTTCCATGTAACGCTTTTCAAGCCGATTCGTCCTGCTTTGGCAGAGCGGCTCCCGACCGCAGAGCAGATAATTGAGAAGATGAACGGAAAGTGCGCGGTCGACCAAAAATACGACGGATTTCGATGCCAGATCCACAAAGACGGCAACAAGGTGAAAATATTTTCAAGACGACTTGAGGACACCACTGCAATGTATCCTGATCTTGTCCAAGCGGTGCAAAAGGAGGTAAAGGCGAAGTCAATAATACTCGATGGAGAAGCGCTCGCATTCAACGAGGATACTGGAGAGTTCCTTCCGTTCCAGGAAACGATACAGCGAAAAAGAAAGCACGGAATAGCAGAAGCTGCAATCGACACTCCGCTAAAACTATTCGCGTTCGACGTTATGTATCTTGATGGAGAAAACACAATGGGCGAACCATATCACAAAAGGCGTGATACTCTGGAAAAACTTTTCAAGGACACAGAAACGATCCGTCCATCAGGCCAGATAATTTGCACGACAGCAAAGCAGCTGTCCGAGTTCTTTGAGAAGACAATAGAAAGCGGGCTAGAGGGAATAATCGCAAAGGAGCTCAACGCTCAATACATCGCAGGAGCCAGAAAGTTTTCTTGGGTCAAGATGAAGAGAAGCTACAAGGGCGAGCTTTCCGACACCCTTGATCTTGTCATAGTGGGCTACTACAGAGGGCGAGGCAGCAGGCAAGCATTCAAGTTCGGTGGCCTTCTCGGCGCAACATACAACGACAAGAAAGACGTCTTCGAAACCATATCCAGGATAGGAAGTGGATTCACAGAAGCGCAGATGGTCGAGCTCAGGAAGATGCTTGAGAAGATAACAACGAAGACGAAGCCTGCGCGTGTCGATGCAGTTGTCGAACCGGACTTCTGGGTGACTCCTAAGTATGTCGTCACTGTCAGGGCAGATGAGATAACGAAATCGCCTACCCACACGTGCGCACGCCAAAGGCAAGAGGACGGCACAGAAGCCGGGCTCGCGCTCCGTTTCCCAAGACTTGTAGGCGAAGAAGCGGTCAGGTCTGACAAGAGCGTAGAGGAAGCGACCACATCAAAGGAAGTCCTAGAGATGTTCAAGCAGCAGAAAAGGGTAACGCTCTCGAGCACTGAGGCTTGACGTGGCTATAGGCATCTTTAAATATCTGACTGTCGAGAGTATATTCTAGTTCTAAGGCGATCAAATGGCGACCCAAAGATTCAATTTTGGTAGAAAGAGCGCTGCACCTTCTGCAGCACTCGAGAGAAAGGACCCGGAAATTGTCATCAGCAAAGAGCCGGTTCCAGGCGCAGTAGCCATCAGCCCAAAATTCGAGCCTGCATGGCTTGACATCTCGATCGCCAGGGCGATGAACTGGGCGTCGTGGCGCGCAGACATGGAACTCAGCGTTCTTGACAACGTATTCCTCAGAAAGCAGGACATTACTACTCGATTTTATCCCACGACTGCCAACTTCCTGGAAACCTTCGGGCCGCTGAAGCAGGGGATTGTGCAGAAGCTTGTCAGGCTTGACGAAAGCGATTTGTCAAAATCCAGGGAAGTCGCGCTTAGCAGAAGGGTGCGCGAGGAGCAGAAAGAGCTTGTCGACCAACTCAAGGTGCAGCTGAGGATACTAAACCGCGTTGAGGGTCTAGTGCTATACCAGCGCCCTCTAGAAGGCATATCAAACGCTCTCGGCGACCTAAGGAGGCCGCGCAAGACATAACAGTGTCTGTCGCAACCCATGTGCTCAAGAGCAGACCTGGCGCAACATCCGCGCTGGAGTTCGCCAAAACAATACCAGAAGTAAACAAGGACGAGCGGGAGAACATAAGCCTGTTGGTTGCTCCGATAATGGCGTTCTCAGGAACAGTTATGGTAACGCCTCAGCATCCTCCGTCGTGGTTCAGCGGAAGCCTAAGCACTCCTGACGCCTTCAAGAAGCCTTGAGAATTTCTGCACAGCCTTGATCACTGGCTTCACTCTAGGATTCAGCCTGTAGCCTAGCCCGTAGCCCTTTTCTGTCCTTACGTGGGTTGGCTGTATTATATTTAGGTCGAGAGACAGTTCTCTCAACGTTATGATAAGCGTTTTTCTTGTAAACTTCTTTTCAAGAATGGAATAAAGCTCTCTTGTAGTCCTCGGGCTCTTCTGAAGCAACAACAACATAACAGAATAATTTGGCCTACTCAGCGCCTTCCTCAAAAGCCAAATTTCGTCCTTGGACTTCTCTTTCTCCAACATAATACAATAATGCTAGTGAAGGTTTATAAAGGTTATCTCAGTCTATGCGGCATACCACAGTTATAAATATTTTACTTAAGTAAATAGTTATATATTAAAGTAAAAGGCAGTTTAATGCTACTAAAAATCAAGGGTCTTCTTCAGAAGGCGGGTAGAGCAGAAATGGCGCAAGATGGTCCTGAACGGCAGCCGTCGCAGCTCACTTTTTCGACGACAAGGGACTATCCGGAGCAGGTCGAATGGCGCGACGAGGCACGCCATAGGGTGCTCGGAAAGCGCAGCGGAAAGTACGTCTATGCCGTCCTCGCCAACAACATGAGCGCCGGTGACACCAACGCAGCAGCAAAAGTCAAGTCGCTTGTGGTGGAGCAGATGCTTTCGATGCGGCCAGATCCGGCATCATTGATAACAAGCGCATATAGCGCGTGCTTTTCTCTGCTCGCAGGCTATCAGACAAGCGAAAGAAAGGAGGTTCTTGCCTACATGATAGCCCATGACATCGTTGGATCTGGGCCAATTAGCATGCTCCTCGAAGATTCATCGAACATAGAGGAAATAGAGATCAATTCTCCCACGTCGAACATAATGATATTCCATTCGAAATACGGGCGCTGCACCACAAACCTCAGATTCACAAGCGAGCAGTGCTTCAGGTTCACCATGAACAGGCTAATAGCGGCGACAGAGAAAGAGCTCAACTCCAGCACGCCAATCATCGATGCGCAACTTTCCGACGGATCAAGGCTGCACGCGCAGCTAAACCCGTATTCGATATCTGGAGCAGCTGCGACCATTCGCCTCAATGGGGGAAAGTCTGTGGACCTTAGGCGGCTAATCTGCGAAGGAAGCGTCACTAGCGAAGCTCTCGCATATCTTTGGCTTGCGATAGACAACGGGCAGAACATAATAATATCCGGGGCTCCTGCATCAGGAAAGACTTCTATGCTGCTCTCGCTCAACGCATTGGCTCCGAGCGGCAAAAGAGTGGTGACTATCGAAGAGGACATAAACGAGCTGAAGTTTCACAGCAACTTTGTCAATATTGTATCGCTCCAGGCTTCTTCTAGAGGAAAGATCGACCTGAAAAGCCAGGTGATCAATGCACTCCATATGCGGCCAGAGCGCCTCATCATAGGAGAGATAAGAGGCCCAGAAGCGCGTGAGGTGTTTTCTGGATCGAATCTAGGCATTCCTTTCATGACGACAATGCACAGCAGCGCAAACGGCGGCGCAATCATCGACAGGCTTCTCACTGAGCCGATGTCCGTGGAGCCGCACGCCCTGACGATGTTAGACATCTCGCTATACACGCTCCAGAGGGCAGAGAACGAGCGACTTCTCGAAAGCATAGTCGAATACAGATGGCACAGCAGGAGCGAGGCACGGCTCGACGAAGTGCAGGCTTCCGACGGTCCTCTGTTCAAGCAGTCTGAAATATACAGGAACGGCGTGATCAACAGCGAGGCGATGAAAAGCTCGAAGGTCATAGAGCGATATTGCGCGCTAAATCTTGTCACAAAGCAAAGGGCGCTCAAAGAGCTGAAAACCCGCGCAGATTTCATTGAAGGGCTGAAGAAGCCTGAGAACGCAGCGAAATCTGTTAACGAATACATAGCAAGTTTCATGGAGATAAAATGACGATAGAGAACGAACCTGTTGCTGACGCTGTCCCTTATGGAATCGCAGCGCTTGCGATGTTTGTTGCAGTAGGCATCGATGCAATGCTCGCACTGCCTGTCATTGCCATGTCTTTTGCGATAGTCCTTAAGATTAAGCTTGTGCTCAGAAGGCGCAAACAATCAGAGAAGGACTTCAACGACGCAATATCTGCGTTCAAGACGATGCACCACAAAGTTGGCAAAGGGATGCCGTTCGCTTCATCTATAAGCGATGTGTTCTCGAAAATGGGAAGCAGTGCTGTCGGAAGGGCGCTCAATGCAGCCAGAGAACGGATCCTGCTAGGCCAACTCAACGGCGACGCAATACTTGAAGAGTGTGCAAAGCTCGAGGGAGACGTAAGCGAAGCGTTATGCAGGCTTGGGGTGTCGCACACAGACCAGATGCAAGGCAAGCTTATCGAGGTGGCGAACGAGATGGAGCGGAAGAGGGCGACAAAGGCCGAAGTGGGCGCATCGGCGCTGAACAAATACCTTCTTTTGAGCACGGTGGCTAACACAATACTCCCTTCGCTTGCAATATTTGCGTTCGTCGGATACTCTATACTGTATTACTCTGCTCCTTCGCTTCTAGGATTTTCTCTGCTGCTTCTGTTGGTTTTTCCAACGATATCCTCTTTAATCAGGGCAAAGGTGGGCCAGGTTTATGATGAGTAGAAGAGAAATCCTTAGCATTTCACTGCTTACGGCGAGCGCGATTGCTGGACTGGTGCAAAATCTCTATATAGCGGTGCCGTTGCTCGCAATCGGCATAGCTGCAAGAGCAAAAAGAAAAGCTGCCGGGCAAGACCGAATAAACACAGACACATACAATTTCCTGAACGGCCTTGCAAAAGAGCTCGACAAATCCGGCAATCTTGGAAGATCTGCAGAACTGGCTTGCGGTTCGGATTATTTATTCTCCAATTCGCTGAGAAGGGCACTCAAGCGGTATCAAGAAACTTCAGACGCAGAAACTTCATTCAAAGCGCTCGACGAGTTCCATTCAGCATTTCTTAGTGAAGCCGCACTGCTTATCGCAAAAGGGTTACACACAGGCAAAGACGTAAGCTCTCAGCTGAACGATCTTGTCGAAAGGCTTGAAGAGCGGCAGAGGACAACGCTCAAGGTAGTCGGCATAGCCAGCAACGCATTCTCGATAAACAGGATAGGCAGCGCCGTGTTCTTCCCCCTTTTCGCAGGCATCGGCATCAACATAATAGGATTCGCAGGCACGATGGGCGGAAACAGCATAGACACAACAGGCATAACCGCGATAATGCTCGGCTACATAGCGATATCCAACTTCATAAACGCAAGATACGACGGCAAAACCGTCAGCAGGATAACCGAGAACTTTGCTATGTACTCTTCGATTGGCGTTATTCTGTTCAGGCTCTCGTCTGTTCTTGCATTTGGCATTTAGCATTTAGGTGAAAACATGATATACATAAGCGAAATAAAGGCGCTGCTTACAATGGCAAGAGTAAGCAAGGGGCAGGGCTCATTGGAATACATAATGGTGCTTTCTGCAGTCGGCATAATAATAGTCATAGCGCTCGCCATGGTGACCCAGCTTAAGGGCACAGCAATGCACGCATTCTTCGGAAGCTCGTCGAACCAGAGCGTCGCAACCCAGTTGGCAAACGAACTTTCAAACCTGAGCTCGTCAAAATAGGTGATTGGATAAAAGGACAACTCTCACTTGAGTTTATGGTGTACCTTGCGATCTCAGCGATATCGCTCGTAGTGTCGTTGCCATTCTTCATCAGGGGAAACTACGGGGTTTCTTCTTACGCAACGATGTCAGAAATAGGGTCGCTGGCTTCGATGATAAACCAGGGTATGCAATCTTATCAGAGCTCTTTTGCTGCTTATGTTCCGAGCGGCATCTGCAACGCAACGATATCGAACAACTCGATCGTATACAACGGCGCGCGTTATCCGCTTTATGGCAGAATAGAAATAAGCCAAAGTTATCTATGCAAGAACTCTGGAAATATTCTCCACTTTGAGATGCAGAGAAACGCAGGTGAAAATTACACATTGTCGGTCTCTTCAGTCTGAGGTCAAATTCCAATCGACCTCTTCATCTGCTGCCCTGCCTTTTGCTCCTGCGGACCTATATCGTTTCTAACGGACTCTATTACGTGCAGTATATCATCCTTCAGTTCTGCAAATTCCTCTTTCGCCGCCTTCAGCTTTTCTGCGGTCTGCTCTAACGTTTTTCTTTTTTGCGGGTCCCTTTCAGATTTGTATAGGGCTTTATCTTCCTTCTCCAGCTTTTCCAGCTTTGGCTCTATTCTGAAGAAACCATTGAAAAGCCCGTCTGCAACGCTGTTGTACCTCTTCTTCCAGTTCGTGAACTCCTGGACAGCAGCAATCAATATCGGCATCTCTACAGGATGGTATCCCACCTGCACCATGAGCTCTTCATAATCCTGTTCCCTCTTCTGCACATATGCAGCCAGGAGCGCGTTCGCCATGTCGATCTTGATATTGGGATTAAGCTTGCCTTCTGTCCTCAGGCTTTCGTAGTCGGTAGCCAGCTGTTTCCCTGCAAGCACATGGTACGCGTCGTTTAACTTTTTCGACATCTCCGCTGCGTTCTTCTCTTCGCTGACGTCAGGGTGGTATTTCTTGATCTGCTCTAGGTATGCTTTTCTGATCTTCACCTTGTCGCTGGTTCTCTTTATGTTGAGCGCATCAAAGTGCTCCTTGAGCGGATCATCGGTCGTCTTTTTGCTTGCTTTCCCTATGGCATCGCTAATGGCGCTCTCTATATCCTCAGTGTCGTCGAGCAGTTCCTTGAAGGCCTTTTCCCTCCTCCGTTCAGCCATCTCCTCCAAGCTCTTCTTCAAGCTTCCGAAAATTGTCATGACATTCGCTTATCTCGTTTTGTGCAGGTTAAGCTTAAATATTGGCTAACTCACTGTTAATTGGGTTGTTATGTCAGCAGATGTCACATCAGTGCATCACGTATACCACAGCATGGTCCATAGCGCGCCGACCGCATCAACAAAACAGATAAAGATAGGGGTCATGGGCACTTCTAAGATCCTCGATGACCTAGACAGGCTTTGGACACTGAGGTCCGAGAAACTAACGAAAAGAAGCGACTACGAATTCAGGTCAAAGCCAGAGCCCGGATCGCTCTGCGCATTCATCAATGTAAAAAACAACCGCGGTGAAGAGCGCCCGATATACTGCTTCTCGATATCTCTTAACCTTGAGAACATGGACGATGCCCATGCGACTGTGACGTTCACCGATCTTTCATACGGAATGCAAAGGCGAGAGGAGTTCCTTTCGATTATTGATAAAGTGTACGCAGACCTACAGAAAGAGCAGCAAACGAAGACGCTCAGCAGAAGATAATTTAATCCCTCGCTCCGTAGATTAACTGGTAAAATGAAGTACGAATCTTACGTCGACAAGAGGGTATGGTCCAAAGGCGTAAAGCACATCAAGAAGAACGACAAAGTCCTCGCAAGGGTTCTCGGGAGCGTCAAATTCCAACCAGACGAATGGTGGCTGCACAAGGATTACTATGCATCTATCGTAAGGGCGATAATCTACCAGCAGATATCCGGAAAGGCCGGCGATGCGATTATCAAAAAGTTCGCTTCTCTTTACAACGGAAAACTTCCAAGACCTGCAAAATTCCTTGCCACGCCTGAGAAAATGGTTCGCGCAGCTGGCGTCTCACCACAGAAATACTCTTATCTAGTCGATTTGTGCACACGGATAGAAGATGGAAGGCTTGAGCTAAAGAAATTTTCTAAGATGGACGACGAGAAAATAATCGAGGAACTCGACGAGGTGCGGGGAATCGGCAGATGGACTGCAGAAATGTTCCTGATGTTCAGCCTAGGCCGTGTCGATGTAGTTCCGTACGATGACCTCGGTCTCCAGAAATCTGTTCAACGGGTTTACAAGCTGCGGGCTCTTCCGAGCAGGGAGAAGTTCGAAATGTTGTCCAGGAAATGGAGGCCTTACGGCACCATTGCATCTCTTTATCTTTGGAGAAGCCAGGACGGTAGCAAAGAATAATCAGCCAGGCATCGCGCTCTTTGGCCGCTGACTTTTCTGAGGTCTTGGAACGCTTATTGCTCTTACGAATATGTCTGCCATCTGCTTGACGTCGCATCTTGGGTCATGCGGGTGTGGCAGCCTCGAGCTCTTCATCTTTATGCCTCCCCTGAGCATTCCGTTTACAAATGAATTTAGATGGAACATGTTGTGTGTTCCGAACATGTCCCAACGGTTCCTTCCGGCCTTTGTCAGCAGATAATCGAGAACCTCTATGTCGCCTTCCCAGTTTGAAACTGCAACTATCTTATCATAGTTTTCCTTTTGGGCATCAAGGTAGCGAGTCAGCCCCCTCGCAACTTCCTCGACAGGCTTCCCGTTCTCTTTATAATATGAAAGAGGCTTCTTGACCACATTGTCGAGAATTTCCTGCTTTACTGCTCCGTACGGCTGTATTATGAAATGCCTTACATCGCCATTGATTACCTTGTCTTTTACAAACTGCTCTATTTCACCTTTCTTCAATGCAGAAGGATCTGGAAGAACAATCACAGCTAACTCTAGTATTGCGTGTGTTCCATCGAGTATTACAGGTCCGCCTAGCTCGGCATCTATCAGCAGGTAACCCTTTTTTTCGTTCATAAAATCATATTTTACAGGTCAGACATCGACTTGAACAAGTTCTCTGCATTGGCGTTCAGGCCCCTCAAGTAGGTTCTTTGGCGCAGCTCATCTTCATCTACCGTTGCCCTCTTGGCTATCATCTCCATCATGAACTGCTCGATCGCTTCGAGGTCCTTTGGAGAAATTCTTGGATTGTGCATTCTAGACCATTCCGGCTTGGCTTCGTATTCTATCTTGCTCTGCCTGATGAGATCTCTTGTCCATTCTATGCTGCTCTCTGCAGCCATGCTCATGAAGCCAAATCCCCTTTTAAGGTGTTCCACCGACAGTCCGGTCTCGGTCATGTAGTGTATAAGGTTGGCACCCTCCTCAATCAGGAATGCCCTGATGCTGCCGTAGAAGGTATCTATTATGTAAACTGCATCGTAGGCATCCTTTATGCCTCTTTTCATGCCTTTCTCCATCCATGTGCCCCACTTCAGGAGCACCTGCAGGTAAGCCGGAACCGTGTATACTGCAAGCTGTCCGCCTGGGGATTCGGAGTCGTCTATGTATTCCGGTTGGCTCTGCTCGAAGAAGAAGCTTGCTTTTAGCGGAATGCTGAAATCGATAATGTCTCCAGAGCATATATCGAGCTCTACTCCAGACTTTGTTATGAAAACAGCGGTCGTTCTCTTCTCGTTTAATTTTATTAGCGTCAAGCCGTAAGTGTCAGGATTGCTGACCAGCGCTGCGAACACCGCATTTGGCACAGCATAATCAAGATCCTTCGCACCTCTCAAAAAGAGCTCTGTGCGGTCTTCCAGCTTTTCATCGAGCTTTGTAAGCAGTGGAGAATCGTTGAGCGCCTCTGCGTATGTAGGTCTATGGACCTGCAAATCCGCTCCTGTAATCAAGCACTTCGCTGCGCTGCCTATCAATACCATATTTTCCTCTCCGAAGTACGAGCACAGCTCTCTGTGTATGCTCTTCAGATCGCTCTTTGTCGGAAGCTTGTTTCTTGAAGTCATTGCACCAACTTTGGGAGCGGTAAGGTCAAAATTGTACACCATACCGATCCACAATAACTATCGCGCGTTTCTTGATATTTAAAGGTAGCGAAATGTTGCAAAATGTGAACAAAAGCTTGCGGTTTTGTAAAGTGGCATTTTCTCTGCCATAGGCTAGGCAACCATATAAATACCTTTTTAGCGGAGTTATCAACGCTGTTTCTACGCGATCGTAGTCTAGTCTGGTAGGACATTGCCTTGCCAAGGCAGTAGCCCGGGTTCAAATCCCGGCGGTCGCATTTCTAATTTTCAAAAGCTCATACATCGAAAATGCACACACTGCATCGTGGTTCGAAAAGCTAGATCAAGGCGGCCATCTTGGGTATCTTCCGAACAACTCGCCGTAAAAATTATGCCCTCTGACGTTGTCTCCGTGTGCATAATTGTCAGGATATGGTCCTTTCGCCTGTTCAGCGAGACTATCGCTGTCACTATACTCGGAGCTGGTATCGACAGCTTTTGTCTGCGACTGCATTTGTGCTGCACGCTGCTGTGCCTCCTGTGCGTATGCTGCGTACATTGCCCATGCTCTTGCATTCCTCTCCGCCTCCTGTGCGTATGCCGCCGCCTGCGCTGCCGCATCTCTTGCATTTTTCTCCGATCTCAGCACACCCTGAGCGTCTATGCCTCTAGACGGGTGCGGCGGCCATTCCATTTCAACCCGCAAATACGGCAGGTACACTCTATCTTGAGCTGTGAAAAAAGGCTGTCCCGGCGCTGCATAAGCCTGGCTAGGCGCGAAGTTCGGCGTTAACCATTCCAATGTTGCCCCCATTGACGGAAAGAACACCCTATCCGGGCCGACGAAATACGGCTGGCCTCTCGCAGCGCTATCCTTGTTTGGAGCGATCTGAGTCATCTGCTCCGGCGTGGCTTGCGGCCTTGATCTAAACAAACCCATAGTGGTGACTCCGTTCATTAAATACTTATAGATTATGGTGCCTAACGTCAATCATCTACCTGCTTCGTTGTAGCGTCGCATTTCTAACCATACACTATTAAATATCAAAATCGCCGCTAATATATACAGGGGATGAGATGGCACCAGAAGCCAAGAGAAACGATGCAGTTGCAGTAGAGCTTAGGCAATGGGCTGGAAAGATAAGCGATGAGGGAAGGCCACATATTGTGGAGCCTACACGCGCGCTTATTGCAGCATTTAGGAGCAAACTCGAATCCATGGGATACAAAATTCCTGAAGACAAAACAGAGAAGAAAAGCGAAGGATTTGGAGGCCATCTGGCATTTAATGTCTGGGGGGACTCTGACGACTCCCAAAGTTCTGCACAAAAACGCGAGCAATCACCACAAGAAGAGCCTATGTCTATTGGCCTTGCAGGCATCAAGAAACCAAAGGAATTCGACAGTGCAAAGGACTACCACGAGCTGAGTGATTGGCTGTTAGGCAGTGAGCATGAGATTAGATTCCAGATGCTTGTCGACGGTACACTTTCCGATGTTGCAGGAATTATTGCCTCGAACAACGACGCATTAGAGAGGGAAAAAATGAAGAGCAAAGCAGAAAAAAGAATCACAGAGGCCATACGTATGTATTCTGATGCTGTGGTTACTGCAAAGAATGACATAGAAAGGGCAAAAGATGTTGAAACCGTCGGACTCATCAAATCGGAATTACATAACTCTGTAGATCTTGCAAGGGACTATCTAGTCAAAACAATCACCAATGTATAGTGCTTAAAATCTGAAGGCATTATACCGTTATTTTAGGGTTTCGCTAGGCTTAAATATCAGAAAAACTGAGGGAATCTGGATAGAAATGTCAGCGACTGAGGTTTTGGCAGAGGGTTCGAAGTGCAGCGACAACTCGTATAGCCTGGTGCAGAAAGGTCTAGAAGTAACTATGGAAAGCGCCCCCAGGGTAGAAGCATTGGTCGCGAAATCAAAAGAGCTAGAGACCGCAGGTCAAAAATCAGTGCACGACGAGGCATCAATATGGGACGAGTTAGGCCGTCCCGGTGAGGCTGGCGCTTCAACGCGTAACCTTCTTGTAGGGTATTTCCAAGACGCAGAGAACCTGCTTTCTGAAATGTGGCAGAATGCTACTGCAAACGGATCAGTTGAAGAACAGTATAGAGTCATAAATGCTAGAGAACATGCCTATAATGAAGCAAACTGGCTGACAAGAGTGTATCTTCACACGTTGAGCAAGTACACTGGCCTAGCGCTTGCTGCAAAAACTGCAGAAGAATTTGACAGCGCATATAGTGAAATGTACGAAAGGCTTTTCGGTGCGTCCTTAAGTATACTCAATGGCGCCAAAACCCTGCAACATAAGATTAAGCAGGCTTATGATGGCGATCCAATCGTAGAGTTCCCAATAGAGGAACGAATCGTCTTGAAGGGGGAATTCCGTATCCTTGATTTATCTCAGTACGATGCTGCAATATCAATTAATGTGCGTGCGGATAAGAACCCATTGGAAACAGTTCTTGCCGACGCAAAAGAAGGGGCAAAAGCAATTGATGAGACTAATGAAGCTTCGGCCAACGCATTTATAAACACATCAAGATACGGTGAAAAGTTCATTACATTGTCTATACTTTACAGACGCGGAAATAGGAAAGAAGTTGTATACCTGGCTCTAAGGGCTCTGAGAACATTAAGGAGCAGACATGAATCACCAGATAAGGACGTGCACTACATAACTGGTGAGCCGCTGCATCCTCGGCTACCGAGCCACAGAGAATAAAATGATTAACGCGGTGCAAACATGCAAAACACCCCATCAACAGCGCCAAAGCCTGAGAGATCGCCAGAGCCTACACTGACAATGCTTGCTGACAATCTTCAGAAATACGCGCCTGGGCTTGTCGCAAAGGTCAACGAAGCGAATCTCGCCTACCAAAAGGAAGACTACGAGCTCGCGGCGAAGATATGCGAGAGCATTGCAGATACTCTCCACAAGTCATTCAGAGGAATCGCGCACACAGGAGGGCCGTCAGCATTCTTCGACCACGTCGAAACGGAGCTTTTTGAGACTGCGCTCGGATTCCTTGCTACAAATACCAGGCTGCTCAAGCACTTCTGCGATTATCCGCCTGACGGAACGCTTGCCGAAGAGCTCATAAGCAAGAATTCGCTCATAGCAAGCTTGTATTCGTGGAGGGCAGACCTTGAAGAGAAGCTGTCGCATCTGGAGAACAGGGAGAGCGGCAGGTTCAGCAGGCTCTTCGCCGCAAAAAAGCACGTCGACAGGGCATTGGAGCGATGGACGCTTGCCGCAGAAATGTCCGAGAAGCTAAGCCAGACAAAATCAGAAGGAGAAAAGCTCTTTCTAGAACTGCAGGCAAGAACTTTCAGGCGAGACGCAGAACTGCTAAAGCCAAAGATCGATCTTATTCTTTCTGACATGAACGGATTGCACATGAGAAAGTAACGCGCGAGCGTAATTTCTTAATATGCTTGTTTCCAATCACTCACATGAAAGAGATAGAGCTCCGCGTCGTCGGAATAGACGAGCGCCAGGTTCGCAGCAGACTGAAGGCGATCGGCGCAAAGCATCTTGGAAAGAAGAGGCTGAAGCGACTCGAAGTCAGGCTTGTCAACACGCCGAAGCTCAAGAGATGGCTGCGTGTGAGGACAGACGGCCATTCGACTACTTTTACGATGAAGGAGAATCGAGGTACAAAGGAGAACGTACACGAGTGGGAGCTTACGGTCGGAGACTTCAAGTCGATGAGCCAGATAATCCAAAGGGCGTTCACAAAGAACCTAAAGGCCTACATAGAGAGCGACCGCGACAGATATCACTTCAACAATACGGAAATAACAATAGACAAGTGGCCGAAGATACCTCCGTTCATGGAGATAGAGGGCAAATCAAAAAAGCAAGTCGACGCCGTTTACAAGAAGCTCAACATAAAGGGAAAGCCGATCGGCAACATCTGGGACATTTATCGACTGTACGGACTGAACTTCAGAGATGTGAACAGAAAAACCAACGACGAGATAAAGCGGATACTTGATAGGCTCTAATGACAGCTCCTTCTACTTCTGAAATAAAAAAGAAAAAGAAAGAAAAAATAAATTAGCCTACTCCAAGGCCTACATTGCCGCTAGCTCCAACAGTCAGGTTTGTGCCCTGTGGGACTACCAATCCTGCCTGCATAGTTCCGTTGACATTCATTCCAGCGCCTATGCTTGCAACTACTGGGCTAGGGTTGTTCACCGTCAAATGCCCGCTAGACTGCACTGCAAGGCTGGAGTTGTGCCACACGAGTATCTGGACCACAGGCAGCATTACTATCTTGCCGTTGCCTGTCGTGTGCAGCGACTGGTTTGCCATGAAGTCTATGTTTGCCCAGTTCACGGCTTTTGTGCCGTTTGTAGCAGCGACTGTGAAGTTTCCGAACACCTTCAGCACACTGCTTGGCAGAACGACATTGTTCACCGTGCCGTTTGCAGACGTCGCAGTCACCGATTTTACGGCGACAGCGATTTCATTGTAATTTCCAGCAGGCAGTGTAGCATTTCCTACAAAGGCGTATGAGCTCTTCAGCGTCAGAAGGTCATATGTGCCGCTTCCTGTGACTGGAACAGTGTACCACTGCCCGGTCGTCTGGCTGTGCACTGTTATGTTCTGCACCGTCAGGTTGACTGCGGAATAGGCAGTCCCGCTTAGAGGAGCGTCAGACACGCTGTATAGCATAGCGCCTGTCTTCTGGCCGTAAGTTGTCGTCGTATGTACGCCGTTCATGAGCGCAACGGCTGCAAGAGCGACAATGACCACAACTACGACTACTCCTATCAGTAACGAATTTTTTGCCATATTATCATCTTGGTATAAACTTAGAAGGGAAAGACTAAAAACAATTGCTGGTGTTTCGGGGCGCCATGTCTTTCTTAAGCCAGCCTCTTTATGATGTGGTAACCGAACTGAGTCCTCACCAATCCGGAAACTTGTCCCACTTGAAGCGCGAACGTGGCCTGTTCGAACTCCCTTACCATGACGCCATGGCCGAAAAAGCCGAGGTCTCCGCCCTGCTTCCTGTTTCCGTCAAGCGAATACTCCGCAGCAAGCTTTGCGAAACTCTCGCCCCTGTTCAGCTTGTCAAGCACTTCTTGTGCAGTCGACATCTTCTCCACCAATATGTGCGCGCATCTTATTTTGTCTGCCATGCTATCACGTTATACTATTGAAGTAAGAACCAATATTAGAATTACCGCAAGCCCCATGAAAAGCATCATTCTCAAAGGAGGGTGGTTGAACGTCTCTCTCAAAATGCTTGATGCTCCTATGTAAAGGAATTCTCCAACGAAGATTGCAAGTATCACAGCAAGGTAAGCCTCGTTGAGAGCAACAAGGTAAACTGTGACAATGACACCGAGCACAGGAGCTATTGCGTCGATTCCAAGGAACAGCTTCGCGTATTTTGTGCTCGCCTTGTTCCTGAACATGATTGTCACTGTGTTTATTCCGTCAGTGAAGTCGTGGAATATCACTGCGAGTGCGACTATTATCCCTATGCTTGGGCTTACCAGATAAGCAGAGCCTATCGCCACTCCGTCAAGGAAGCTGTGTATGCAGAGGCTACCTGCTCCGACCGGGCCCATGATGTGGCCATGTTCCTCTTTGCTTTCATGATGGTGCGTAAGGAAATACCGTTCAAGGAAGCTGTAGAACAGATATGAAAACACGACAACGATCATCACGTCTCTTACAGATATGCCTGCCATCTGCGCAGTTGCTATGCTCTCCGGCAGTATGTCGAGGAATGCAACTGCAACAAGCGCACCGGCAGCGAACGCAAAAAAGAGCGGCAGATGCTTCTTCAGCTTTATCGCAGCCGTTCCTCCTACCAACGTAGATATGAATGTCAATGCCGCTAGGCCAAGTACGATGTAGCTCATGCCCTTACCTTGTTGTAGCACAGATTAGCGAACGGTTCAGCTGAATAGCCTTCGCTTCTCAGATTCCATGCGAATTCTGCAGCGCTGCCTCCGTATGTGAAGACCTCTTTTGCCCCGGTCGCATCTATGTATGCCTTCGCCTGTTGGAAGTCTGCGTGGTCGCTTAGCGGGAACTGAGCATCTGTCTTGAAGTTATACATCTTTGAGAAGCCGGTAGCGACAGCGGTGAAAACCCTTTTTCCGTAGAGAGAGCAAAGCTGCACAGATATCTGGTCGAGCATGTGCGGTTCTACTATACCTACAAAGTTCCCCTTCAACAGCTCGTCGTGCCCGCTGTTTTCGTCGTATGCAGATGCATAGTCGAGCTTCACGCCGCTTGCACAATAGACTTTGTTGATGTTGCTAATCTTCTTGTTGACTACCGGGACTATGCTCATCTCGTTCAGCAGCGCGATTATCTCCTGTGTTTTTCCAAGCGCGTATGTGCCGAACAGGACAATGCCTTCCTGCAGCCTTCTCTCTGTCCATTTCTGTATGTCGCGTTCTGTTTCGCTGCGTTCGTCGAAGACAAGATCCTTTTGCGGATATGTCGAATCAAGTATTACGATGTCAGCGCGTTCAACCTGCAGTTGGTTGCATGCTCTCGACTTCTGCATCTGGAAGTCTCCGGTGTAGATTATCCTTTTTCCGGTGCTCTCGTCATCGATGACTATCTGTTTTGAGCCCAGCATGTGCCCCGCGTCTAGCATTTTTATGCAGCTCGGAACCTTTTGCACTCTGACTATATCTCTGTTGTGTATCGTCTTCAGAAGCGCAGCGGTTTCGTCGCTCGCGATGACGCTCTTCGAGCTTTTTATCGATGAAATGTGGTCGGAATGGGCGTGCGAGACAAAGTCTGCAGTGGCTCCAGCCTCTTTTCTGTCTAGCGAAAGCTCCAGGTCGTTTAAGCTTATCATCTAGTCGCCTATCACTATAGAAAAGAGCATATTAAATAGATTACTGAATCAAAAAGTATTGCCAGTGGTGACTTTTTGGCAGAGAACGTAATCATAATTGGATCAGGACCTGCGGGTCTAGCCGCTGCAGTGTACACTGCAAGAGAGGACTTCAAGCCATTGGTCATAGCGGGCGCGATTCCAGGAGGTCAGTTGCTTCTTACTACGGTAGTTGAAAACATGCCTGGATTCCCGGAAGGAGTGATGGGCCCAGAGCTGATTGAAAAGATGACAAAGCAGGCGCAGAGATTCGGAGCAAGAATGGTCAACGAAGATGTTGTTGACGTCGACTTCAGCAAAAAGCCATTCAAGGTAAAGACTGCATCAAAGACCTACGAAGGCAACACGGTAATAATTGCGACAGGAGCCACTGCCCAACTTCTTGGAATTCCTTCTGAGATGGAACACATGGGCAAAGGTGTCAGCACTTGCGCGACTTGCGACGGGGCCTTCTTCAAAGGAAAGGCCAACGTAGTAGTTGTCGGCGGTGGAGACACTGCAATGGAAGACTCAAACTTCCTCACACGGTTCGTAAAGCAAGTAACGATCGTCCACAGAAGAGACGCGTTCAGGGCAAGCAAGATAATGCAGCAGCACGTGCTCGAGAATCCGAAGATAAAGGTCATGTGGAACAGCGCAGTTGAAGAAATACTTGGAAAAGATGCAACCGGCGTAGAAGGGGTAAAAATAAAAGACGTCAACACCGGCAAAGTCACAACTGTCCCTTGCCAAGGCGTATTCATAGCGATTGGTTACAAACCGAGCACAGGTTTCTTGGTTGGAAAGCTTCCGCTTGACCAGAAGGGATACATAGTCGTCAAAGACGAAGTGCTTACAAACATACCTGGAATATTTGTCGCCGGTGACGTTGCCGACCATTACTATAGGCAAGCAGGAACTGCCGCAGCTGCTGGAATAAAGGCCGCGCTGCATGTTCGTGAGTATTTACAGGAAATGGGGTAATCAGAAAAGCTTCTTCTGCTGTTTCTTCTCTGATCCAAACGAAGAAATCCTCACGCCAACCTTCCGTATCTGCTTGTCTGCGATTAGCTCTCTTATAAGTTCATGAGAAGTTTGCTTTAGCACGTCCACAGAATCAGTAAATTCTGGAAGGCTCTTGCTTTTCAACTTTTCACTGAAGTCAGAGTATCTTGCCTTGACTGTTATTGTTTTGTAATGGAGATCCTGCCTCTTTGCATCTGCTATTACCTCATCTGAAAGCATGTCGAGCATAGGATCAATCTTCTTCGGGTCGCTAGTCTTCGTTTCAAGCGTTCGCTCTCTGCTCACCGAAAGGACTTTCCATACCTCTATGACTTTGCTGTTGTCTTTTCCGTTCGCCAGGTTGTAAAGCTCACGCCCGAAAGACCCTGCAACTGCTGCAAGTGCTGTTGGATTCGACTTTGCCAACTGGTCTATCGTTTTTATGCCAGAAAGCCCAAGTCGTTCCTTTGTCTTTGGCCCAACTCCAGGAATCTTGTCGACGTCTTTTCCTTCGAGGAACTTCACAATATCCTTTTCTGTGACGACTTTCAGCCCATCCGGCTTTGCGGCGTCGCAAACCATCTTCGCGAATATCTTTCCGGAGCTTATTCCTACAGTGCAGGGCAATCCAAGCTCTTTGCTGACACGTTCCTTCAAGTCCTTGCCAAGCTTCTCCGCTTTCTGGTAGTCGATCTCGCCCAGATCAAGCGCAGCTTCATCTATGCTAAGCACTTCCGTCGGGTATTTGTACGACTTTAGGAGTGTCATAACCTTCTGCGAAATCTGTTCGTAATATTCGTGGTCTGCAGGCACGTAAACAAGATCAGGCTTTATCTTCAGGGCCGTCGCAACAGGCATTGCGCTCCTTATCCCTGCTCTCTTTGCCGCGTAGCTTGCTGTCTCGACAACTCCCCTAAGCTTGTGCTCTTCGTCTCC
This sequence comes from Candidatus Micrarchaeaceae archaeon, assembly GCA_027310825.1. Lineage (GTDB taxonomy): Archaea > Micrarchaeota > Micrarchaeia > Micrarchaeales > Micrarchaeaceae > JAJZYD01. The sequence continues at coordinate 115,155 of DAIDAC010000002.1, forward strand.
GGTGCCTACTACGAATATCTTCCCGTTCAGTTCAGGCCTTCTAAGCAACTCGCACGATGCGTAGAACGAATCCATGTCGACAAAAAGAACTGCCACGTTATCAGTATTATTTGGTCGCAGTTAGTATAAATGCAGCGCCGAACGACAGATTCCTCAACTTCACATCCTTGAAGCCTGCTTCCTGCACCATTTTGAAAAGCCTGTTCTTGTCGAACTTCCAAAGGCTGTCGATAAGATACTGGTATGCATTCGAATTGTATTTCGCTGCAATCGTTGGTACGATTCTGAAGTAGTACAGTTTGTAGAACGCGCTCATGGCTCCTGTCGGCCGCGCCACTTCCAGGAACACGATTTTGCCGCCTGGCCTCAGCACTCTGTGCGATTCCTGCACGAACTTCTCCAGCGAGTCGAAGTTCCTTAGCGCGAATCCGCATGTCACTATGTCGTAACTGTTGTCAGGAGAGGTCGGCACAAGCACGTCTGCTACTCTGAAAGTCACGTTTGTCAATCCTTGCTCCTGTACTTTCTGCTTTGCTATGGATAGCATGTCCTCGTTGAAGTCCATGCCTAGTACCTCTACGCTTTTGTTGCGCCTCTTCGCCTCCTCGCATATTGCAATTGTAAGATCCCCTGTTCCAGTGGCTACGTCGACAACGCTGATTCTGTCTCTGGCAAGCGCGCAACACTCCGCGGCAGCCTTCTTCCTCCACCTTATGTCTGCGCCAAAGCTGAGCTTGTGGTTGACAGTATCGTAGTGCTTTGCGATTGTGGAGAACATCTCCTTTATCTGATCGCTCATAGTCCAATCCACCCACTATTGTATGTTCTTGCCCTGCTTTATTAAACTGTCGTATTTGGTTAGTGTATTGTCTAACCTGAAGCCTTTTATGAACTCCAGAGCTCCTTTCGCAAGCTTCTCTCTTAATTTCTTGTCGCAGTAGAACTTGCAGAACTTGTCGGCGAAGTCTCCAGCATCCATAAACTCGTACACCAATCCGTTCTTGCCATCGCTGACCATGCGCTGCTCAGGCTTCAACGACAGAAGCGCGTTGTTCGAATTGTTGATAAGCAAAGGGAGCCCGCACGCCATAGCTTCGAGGAATGTCCTTCCAGGGCTTTCCCACAACGACGTCGATACAAAGAACGATGCGTTGTTGTACTCCTTGACAAGCTCTTTCCCGTGCGCAGGTCCATTTAATGTCACGTTCTTTTCAAGTCCGGCATCTTCTATCTGCTCCCTATAGCGGGCAATGTGTATTCCGTCTCCGACTATTTTGAGAAGGTGCTTGCCTCTGAGCTCTTTGTGCTCGTCTACCAGCAGTTTCATGCTGTTTATCATGAAGGTTATCCTTTTCTGGTTCTCGTCTAGCCTTCCCACATAGAGCGCGCTGCCCGTGCTCTTTATCTTCATCTTTTTGTAGATGTCGTCGGGGGCGATAGGTATGTAAGACACTCTTGTCTTTTTCTCAAACGAATTCTTTGCAGTTTCTTCCTGCTCAGCTGTTATCGCGACATAAGCGTAGAGCCATCTCTTCATTGTAGTAACAAGATAGAAGACGGCAGGCATTCTCGGATGTATTTTTGTGAAGTCCTTGAGGTTGAGCATCACGTTTGCTCTGTCGGTGTAGATGACTTTTGTGTTGTTGTGCATCTTCATGTATTCGTCGACGACAAGAACGTCTCTTATCGAGTTCATGAAGATGTAATCATAGTCTGTGTTTAGGATGTGTTCCTTTGTGACGGCTTTCTTCTTTGTGAATGCGGAAAAATCAGCGAAGAAGTCAACGCTGTGCCTCGTCTTGGTAAAGTGTTCATATAGCTGGAACGAGGCTTTTGCAGCCCCACCGAAAGTTCCCTGTTTTTTTCTCGATCGATCCACCGCTACTATTATTCTGGCAAGCGGCGACGACACTTTTATCTGGCTCGGAGGCAACGACCCGGTTTCAGTTATGAGTATGCGCATCATTTCAATCCTTTTAGAAATTCCACTACTGCGTCTGCGTGGCCTGGCGCATTTACATCGCCGAAGTCCTTTATCACTATTCCATTTTTGTCAAGAACGAAAGTTTTTCTTTTTGTCCCTCCTTTGAAGATTCCGCTGTCACGGAATGCGTCGTATTCCTTGATCACTTTGCTTTCCGGGTCAGACAGCAGCAGTATCTTCAATCCGTATTTGTCCCTGAACCTGCAGTGCGAATCGTAATCGTCTTTGCTTATGCCGACCACGTCTGCGCCGAGCTTTTTGATGTCAAGATATCGTTTGGTGAAGTCGTTTGCCTCTATAGTGCAGCCAGGCGTGTCGTCCTTTGGATAGAAATACACGACCAGCGGCTTACCGCTAAACTCCTTCAGCGAATGCCTCTTCCCGTCGCTCCCGGCGAGGTCGAAATCAGGTGCTTTGGCTCCCTCCTTTATCATCGTACCACCATACAAATATAAACACGAAAACTTATATACTAAGACATAATAAGGATTTGTTTATGTCGATATTCTCAGGCTTGTTCAACAAGAGCAAAGTTGTAGTCAGCAGCATTAACGTCAAGTGGAGGGGCAACACCCACTCGCTAGGAAGAATGCCAGTTAACGGCAAGACTTTCGAGATAAGCATACCATTCCAAAACAAGCCGCAAGACGATTACTCATTCCTGAAGGCGCAGGCAAAGCCGCCTGTCACGATAAAGAACATCGTGGTTAAGGAACCCTTCAAGCTGGTTTCTGTGACGCCGACGGTTCCGGCGAGCATCAACGAAAACGAAAAGACGATATTCAAGGTCAAGCTCGAGGCTCCGCAGTACAACTACGAGGGTCCGCTCGATGTAGAGCTTATATCGGAGGCAACCGACCTAGTGCACGTCGAAATATCGAAGATTGGGCTGAAGACTCCTGACAACAGCATAGAGATAAAGGACAAACCGAAGATAATGGATGTGTCAAGGGGCCAGGTGTTCAAGCAAAACCTCCACCTATACGGTGCAGTCAACATCGGAACAGAGATAAAGAAGATAGAAATACTGCCGCCATTCACGTTTGTCAGCTCTGACCCGAAGATTCCGTTCAAGATAGATAACAAAACAGGATTCCTGATCGACATATACGTGCAGGCTCCGCAGTCAAATTACGGCGGGCCTTTGGAAATAACGATGTCGTAATCACTTCTCCTTTCCGACAAGAGCGAGCTGCGCAAGCATCGCCTCGAGTTGTATTCTTTCGTTTGCGCCTTCAACTATCCTGAAGTTCGCCTCACCGAGCTGTACAACGATCTTCAACTTCTTTCTTTCATCGATGTTAAGGTTCTGCGTTTCTTTGTAACACTGAGTAATTATATCCTCTGCGCTCATTCCCTGCTTTAGCATAAGGTTGTCGAGCTCAGTCCTCGCGGACTCGAAATCTCCTTCTATCGAGTGCTTGAGCATGGCGATTATCTCCTTCGGCCTTGCTTTCGCCGCTACTTCATAGATGCTCATCTCGGTTATCTTGTTGCTCTGCATTGCCGAGCTCTGGAGTATGTTTGTAAGCTTCCTTAGGTCGCCGTCGCCGACGTATATGAGTGCGTCTATGGCCTTGGGCTCTATGTCCAGGCCCTCTGCCTTGACTATCCTTCCTACATACTCTCTCATGTCCTCTTCTCCCAGGGGCTTGAACCTGAAGACAACGCACCTGCTTTGGATCGGCTCTATTATCTTGCTGGCGTAGTTTGCGCTGAGCACGAAGCGGGTTTCCTTGGCGAACTTCTCCATAGTCCTTCTGAGCGCGTGCTGCGCATCTCCAGTCAGCGAATCAGCTTCATCGAGGAATATTATCTTGATCGGAACCTTTGCCATTGATCTGGTCTTCGCGAACTCCTTGACTTCTCCTCTTATGACATCGATTCCTCTTGTATCCGATGCATTGAGCTCCTTGAAAGCGCTGCTCAGTTCGTCTTTGTAAAGGTCGTTTGCCATTGCAATCGCGCAAGTGGTCTTTCCTATTCCAGCAGAGCCTGCGAATATCATGCTTGGAAAGTTGCCTTTCTCGACAAACGACTTCAGCCTTCCCACAATTAGCTTTTGCCCTATCACGTCGTCTAGGTTGTGAGGTCTATATTTCTCAATCCACGGCAAGTCTGGCATCTGCATTAATCGGCACCTAGAAAACAGAGAACAATAAGTATCTGTGCGATGTCTTTAATAAGATTATCCCTAAATTACTATCCACCAGTAACTCTTACTTATGGGGATGTACGCTAACCTGGTAGACTACTAGCTTTGGGAGCTAGTCGTCCGAGTTCAAATCTCGGCATCCCCATTTCTAATTAGCTAATCATCCTGACGTACTCTGGAATTCCGTCCTTCAATACTCTTCTTAGCAGAGCGACAGGCTTGCTCGGCACACTCTTTATTGGCAACAGCCACAGGTGCGTATGTGCGTCCTCTAAAACCAGGAAAAACCTCGACACTCTGTCAGCTGTTCCGTATTCCCGGTAGCTTTCATGAACTACATCTCCGACTGCAAGATGCGGCGTCCTGCCATTCCATCGTCCGTACCTGTCCCAATTTTCAGAGCCGTGGTGGTTGCTGTAAAATAGCGTATACCCTTTTGGTATCTTTGCATGGTCCATTTCTGGTATTTCCGCCTCAGAATACATGCGGAAAGCTTGGCTTCCTTCACCGAGCATTATGTGTAGTCTCGCCATCCTAGAGCTACTGATTTGCTGCACGCCCGCAGTTCCATTGGCAGGCCAATGCCTGTCGACTATCATGCAATTGCGTTCGCATTTCGGCGTGCATTTATCGAAGTCAAGCCGTGTAATCAGTTGCACACTTGATTTTGTTGCCATCGATACGCACTTCACTATCTCTCAGACACTCTGCCCCCTCTAAAGGATACCAGCAGCAGAACAACGCCTATTCCAACCATTATAATCTCGACCAGGTTATCCATGAGGAATCCTTGGTTTAATTGGCCTGGCGCATAATTGTTCTTGTTGACCAAGACTGGGATATTGGAACCTACCGGATAAGTTGCTGTCTCATTCTGCGTTGCAAAGATTGTGACATTTCCGCTACTAACATTGTTCCATTTGTAAGTGTACGTAATCATGTATTCGGTACACGCATAGCTTGGGCCAAGTCTCCCTCCGCCGCAATATGTGGATTGCGCTCCAGACGCGATGACCTTTGCAGTCACTGGTATGTAATTTACAGAGTTTGTATACAGAAGATAGATCCCAAGCAGCACGAAAAGTATGCCTGCAAATCTGTAAATCGGCTTTCTGGCTTCTGGGGGTACATATCCTGCCATACGATCATCCAATGCTGCGTCTGTCTACTTAGTCTTATCACAATATTTATTGCTTGGTATTATCGGTGTGTTTCATACGAACCTCAATACGTCAATCAACACTTTTCTGGAAAGCTTTTAAAAGCTCAGGTCAAATTCATAATCCGCGTAATTTTAGAGGGGAGACCAGTTCATGAAGATCAAGATTGGCAAGAAGAGCAAGAGCAATGGGGTGCAGAACGGGGAGGCGCTAAAGCAGCGCTCGCTGCAGGCTCACGAGAAGCACAGAGGGAAAATAGAGGTGATAGGCAAGGTATCTCTCAAGGATCTCCACGACCTTGCTGTATATTATACGCCTGGAGTCGCTTACCCTAGCCTAGCGATAAAGGACAACAAGGATCTGTCTTACATTTACACGTCTAGAGGCAACAGGATCGCAATACTTACAGACGGCTCGCGAGTCCTAGGCCTCGGCAACATAGGCCCTGAGGCAAGCCTTCCGGTCATGGAAGGGAAAGCGCTCCTTTTCAAGAAGTTCGGAAATGTAGATGCGATACCGCTTGCAGTTGACGCAGAAACAACGGCAGAGATAGTCGCGATTGCAAAGGCGATTGCTCCCACAGTAGGGGGAATAAACCTGGAAGACATCGCATCTCCAAAGTGCTTTGAGATATTCGACATATTGCAGAAAGAGCTGTCAATACCTGTGTTCCACGACGACAGGCAGGGAACAGCAGTTGTTGCGCTAGCCGCGCTAGAAAACTCGCTGAAAATAGTCGGCAAAGACATCAAGAGCGTCCGCATAGTAATAAACGGAGCAGGCGCAGCTGGAATAGGGATATCACAACTTCTTCTCGCAGCCGGTGCAGAAAACATTATTCTGTGCGACACAAGAGGGATAATCTACAAGGGCAGAAACGACAACATGAACCAGTTAAAGGAGACAATATCTGAGCACACCAACAAAAACGGATTGAAAGGACAACTCCAAGATGCGGTCAAGGGCGCAGATGTTTTGATAGGTGCATCAAACAAAGGCGCATTCAGCGAACGATTGATCAAGTCGATGGGCAGCAGGTCGATAGTATTTGCGCTCGCAAATCCTGATCCTGAGATTGGTTATGAAGACGCAAAATCTGCAGGCGCAGAAATCGTGGCAACAGGGGCAAGCGGAGTTCCAAACCAGATAAACAACATGCTTGCATTCCCGGCCATATTCAGAGGAGCGCTTGACGCAGAGGCGAGGAAGATAAACACTGCGATGCTGATCGCAGCGGCAGGCGCGCTCGCATCAAGCATCTCAAAGTCCAAGCTAAATGCAGAGCACATAATACCGAATTTCAACGATGACGACATAGACGAGATAACGGCTGAAATAGCTGCGTCTGTTGCAAAGGCAGCTCTCGACACAGGCGTCGCAAGGGCGGCGAATGTCGACACTGCAGAAATAAAAAAGAGCGTAAGACAGGGACTGAAGCGCTATCTGAACCTTGAGAAAGCGGCTTCGAAGGTGGGCGCTGAGAAATTCTTAAACATGCTGATGAAAAAGAAGCCTTAGAGCACGTCTTTTATTTTCTTTTCTATCAACACTCTGTCTGCAAAGATGTTTGTGTAATTCTTTCCGTTCGCTATCTCATCCATGCTCGCCCATCTGTAATTCCTGTTTTCCATATCAAGCTTCACTTCTGTTTTGCTAGATGAAAAAACGAAGAAAGCATTCCGCCACTTTTTCCTCTTCCACACCGGGTCGTAAAGCATGACGTTGTCGATTCTTGCAATAAGTTTGAGATGCTTCCTTTCGATTTTCGTTTCTTCTTCTATTTCTCTGTAAGCCGCGTCTAGGTATTCCTCACCCTCTTTCCTTCCTCCGGTGATGAATGTCCAGATTCCTGGAAACGACATGAACGGAAGCCAGATCCGCTTGAGGAGAAGAACCTTTCCATCGTTGACAACTGCAGCGGTTATTCCGTCCTTGTTCACTTCCTTGTAATGAGATAAATCAATCATGATAGTGAATTCTTACAGACATTTAAAATACTTCGCAGATAATCAGTTCTGATGGAGGTACTCAAGCACGACATAGTCATACTCGGCAGCGGACTCGCCGGCATGCGGGCAGCGCTCCAGGCCGCAAAGGCTTCCGACGGAAAACTGAGCATAGCGCTCGTGTCAAAGCTCCACGCGATGCGAAGCCATTCTGTTTCTGCTGAAGGTGGGATATCCGGAGTTCTCTACCCTGGGCAGGACAACGACAGCGTTGCTCTTCACGGTTATGACACTGCAAAGGGCTCCGACTTCCTCGGAGACCAAGACGCGATCGAGATTTTGATAAACCACGCTCCCGAGGAAATAAAACTGTTCGACCACCTTGGAGTTCCGTGGAACAGGGATCAAAAAGGAAAGGTGACGCTGAGGGCCTTCGGAGGAATGAGCGTTCCAAGGACTGTTTTCGCTGCAGACAAGACCGGCTTCTTCATGCTGAACACTCTTTACGACAACCTTCTCAGCTTTCCAAGCGTGAAGATATACCACGAACACATCGCAACAAAGCTTCTTATCAAGGACAACAAGTTCAATGGAATAATTGCTATCGATATGGCGACCGGCGAACTTCGCGCAATAACCGGAAGCTCTGGAATAATCGCGACCGGGGGCTTTGCGAGGACATACGGTTTCACCACAACAGCTTACTCCAGCACAGGCGACGGAATAGCGCTCGCATACAATGAAGGTCTGTCGCTGAAGGACATGGAATTCGTCCAGTTCCACCCGACCGGGCTTATACCAAGCGGAATACTGATCACAGAAGCTGCGCGAGGCGAGGGCGCATACCTTCTCAACAGCAGGGGAGAGCGCTTCATGAGCAACTATGTAAAGAAAATGATGGAGCTTGCCCCGCGTGACATAGTATCGCGGTCTATGGTGACGGAGATAGAAGCAGGTCGAGGCTTGACAGACAAGCGGTATGGCGACTTGGAGTTCCTGCACTTGGACATGAGGCACCTGGGCGAAGCGAAAATCGACGAAAGGCTTCCTATGATAAAGGAGATATCAATGAAGATGATAGGACTCGATCCTGCGCACGATTTAATTCCAGTTAGGCCTGTTGCGCACTTCACTATGGGCGGAATCAACACGAACATAGACGGCAATGTGCTGTCAAGAACTGGAAAGCCTGTCTCCGGGCTCTGGGCGGCAGGCGAATGCGGATGTGTAAGCGTACACGGATCAAACAGGCTTGGCAGCAACTCGCTCAGCCAATGCGTAATCTGGGGAAAGATAACAGGAAACCTCGCAGCGCAAAACGCGGCGAAGAAAAAAGCACTGGATAACGCATTCATAAACAAATCGCTTTCCGGTGAAGACGAAAAAATAGGTCTGATGCTAAGCGCAGAGGGAACAAATCCATACGAAATAAGGAGAGCACTCTGGCGAACCATGGACGAGCACGTCGGCGCCTACAGAGAAGCGAAGTCGCTAATGCAAGCACAGAAGAAGATCGCTGATCTGATGAAGAAATACAAACGGGTCGCAGTCATGGACAAGAGCATGGTCTACAACACAAACCTCCGTGACACAATCGAAATCGGCAACATGCTAAACCTCGCAAGCGTTGTCGTGGAATGCGCCCTCAACAGAAAGGAATCAAGGGGTGCGCACGCAAGGCGCGAATACCCTGTGCGCAACGACAAGCAATGGATGAAGCACACAGTCGCTGCGAAATCCGGAGATAAAATTAAGATAACGTACTCACCAGTCAAGATTACGAAGTGGAAACCTGAAGAGAGGAAGTATTAGCATGGAGAAAAAAACCTACGACATGCGCGGCCATCAGGCCAACATAGCTCGCCTTTTTGTATTCGACAAAGAGGGCTTCGTCCACATGCTCTTCTACAGGATTCTGATATTCTACTCTGTTGTGTATGGCCTGGCAGTTCTGGTTTTCCTTACATACGGCTTGTCGCCATTGCTTCTGAAGGCGATGACTGCTGTGCTGTGGATATTTTTCACTCCCCAGGTGTATGAAACTGCAAAAGGGTTTTCGCTGATAGGCAGCAAAGGGCTTGCATTCGGCCATCTCAGCGAAGAATACATATTTCTTGCAAAGAACAAGTACCACAAGGGAGTATCGATATTCCCCACTGTCACGACTGTCGCGTTTGCAATGTGGATAATAGGCTTTGTGATGATGCTGTTATGGTGGAACATATGAGCGCGTTCAAAAACGGGATGATGTTCTTCTACGGCGCCATGGCAGGAGTCCCTCTTCTGCTCTGGCTTGTTGCAATGCTGTCGCCGTATCCACAATATCACGTCGTAAGGCTTGCATTCATCGCGCTCGCAGCTGTCGGTTCTATCGTATTCGGCATAATGGGCTACAAAGAGGTGTTCTCGCATGGCTAAAACTACATTCATAATCAACGAATTCAACAACAATAGCGAGTCGTTCAAGGAGAAGCGCTATGTCGTCGACGTAACAGAGCTCACAACAGTCCTCGATTCCCTGATTGCGATAAAAGAGGAAAAGGATCCATCGATTTCGTTCAGATACAGCTGCAGAATGGGGATATGTGGCTCTTGCGCAATGGTTATAAACGGAAAGCCAAGGCTTGCATGTGAAACAACCGCAGCAAGCCTGAACGGAGATGTGAAAGTTGAGCCTATCCAGGCGCAGCCGCTCCTTAAGAGCCTTGTCACCGACTTCGACGACTTCTTCGAGAAGCACGCAAGCGTCCATCCATGGCTTTACAGGAAGCACGATTCAGACAGATTCGACAACAAGACAATACTTCCACAAACGGAAGAGGAGCGCGACGAATTCCTTCCATTCTCGGAATGCATAAAGTGCGGGCTTTGCCTTGACGCATGCCCTGTCGCCAACACCAACAAGGAATTCGTTGGCCCGCAAGCCCTGGCCCAGGCTTATCGTTATTATGCTGATTCAAAGGACCAAGGAGCAGAGAAAAGGCTAGACTACCTTGACACGATCGATGGAGCATGGGGATGCGAGTTCGCAGGCGCCTGTTCGATAGTATGCCCGAAGCATGTAGACCCTGCACTTGCAATACAGCTTCTCAAAGGAGAAATATCGAAGTACAAGCTGACTGGCAAGGCGAAGCACAATCGCAAATAACGGTTGAAGGATAGCCTTAAATATCACTTGTTTCTCACACCTATGATGGCGACTGCAGGAAAACATATTGGAGTAGCTACTGGAGTGCCTTCCGGAATAAGGTCAGAGGAGCCAAAGCAATTAGCATTCGAGAAGGCGATGGACGAAGTCGTCAACGTATTTCTTCCTAATCTAAAAGACACGGTAAAATTGAAGGAGATCAACCTAAAGAAAGTAAGAAAAAATGATCTTAACTGCAGAACCGGGGAAACGCACTTCCATGCAATCCAGAAATTTGAAGGGCTGGGAACCGCAGTCGGTTACTCAATGATAATGGCAAGGAAGCTGTTGGATGCGCTTCTGGAGGATGCGGGCGTGCAGGATAGAATAGGAGCATATCCAAAAGTGATCATCAAGGCGAAAGGAGGCACTGATTACACCAACGGCAGAGTTCGCCTTGACCTCACTGATGAATTTACCATTCCATTGTGCGATGGAGTTGAACACATCGACGGTGCTAGGTCGTTTGCAGATTACTACAAAGATTATGCTGAAAAGCTTGTCTATGCTTTACTGATAACTGCATTTTGCCATGAACTCCTGCACCTGCTGCAAGACAGGATTGGCATGATAGAAAAAATCGACAGGAAATATTTCTACCCTACCTCTGAGAAAGGATATGCCGGCAAAAAGCAGCAGAGCTCCTACCTCAAAGCCGAGATGGTTGTAGAAAGCCTGCCCATGTTTGTCGGAAGCTTTGTCGAAAGGCGATTGTTCGGAGAACTTGGCCTGTCGAAAGCAGGAATACACTCAAATCTCCAAAGAGCCCGAGACGACAACTGGCGCACCGCCATGGGCATATCAGAAATGGACGGAGAGCTCTTTGAGCGATTCATGAGGATGACGGATAGACTGGCGACATTGTCGAGAGAAGAATTGACGCAGGGCAGCGTAAGGCGATGGCTATCGCTTGTGTTGCAGCGGGATTGCAGAGCATTCGGGCAAACCGATCTTGCGCACGACGGCGGAGGAGTGCTCGCCGCTATAATGCACTTTGGCGGAATTGGAGAAGAGGCCGTCACAACAAGAAAACTGCTTCGCACAAAATCGTACGAAGAGCTAATCAAGGAAGGTCGCGACCATCTGATATACGCGGCAAGCGCGCTCAGAGACGACACAAACTGGGAAACGGGAAAACCTTCTTAAAAGCGAGCATTGTAATCTATTCATGGCGAGGGCTAGAGTTGAGAAGGACTTTCTGGGCAAGGTTCGAGTTCCTGCAGATGCGTATTACGGGGCAGAGACAGAGCGCGCAGTGGAGAACTTCCCTATTTCTGGAATGAAAGTTCCGATCGAGTTTATTAGACAATATGCACTGGTAAAGAGATCAGCAGCGCTTGCGAACATGAAATTAAAAAAGCTCGACGAAAAAAAGGGCAAGGCGATTGTGCGAGCCTGTGACGACGTGATAAAGGGGAAGTTCGACAACCAGTTTGTCACTGACGTGTTCCAGGCAGGAGCAGGAACAAGCGTCAACATGAACGTCAACGAAGTCGTGGCAAATCGCGCAATCGAGATTCTTGGCGGAAAGAAGGGCGACACAAAGCTTGTCCATCCGAACGACCATGTCAACATGTCGCAGTCAACAAACGACACATTCCCAGCAGCTATGCACATCACAACATACGTGCTTGCAACAGACCGTCTTATTCCGTCGCTGAATACGCTTCAGCACGCATTCGAAAAGAAGGCAAAGGAGTTCAAAGGCGACGTGAAAGTGGGCAGGACGCATCTTCAGGATGCAGTTCCGATGACGCTGGGGCAGGAGTTCTCCGGTTACGCAGTATCTATCGCTAAGCAAACCGACAATATCTCTAGGGCAGCAAAGACAATGCTCACACTTTCGCTTGGTGGAACTGCCGTCGGCACTGGCATAGAGGCATCGAAGGCATATTCGAATCTAGTCGTCAATGAGATAAAGAAGCAGACAAAGGCGAACTTCACACTATCGAAGAACTTCTTCGACTTCCAGCAGAACCGCGCAGAAGAGGAATGGTTCAGCGGTGCGCTTAGAGATCTTGCAATCGCAATCAGCAAAATAGCCAACGACCTTAGATTGTTGGCATCAAGCCCGACATCAGGACTCGGCGACATAAAACTGCCTGCAGTGCAGCCTGGGTCGTCTATAATGCCTGGAAAGGTGAACCCAAGCGTTCCTGAGATGGTGAACATGGTGTGCTTCGAGGTCATAGGAAACGATACAACAATAAGCTATGCATCGGAGAGCGGCCAGCTCGAGTTGAACGTGTTCATGCCGCTGATAGCGTACAACCTTGTCTACTCAATCAAGATACTGTCGAGCGCATGTGATGTGTTCGCGAAGAAATGCGTTTTGGGAATAAAGGCGAACGAAAAAAAGATGAAAGAGGGAGTAGAGCACGATGTCTCCATTGCCACTGCGTTGGCTCCGTACATAGGCTACACAAGAGCTGCCCAAGTCGCAAGAAAAGCAGTAAAGGAAGGCAAGACTGTGCGTCAGGTCTGCATTGAAATGAGGATAATGCCGAAAAGCGAGCTCGACAAGATACTAAATCCTAAAGAAATGACAAAAAGGAAAAGATAAATTTTAGGCCATTCCGCCTCCTTCTCCGCCATCGCGGTTTCGTTCCTCTTCGCGTCTTAGGCGTTCGAGATATTCTCTGTGCCTGTTTCTTTGCGACCTTGGAGAAAGTCCTTCTGGATCGCTGTCAGGTATTGGTTCAACTTCCTCGCTTAGGCTGCTGCCCTGGTTATTGGCATCAGCAGGCGCTGGTGGCAGAGGGAATCCAATCGGAAGATTCGGAACTTTATATGCGTCAGATGCTGGCTTTGGTAATGTAGACGGATCTGGTGGTGTAGGTGTTTCAAACGGAAGATCCGGAACTTTATCTGCGTCAAATGCCAACTTTGGTAATCCAAAGCTATCTAAAGTAGAAGGATCTGGTGGCGGAGGCACTTCACACGGAAGCTCTGACACTTCATCCGAGCCAGGTACTGTCTTTGGCAGTCCAAATTCATTCAAAGTAGAAGGATCTGGTGGCGGAGGCACTTCACACGGAAGCTCTGATCTTAGGGTCTCCAAACTATCAGGTGGTAAGGCAGGCGGTCCCATTCTATCAGAAGTTAGTTGATCTTCAGACGCAGCAGATATTATATCGCCAGGCTCTGCCTTCAATGGCTTGCTCTTTTCAGAAGCGGCAGATACTGTAACATCATCCACTATCGAAGGTACGTTGTTCTTTTCCTTCGGACTTACTGACTTCTCAGTCATTTAACCACATATAATTTAACGATTTTGAGATATTTAAAGCATGTGAAAAGCTAAAAAATCCGAGCAACCTTTTGCTATTTTAAAATGCTTTGGTCACACATCAACAGTTATCTCTCCGCTTGCAGACACGTCTACTTTGTAAGAAGCCTGCCCTGGTCCCCACGGAGTTTCTTCGTGCCCTTTTCCTGTTCTGACGTCGTATATCGCTCCGTGCCACGGGCACTTTATGTTGTAGCCTTCCAGAAGCCCTTGTTCCAACGGCCCTTCTCTATGCGAGCACACCGGATCTATCGCGTAAACTTTCCCTTCTATCAACACAAGCATGACTGGCTTCCCATTAGCGTCTACCCTAATCGGCTTGCTTTCCTTGAGGTCGGCCTTCTTCACAGATAACTTCACCGCTGCCAAATTATCACCAAATATGTCTGTCTTCGAAGTTTTAAAAGGCTTTCAGCCAAATATGAACCTATGAGTTCAATTCTGTTCAATGCATATCTCACAATCATGATCCTGTATGCATTAGCCTCGCTCTTTTGGAGCGTCAACAGGTTCCACGAAAGGAAATTTCCAAAGCCCAACGTGCGCGTGCTTGTCATGCTTCCGTGCAAAGGTGTCGATCTTACATTCAGGGACAATCTTAAGGCGCTCAAGAATCAATCGTACAGATACCACAAACTCATCGCAATCGTCGACAATGCATCGGATCCTGCAGTTCAGTATCTGAAGTCTGAGAAAATCGAATTCATCACGACAGACAAGCGCTTTCGTGAAGGGAGCGGCAAAGTGAATGCGCTCTGCACAGCGATCGCAAAATATCCTGATTATTCGACGTATGTGATAATCGATTCTGATGTCGCTGCACACAAGGACTGGTTGGGGAAGCTAATCGCTCCGCTTCAGGACGAAAAGATCGGAATATCGACTACATTTCCATATTTCGAGCCCAACGATAAAGCATTCTGGTCGAATGTCAAATGCGTATGGGGCTTTGTTGGTAAGGGAATGATGGAATCACAATCTCTACGCTTCGGCTGGGGAGGCTCACTTGCGTTCAAACGAGAACTGTTTGATGAGAAGTCTTTTGAAAGATTCACGCACGAAGTGTCCGACGACATATTCATCACTTCTCTGTGCAGGAAGAAGGGTCTCGACATCGCCTATGTGCCAAGCGCAGAGGTCAGAGTAAACTGCAGGGAAACCTTTGGCACCTTCTTCGAATGGGCGAACCGCCAGACTGCATTCTCGATACTAGGCAACAAAAAGGTGTTCTGGATCGGTGCAGTGTCTTATTCTATGGGGATACTACTGCTTCTGACCGGAGTATATATTTCGATCGCGCAATCGTTTGTCTACCTTCTTCTTCTTGCGCCATTCGTTGTCGGCACAATAAAGAATTATTCAAGGCTCGAGCAGCCAATGTGGGAGTTTTTCTTCATAAATGCGGCGATGCCCTTTATTTTCCTCGTCAATCTTGTTGCTGCGAAGAGAAAAAGCAGCGTAACGTGGCGCGGCAAGGTTTATCAGATAAAATCATAAGCGATTAGCTAGTTCTCTTTGCCTCTAACAAGCGAGAATGCGCCTGCAATCAAGATGAGAACCAGCGATATCGTAAGCGCAGCATGTATCCCTGCTATGAAAGAATCGGAAATGCCTCCTATTATGGTGGTGGTGCCGACAAATAGCTGCAGTGCATCAGAGCTAGGCAACGACGCGAACGCCACATATATTGCAATTATGTAGCTGAAGAGCACGCCTATGCTAGAGATGTTTCTCAATATCCCGTTTATCACTCCATAAGAATCCTTGGGAGCATTGCTCATGACTGCTCTGTTGTTCGCAGGGAAGAACATCGAGACGCCTATGCCTGTAAACACCGAAGCTACCATGACTATGTAGACGTCGCTGCTGCTCCCCAGCGTAAGGTAGACCAGGGTTGCAGCTGCAAAGCAGGCTATCCCCAAAGTTGCAATTATCCTTGCGCCAACCTTGTCTGACATCTTGCCCATCTGCGGCCCAAGGAACGCGCTTATCAGGTAACCTGGAACAAGCAGCAAAGCTGCGTTGAGCGGGCTCAATCCGCGCACTCCCTGTAAGTAGAGCGTGACAAGGAAGATGACTCCCATGTAGCCTACAGACATGAAGAACGCTGCAAGCATTGAGTACCTCAACACCCTATTCTTGAAGTGTCTGAGGTCGATGAGCGGATCAGCAAGTCTGTGCTCGTAAATCAGGAATATCGCGCCAAGCGCAAGCCCTGCCACGGCAAGGTAAACGCCTATGCCTGTAGTCTGCGCGATAGCATCAAGTGCGCCGAACGATATCAGGCATAAAGACACCGCAAGCACAACCATGCCGATTATGTCGAGATGCCTTTTTGTGAGGTTGACGTCTTTCAGATATTTGAGCCCAAGATACAAGCCAAGCACACCTATCGGGATATTGATGTAGAAGATGTACCTCCAGCCCAACAGTGTGGTGAGTATTCCACCGAGCGCGATTCCAAGTATTCCGCCAACGCTCCATCCCGCAGCTATGTAGCCGTATGCCCTTCCGAGCGATGTCCTCGGGAAGACGTCTGCGATGATCGCTCCGGAGTTCGCAAGCATCAGCGACGCCCCTATCGCCTGCACGCCCCTTGATATTATGAGCGAGAGAATGTCTGGTGCGAATCCTGCTGTCGCGGAGGCTATGGTGAAGACCACAAAGCCGAGGTTGAACATCTTCGCCCTTCCGTAGATGTCTCCTATTCTCCCGAGCTGCACAGTCAGCGTTGCAGCCACTATCATGTAGATGAGAAGGGTCCATATCGACGAGGAAAGCGACGCGTTGAGCGATTGCGTTATGTCAGGAAATGCCAGCAGCACAATGGATCCGTCGATGGCTGCCATTACTGAGCCGAGTAGCAATACGATTAGAACCTTTGTGCTGTTTTCCAAATGATCGCCGAGTTGAATACTGTGAATTAGGCTTTAAATAGATTTATGCCTACGGCGTTGCTTCGGCCATGCCTGCAGACCTCTCTCTGGCTGCTCTTCCAATTTCGGAATATACGTATGCGGTAATGCCCACCAACTGCTCTTTCCTTCTTTCTGAGTTCTGCTTAATTGCACTGTGCATAGCAATTCTCTCTTTCGAATCGCTAAATGTCTGAATCACCTCTGCCCTCTTGGCAACTCCGGCAAAGCTGTCATTCCCAGATACCATTTCGAGCTGTTCCTGCAATACGGCACTAACGCCCTTTTTCACGTAATCAACGATCTTTTCGTATTCTTCAGGCATTAGGAATCTTATCGCAATATCAGTCGCTTCCTTAATCTTATCCAGCTGGGCAATCAAAGGAACATTTTCTGATTGCACCATTTCGTCTGTGCCCATCCTGGTTTTCTCCATCCTGTCGAGTAATGGTTTCATCTGTTTATTGAACTTGATTTCAGTGCTTCTGAACCAAGCATCATTCTCCTCAAGAGCAGAGCCCTGATTCTTTTTTCGGATGGTCTTACGCTTTCTGATGCAATTTCTTTTAAGGTCTGCTTACTGGAAGTAGAACTGGAATGAGCATCTTTTGTTACAAGTTGGCCTCTCTGTGTATTTCCAGAACTTACATCAGAAGTTGCAGATAAATGTGTAACCCTGACTTTTGTTTTCCGGCTAGCAGATCTGTTTTTATTGACGAACTTTGCTATCGCATGTTCTACTCTGCTTATGGAGAGATCAACACTTTTCATGCTTTCTTCCGGCAGATTTAGCGTCAGAAACAGGCCGGCGAGGTTGAAAAATGCGCTTATTTCCTCGTTGATAATTGCAGAATCGACTTCTTGCCTCTCATTTTTAGACATCAAGTCTATCAGGCGATTTGCAGCCGAGCTTGCAGTTCTAATTACAAATTCGGAATTATCAAAGGAATCGCCTGGTTGCGATGAGCCCCGCTTTCCCACTATAACACCTATTGCTGATATACGTGTAATCAGATATTTAAAACAAGCTACAAGAGAAACGCTCTCGCGCTTTCTAGGTCTTCTGGTTTATCAGAGCATAACAGGTGAAGGACGATATGTGCATCCTGGATTGTTTTTGCATTCGCAGAGACGGCGATAATCAAATCCATGCTTATGTGGTAAACGTCTTGGCTAGCCGATTCTATTGTTGTGATAACTTCTTTCAGGAAGAGCGGATCGCTTCTTAATATCTCCGAGCCAACAAGCGACACAACTTTTTGCACGAGCTCGTTTGATGCTTTGTCAAATTCCCTGTCCAGCCTGCCGTGTTCGTTTATGTCCCTGCTCATTTCCGTGTTTATCCTTACGTTTTCCTGCTCTTTCTCTGTAAGCGGCCTCTCTACTATTTTGTCTGTTTTCTCATCATAGCTTCTCACGTCCTGCGGTTCTGGATAGTTAAAGAATGTGTCTACTGCTCTAGGTGCCATAAGTTTTCCTACTTTATCTCCTAGTTCCAGATAAGATTCCTTCTGTGCTTCCTCTTCATCGAGCATCCCTAGTCTTGCCAGTTCAATCTTTAACGGTAGAACTTTGGCTTCAAATTCTACTACAAACCCTTTCACTCTTGCAAGTTGCTGCTGTCGTTCTGTTCTCTCGACACTTGTGATATTGCTGTGGCTAATCGGTGCAGCGCTCTTTGCATTGTTGTCAGTAGAAACAACCATATTTACACTATTCTCTAGCCAAGCTATGGATCTTTTCAGATATTTAAAGACGTCTAAAGCATACAATTTAGGAAGAGTCTTTTACGACTTTAAAATGGACTCAGCGGGATTTGAACCCGCAACCCCCTGCATGCCATGCAGGTGCGCTACCGTTACGCTATGAGCCCGGCTAACGGATTAAGTATCCTTTGAATAAGGATTTAAGGCTTGCGACTTAGGCTGGGCTTATGTAGAGAATGTTTCCCCCTCTGAGAAGCATGGTCCCGATCTTCGCCTTCAGCTGCCCGTCATCGAGCTCCTCTGCCTCTTGTATGACTAGGTTCATGTGTATGTCGAACGACGTCAACTTTCCCCTTATCTGCGCTCCTCCCTTCAGCCTTATCAGAACTAGCTGGCCAAGAACTCGGTTCAGCAGGTCGAACGGCCTTTCATTTTGCGGCATATTTACACCAAAAACAAATTAATACAAATAACAAAATTAAACAATCATCAATCCTCTTTCTTCGGCTTTACCTTCTTGAGGTCGTCCTTCTTTACCGTCAGCCTTATTATTCCTGTGCCAAGCCCTATCTGCTTGCCTATCAAGATGTTCTCCGCCACTCCTTTTAGGTGATCGATTTCCCCGAATACGCTTGCGTTTGTGAAGTGCTTTACAGTTTCTTCGTAAGCCGCTCTTGCGAATACTGATTCTTTCTGCCCTGCGACTCCGTGCCTTCCTATGCTCTTGATGTTTCCTGTGTGCGTCATCGCGTCTGCTACGAGCGCGATGTGCCTGAACGAAACAGTGAATCCTTCTTCCTTTATTACTTCATCGAGCTCGTGGGCTATGAGGTTTCTAGCCGCATCTATGCCGTAGACTCTCATCACCTCGAATATGTCGTTGCTATATAGGTGCCATTTGTCTACTCCGTCTATCTTCATCACCTCCTCGAGGTTGCTGCCGCTTGTTGTAATCGTGTAAGTTCCATCTTCTGCCTGCTGCACTGTTGCCTTGATTATTCCCTTGATGCCGACTATTGCAGATCCAAGCACATTGACGAACGCAGTCCTAACCATGTGTGCGGTCCTTCCCTTTCCCTTGTATTTCATCTTGATGGTCTCGCTGTCCATCTGCTCTACAGAAAGATCCTCTCTCTTCGACAGCCTGCTTGCCACTGTCTTTCCGGTTATCTCGTAGAACGAAAGCTTTTCCTTGTCCAGGTGGAGTATAAGCGTTCCTGACTTGAGGTCCTCGTCGAAGTTTGTTATGACGTTCGATACCTTTACCTCTTCTATCTTCCTCCAGATCTCTCTGACCTTTGCATAGTTCTTTTCTATGCCCTTCTCAAGCCTTATTTCCATGATCGGGAACTTCGGCTTCTTCCTTGCGTCGACGATCTCTATGATTCGAGGAAGTCCCTTTGTTGTAATGACAGAAGAAATACCTGCTGAGTGGAAAGCCTTGAGCACCATCTGGGTTCCTGGCTCTCCGATTGATTGCGCGGCTACTACGCCGACCGCTTCTCCTGGCGTCACGCCGTTTATTCCATGAGCTTCATCTTTTGCCATAACATCACATAGTTCCTTTCGCTATCCTGACTCTTGTCGGATCAAGCCCGTCCCCTCCGTATATTGTCTGCACAAGCCCTCCGCTTGCGTCGCGTACGCTGAGGTCCTTGCCTACATAGAAGTCCTGCATAGCGTTGACCAATCTTCTTTGCAAGTATCCCGATACTGCAGTTACTAGCGACTTTGTCATCGCAGAGTCTCTTGCTCCCATAGCGTGCATGTAGAATTCCGTAGGTTGCAGCCCGTCGAAGAAGCTAGACTTGATGAAGCCCTTTGCTGCTGGCAGCTTCGAGCTTCTCTTGAAGTATGGAAGTATTCTTCCAGTGTATCCTCGTGATGGTCTTCTTCCTCTTATTGATTGCTGGCCTAGCAGCATGTTAGTTTGCACGAAGTTGAGTATGTTTCCTCTTGCTCTGACTTTTGCCATGAGGAATGCCCTGTTTTCGACAGTAAGGCTCTTCTTGAGCACATTTTCTGCAAGGTGTCTCGCCTCTTCGAGCTGTGCCATGACAATCAGTTCAAACGTTTCCTTCCTTGTGTAGCCTGGAAGCCTTTCGAGCTGGTTGTTCTTGTACTTTTGCAGTATGTCGTTAGCCTTCGACTCTACTTCGTTTACTATCTTCGTTCTTTCCTTAAGTATTGCGTCTGAGTTGTAGTAGTCCCTCACGCTAACCGTCATTCCGACCTTTGCGGTCATCATAAGCGATAGCTTTGCGACGTTGAGCAGGAAGTGCATGCATATGTCTGATCCGTACTCGTCGAATATCTTCGCGATAAGTGTTCCTCCTCCGCCTCCTATCATCTTTTCGTCGACCACTCCGTCGACAAGCTCTCCGTTCTTGATGGTTGTCTTTCCGTCTGCTGTCTTGCCTTCGAAGTTGAGTCCCTTCGGAAGCGTCTTCGAGAACAGGCTCTTTCCTGTGTAAGTTCCGTCTTTGCTCGCTTTCGGCAGTTCATACACGTCGATTCCAGCAAGCATTCTGCATGCGTCGTCCTTTGCGAACTTTATGTTGTCCTGTGTAAGCAGATACGCTCCGATTATTTCGTCTTCTTCAGTGAAAAGTATCGGTCGTCCGTCTCTTGCTGATAGAACCTGGTCCTTAGGCTGCATCAGGTAGCGAGCCTCTGCCATCGCTTCTAGCGACTGCGGTATGTGCAGGTTCATTTCGTCTCCGTCGAAGTCTGCGTTGTAAGGCATGGCTACTGATACGTGAAGCCTCATCGTCCTTCCTGGAAGGACCTTTACAGTGTGCGCCATGATCGACATCCTGTGCAGCGTCGGCTGTCTGTTGAAAAGTGCGAGATCTCCGTCGACAAGCTGCCTCTCTACTATCATTCCAGGCGCGAGGCCCTTGCTAAGCTCCTCTCTGTTGACGTCGGAAACCCTCTTCCTGATTCCGTCTTTCATGATGACGTTGATCGCTGTCGGGTACGCTTTGCTGTCGATGTACTTCCTTGCGTAGTCCACGTTCCAAAGAGCCACGTAGATCGGAACAGTGAGGTTTTCTGCTATCCTGCTCGGTATTCCGACCTGGTTGACCGTAAGGCTTGCATCAGAAGATATGACAGTTCTGGCCGAGAAGTTGACTCTCTTTCCAGACAGGTTGTAACGAAGTCTTCCTTCCTTTCCTTTCAGTCTCTGCGCCAGTGTCTTGAGAGGCCTTGTGCTTCTGTGTCGAGCCACCGGCACTCCAGGAGTTTCGTTGTTGAAGTAAGTAGTCACTTGATATTGCAGAAGTTCCCACAGGTCGTCGATAATTATCTGAGGAGCTCCGGCATCTATGTCCTGCTCTAGCCTCTGGTTGATTCTCATTATGTCGACGAGCTTGTGCGTCAGGTCGTCTTCGCTTCTTTCTCCGGATTCGAGCGTGATCGATGGACGCACGTTGACTGGCGGAACAAGCAGCGTTGTAAGTATGAACCACTCGGGCCTTGTTGCCGTTGCATCTATTCCGATAAGCTTGAGGTCGCTGTCCGGGATCTTCGAAAGCCAGTCGCGGATTTCGTCAGGCTTCTGCTTGTTGCCGTCCACATAGAAGAACGTCGGCCTCTCGAGCTTGAGCTTCGGCTGCGGAGTCGTGCAGTGCGGGCACTTCTTCACGCTCTTGAGTTTCTTGATAAGTATAGCTCGGCTGTCCTGCTCTCCGAACACGCTTGCAAGTGTTGTTATGTCGACAGTCGTTACCGCCGCCTCTTCAGGCTCTTCTGCGCTGACGAATGTCTTGATCACAGGCTGTATTTCCTGGACTTGTGCTTCTGTGAGAAGAAGCCTGTGGCACTGGAAGCATGTCGACTGAAGAAGCAGGTAAATCGTCTTTGAGAATTCCGGATGGATGACCGGGCGCACCAGTTCTATGTGGCCGAAGTGCCCTGGGCATGTCTTCGCCCTTCCTCCGCAGGTCTTGCACTTGAGGCCAGGGTCGATTACTCCCAATCTTTGGTCTACAAGGCCTCCGTCGATCGGATAGCCGTCTTCGTTGTAAGTGTCTGGAACAATCAGCTTTGCTACGCTCATCCTCTTTATCCTTTCTGGAGAAAGGGTTGTGAACTTTATGTATTCTATTCCTTCTGCTTGCATAACATCACTTTATTCGCTGTGAAGCCTCACTCTAGGCAATATGTGCAGCGACTTTATCTCGTCGAGAAGCAGCTTGAAAGCATAGCTTATCTCCACTCTCTCGAGGTTGTTTGTGCCGTCTGCAGGGCACACTGGAACATTCTTAATGTGGTCAAAGTATCCGACGTCACCGCAGTCCTTGCATATCCAGATGTCTGCTTTGTCGCTCTGTTCAAGCATTCTGTCCTTGAGCAGCAGCGAAGCTCCGTATCCTACAAGCGCATCTCTTTCCATTTCTCCGAATTTCAAGCCTCCCTTCCTTGGCTTTCCTTCTGTCGGCTGGTGGGTCAATATCTGCACTGGCCCTCTGCTTCTTACCTGGAGCTTTGTGCTTACCATGTGCAGCAGCCTGTTGAAGTATACAATACCTGTGAAGATCGAAGAGTCGAACTTCTTTCCAGTTCTTCCGTCATAGAGGAACTCGTCCCCGAACTTGTCGAAGCCGTGCTGCTCAAGAAGGGCTCCGTAGTTGTCGACACGATCCCTTCCGTTTCCTGAGAACGCCGTTCCGTCGAACTGCTTTCCAGAAAGCGCTCCTGCCTTTGCCCCCAATGTCTCAAGCATGTGCCCGAATGTCATTCTGCTCGGAAGCGAAAGCGGGTTGAGCAGTATGTCTGGGACTACTCCATCCTTGGTGAATGGCATGTCTTCAGGCGGAACGATAAGCGCGATTACTCCCTTCTGTCCGTGCCTGCTTGCGAATTTGTCTCCTACTTCAGGAATCTTTATGTTTCGCACTCGCACCTTGACAATCTTTGTTGCTCCTGGAGTTTCGCTGACAAGAACGCTGTCTATCGTTCCCTCTTCTCCAGCTCTAAGTGTGACCGAGTTGTCCCTGCTCTTTTCTTCTCCTACTCCGAAGCTTGTCTGCTCTTCTAGGAATCGTGGTGGAGAGACTTTTCCAATCATTACTCCGTTCTCCCTTATTTCCATCTCTGGCTCGATTATTCCGTCTTCGGAAAGCATGGCGTATGCGTGCTCTCCAAGATAGCCTTCTGTCGTCGCAGGCGGAACCTTGAACCTGTCCTGCTGGCCTCCAGGATATCTTCTCTCTTCGTCTCCGTATGTCCTGTAGAAAACGCTTCTTCCCAATCCTCTGTCGATAGCTGCCCTGTTGATGACAAGAGCGTCCTTCATGTTGTATCCGAAATACGTCGACAAAGCTATTATCATGTTCTGTCCGCTCGGGTGCCTGTTCAGCTTGAGTGTTCTGTAAGTGGTGCTGTTGACCATAGGCATCTGAGGATAAAATAGCAGGTATGCTCTCGGATCGTATCTGTTGTTGAAGTTGATCGCGTAGAGTCCCTGGCTCTGCTTTATGAAGTTCGATGAAATCGGGTGTCTTCCTACTGAGTTGTATTCCTGGAACACGGATGACGAGAACGTGAATCCGAACATTGCAGCAGGGTCGATCTCGAGGTGTGTTGTCCTGTCGTCTATCGCGTCTTCAGTGAGGGCAGCGTTGACGTTCTCTTCCTCTTCTGCGTCGAGGTACTCGATTATTCCCTTTCTTAGAAGATAATTGAAATCTATTTCCTTGCTCTTTATCTTTTCCTTGATCTCCGGAGTAAGCTTGCTAACTCCGTCCTCTACTATTATGTAAGGGCGTCTTGCTCTTCCCCTGTCTGCGTTGATGTGGACTTCGTTGAGCTTCTTCATGTATGCTACGTTGACTTCTCCGGACACTAGCCCCGTGCGCCTGTTCTTCCTTATCTCGTCTGCGAACCTTGCGCCGCTCTTTACTACGCCAATCGCCTTTCCGTCGAGATAGACGTGGCATTTTTCATTTTGCTTCTTGTCGCTCATATGATCATCAAACCAGTTTCAGCTCTGCGAGCTTTTCCTCTAGGGTCTTCGTGTCTGCTCCGACTGTTACTCTTGTCATTATCGCGAGATATCTTGTAAGTCCTACCTCTGTTCCTTCAGGGGTTTCGCTTGGGCAAAGCTTGCCTATGTGCGTTCCGTGGACGTCTCTTGCCTTGAAGTGCGGGTGCTTCTTCGCGAGCGGAGACTTCACTCTCCTTAGGTGGGCCATAGTGCTGTTGAAGTTTGTCCTGTCGAGAACCTGCGACACTCCGGTTTGCCCCGCTGGCCACGACCCTGTTCCCATCGAATACAGGATTTTTTCTGTAAGCGTGTCTGCGTTGATGTTTCCCCTTACGGTCAGCTTTCTTCCCCTTGCTGTCGTTCGCTCGATGTGGTACTTTATGTCGCGGACAAGAAACTTGAATGCGTTGTTGAACAGCTCTTCCATGAGGTCTCCGGCAAGCTTTATCCTCTTGTTTGCGTAGTGGTCTTTGTCGTCGGACTTTGCATAGCCGTATGCGACAAGCGAAGCCCTCTCCGCCATTCTCAATAGGTACATTCCCTTTGCCTTTCTTGCTTCTGCCTTTGTGCCGAGGTGTGGAAGTATGTAAGTGTCAAGCTGCATCTCTGCCCTCTTTTCCTGGTATGTCTTCGCCTGGTTTGGCGCAGACAGTCTTCCGATTTCGAGGAGCGCGTCAGAAGGGCCCATCTCCTTTGCCTTGCTGAGGTCGATGTTGAGCAGCACGTCGTTCTTTATTTCGTTGTTCTCGATCTCTTCTGTCAGCTCCTTAAGCTGGAGTCCGAGAGCCCTAAGTATGAGCATAAGGTCCATTCCCTTCGATATCGTCGGGAAAACCACTTTGAATATTCCGTATTCGTCTCTTGTTACGCTGCATCGTGCCCTGAAGTTGACTGTTGTAGAGAAGACTTTTGCAGTCACGCTGTTGTTCTTTTCGCGGGTGCAGATTATCCTGTTAGGCGCTAGGTCCTCTACGCCGACAAGAACTCTTTCAGTGCCCTTTATTATGAAGTAGCCGCCTGGGTCGTCAGGGTCTTCTCCCTCGCCTGTAAGCTGCTCCTTTGTCATGTTGTGGGTGTAGCACAGGTCGCTCTTCACCATAACCGGGATTTCTCCGATGAAAGCCTCCCCTGCCGCGTCAGACTTTTCTATTCCTGACACAACCGGTGTATATGTTATATAGAGAGGAGCGGAATACGTGAGGTTTCTTGCCAATGCTTCGTTCGGCATGATCCTTCTTGTCGAGCTGTCCGCTTCTATTATTACAGGAGGCTCTAGCCTTATCGTTCCGAACTTTATCGCAAATCCAGACACGTCTGGCTCGACAAGGTTCTGGCTGTCGACTACTCTCTGCATTCCTATGCGCACGAACCTGTTGTAGCTCTCTACCTGCTGCTGGACCATAGACGATGAGAGAAGATAAGATTCCAATATATCGTGCGTGTCCATGAACATCAATGAAAAAGGGTTAGCCCCTTACAACGTATCTGTATGTAGTGTACTTTCCTGTCGGGTCATCCATGTGTATTGCAACAAGGTTTCCAGACTTTGCTCCGAGCTTTGTGCATTGCGCGTCGCTCTCCAGTATCTTTGGGAACTTTTCGAGAGGGATTCCATATTCTTTGCTTACCTTCTTTGCCTCGCTCTCGCTCAGTAGCTTATGCTCAGGAATAAGTTCTCGTGGAGCAGACAACAACTTCACCGTCAAAATGAGGCAGAATCCCCTCTACAGCAGCTTTGACTGTAATAGTTAGGCATGCAAAGTTCTATATATATATCGTAGATTTCTGTAACTTCTCCGTTTCGGAGCGTCAGGCTTTCCCAAGGGTGCAAAGCGAGCACCGAACATTTATAAGGATTGGTTAATATGTAGTCTTGTGATGGGTTGGAAGGACAAGCTTCGCGACTGAAGGCACAATCAGCTATTGAATTCATAGTGACATACGCATGGGCGCTGATAATAGTCATCGTCATGGTAGGGCTTCTGTTCTACTTCGTGACGCTTCCACAAGTAGAGCCCCAAAACACATGCCAATTCCAGTCAGATCTTATCTGCACAGATTTTGTGATAACGTCGAACAGCGCGACCGGGAGCACGATCATGTATCTAAACGCAACGAACTTCGACCAATATCCATTGGAAAATCCGGTAATGACTGTTTCGCTAAATGGCCAAAACACGACGGGCACAGCGTGCTATCCTGACTACGTGCTGCCTGGAGAGCAGATGGTATGCACTGTCGCGATGCAAGTCCAAACCGGCTACTATCAAACAGTATCTGGAGCTCTCTACATTACAGCGTCCGACTGCGGGCTTGTTGCCAACTTCAGCTACACCAGGGACTGCATCAATCCCCCGGCAAAGCTGATTTCAGGAAGCTACTACGGGCACACGACCCTTCCGATATCATTCCCGTTCGGCTACGTATACTGCATTGGGGATTCTGCCGCATCTCCATACAACGAATCGTACTACGCTCCGCTCGACAACACTGGAATGCCTGGCAACTGGGTGCAAACTGCAAACTATCCGATTCCGCTCACCGGCGCAGGCTGCGCAACATACCAGAAATACATATACTGCGTAGGAACAAATTCGGTAAGCGTGCCGCAGAACCAAAGCTACTACGGGCTGGCCACATCAAGCGGGATCTCGAACTGGACTGTGACGACTCCATATCCGATAGCATTCTCAAACGCAGGCTGTTCCATCTACAACAGCTACATCTACTGCATAGGGACCAGTGCCGTATATCCATACAACCAGACATACTACGCAAAGGTCTCAGGAGAAGGAATAGGTCCATGGACGCAGACCACTTCAATACCTGCAAACCAGCCTGCCATGAGCTGCGCAATCTACAACGGCTACGTCTACTGCGCAGAGACCAGCTTGGGCGGCTATCCAAAGTACACATACTACGCCCCTGTCTCATCATCTGGAATCGGGCAATGGACTAGCGGGCCAGACTACCCGCAAGCAAACGGCAACGACGGCTGCACCGAATTCGGCGGCTACTTCTACTGCATAAACACCAACGTCAACAAGGACATAGTCTATTCTCAATTGACGCAGAACTGGGGAGTAACAGGCAACTGGCTAGACAGCGGAGCCTATCCCATCAAGGAATACGACGGGGGCTGCAACATATTCAACGGCTACATCTACTGCTTCGGGACAACATACAACCCGCACAACACCCAGGACGTATTCTATGCGCCGCTTACCGCAAACGGAGTCGGCAACTGGGTGCAGTCAAGCTTTGACTATCCGATACCGTTCTACGGAGCGTACTGCACAGTGCCTGGATCGAGCGGAGGATTTACAGGATAAGAATTACAGACAAGAATAAGAACAGAAAAATAAGTGGCAGGGCTTTGCCCCGCCGAATAAAACAAATCTCAGGCGAAGGGGTAAACGTTATACTCCCTTCTTTTTCTTGTTCTTGGCCGGAGCTGCAGAGCATCCGCATGTTTCGCACATGTTATCACCGATACGATTGGCTTGAGAAAGGCTTTATAACCGTTTCGCAGATTTTGGTTATAGGGCTTCGCCTATTGCAAATATCCTCGGAGTTTTCTCCCTCATCAAAAAGAACTTGTCGCCTTTCAGAATTGGAGCAGTGGTGTCAAGCTTTAGAGTAATCTTTTCGCCACTGGCCTCTTCAACGATTGCAAAAAGGTAGTTGAAGTTTGAAACGAGGGCATACCTCGAACCTTTCTCGATCTTCTCTTTTGCTGCGGGGCTCATGTGAATCTTTGCGACTATGCTTCTTACTTCGCCGACGGCCTGCGACGTGAGAATATCGCCCCTTTCTAGCTCGTCGCTCTCTATGTCTTTGAGCGCAAGGCCGACTCGTGTTCCGCGATCCGCCTCATTTATGTCGACGTCGTGGCTCTGTATCGACCTTACAAAAACTTTCTTGCCGCTTGTGTGGAATAGACTTGACTTCGCCGTCACCTTTCCATGCGTGACAAGGCCGAGCGCGACTGTGCCTATGCCCTTGACAGGGAAGCACCTGTCGATGTCTACTCGTGTGTCGCCAGAGCTGTTCGAAGGCTTTTCAGAAATAATTTTCTGTATTAGTTCCTCTCTAGAAACTTTCTCGTAGTTCTCCATCCCCGCAGCTTTTGTGAACTGGCTTACGTCGTTGTCATCTGTAATCAGTATCCTTTTTCCAGAAAGGGCGCACGCGACAAGCACCTCTCCGAATATTTTGTCGACGACATTTGTGCTGAGAAGAACCTGGTCGGAAAGAAGGATAGCTTCGCAGACTGTGTGGAATTTTTCCGCGACTTCCTCGGGTGCAAGCCCTATTATCGCGTCGGTGTCGTTGATCTTTCTGCTGTAGAAAAGAAGGCCGTTCTCTGAGCTCCGCTTGCCGAACGTGTCTGCTAGGCTGGTATCGATCGGAATCGCTACTACGTAGTTCAGAAAATCACAACTACTAATTGTCATCAAGTAATATATACCTGCCCAGACCTATATTTCCAATGACCAAGAGTGCAAGCAGAAAGTCATACGATTACTGTGAGTACACGTATGGCCATGTCGAACGCCTCCGCAGGACAGACGGAAATGTCACTATTTCTTTGGTTCTCGAGGGGCAGCGCCGCACAGTAAAAGTCAAAGGCCTTAGCAACGGCCTGAGGGCTGGAGCAGAAGTTGCGCTCGCAGTAGCAAAAGAGGTCATGGTGCCAGAAGACGGCACACCGCATATTGACGAGAAAAGCGCGTTTTGGATGCTGAAATACGGCCCAACCTACAGCAAAACCCTCATGCTGAGGGGAGCACCGGCAGAAGCACGAAATAATCACAAAAATGGCAATGGCAAAAATTAACCGAATTGCAAAAGTCCTAAAGCTTTTCTGCTATTTTGCGCTTATTCGGCACATATAAATATTTGGACAAACATTACGATATATGACGATTCAATGGCTGCACCAAATCCGTTCACAATATCTATGCCTAGGCGCCATTCTCATTCGGCAGATATAGCACAGCCAGAGCTCGCGCCTACAACCGTAGCAGGGCTAAAGAGGGTAAAGGACATAAGCGAAAGAACAAGGCTTGCGGAGCATATGATTAAGACTGCCCATACGCTTTCCACTGACGAAAAGCTCGCTCTCCACGATCTCGCAAGAGACGGAAGAGATGTGCTAAGGCGCGTCGAGGAAGTCAACGGCCGCTATCACGGAGACATGGCAAAGGCAGGACTGCTGGTCACCGCAGGCAGCATTCTTGTGTTAACTACTAGTTATCTTTTGAATGGAATACAGTCCGCTGTTTCCGGTTCAGGCGCTTCACAATTATCTCCAGCACAGAATCCTGTTGTCGGCAATCCATCGCTCTACTTAAACAATGCGCTCAACTACGGAATGGCTGGCGGCATAGGGGAAGGCGTTGCAGTTGTAGGTTTGACTTATGTTATGTACAGAACAGCCAGATACTTCCATGAGCGCCATCAAGCTGAGACTGGATGCAATCATTTCAGGGCATTTCTCGGTATCATCGGGGCTACGCTTTCAGCGGTATATGGTTCTTCCGGAGGAACTGGGATAATGTCAAATTTGCCGTCTGTAAATGCGGCAATGCAAAACATAGGAATTAGTTCACAAGGCGTACCTATTCCAACATCGGCATTTCCTTCTTTGATCCAGCAAGCATCTTCTGCAGGCGAAGGTCTCACAACTTCATTAGTTTTTGTAGGCAGTACAGTGTATTTCGCGATTCGTGGATTGATCGATCTATACCGAGGAACAAAATCAGGAACAGCCTGCACAGAAAACGCTGACGACACTTCAGACGTTCCAACAGCGCAGCAGGCAACTGCAATTCCGCCGTATGCACAGCAGTGAAACTTATGACAAAGAAAAAGGCAAAAATCGTTCTTAAGATCTTCGACAGCGCTACCAGCAGGGCGAAGAGCACGCACACCTGCAACGCTTGCATGATCTACAAGCGTGAGATAGCCAAGGGCAACAGCGAGGCACTACAATTCTACCGCGACCACATAAACGAAGTGGTAAGGAAGAACAACGGAGCAACGATAGTCATCGACGGAGACCTAAAGCAGAAGCTGACGGCGCTTCCAAGCGCGGCAGTGCAGAAGCTGTAATGACATAATCATTTAAAGATTCGCTGCACTCCTTAATCGAATCCTATGAAGAGCGGAGTCAGATTCGGAGCCATTATGCTTATCGTAGCCGCAGCGCAGTTCATAATCGCAATGCTTGCAGTGCAGGCAGCGTATCCTTGCTACAACGGCAACTGCTACAATATTTTTACAAACCCGATAAGCGACCTAGGCAACACATCGACGTCACCGCTCTGGTTCGTGTTCAACTACTCGATAATAATGTTCGGCATGCTGCTCTTCGTCGGACTGCTCGGCGTTGTCAGCGCGTTTCCAGGAAGAGTCACGAGGAGAGTGGGAGTTGGCTGCATGATGCTGGCAGCGTTCGGGGCAATCGGTGTCGGTACAGTTCCAGAAAACACAATACTCATCATCCACGGAGCGTTCGCACTCATCGCTTTCTTTTTCGCAGGAGTCGGAATAACCGTAGTTGGAATCCGGCTTGCAATCGCCGCACAAAGAAAAGATTACCAGATATACGAAATATACACTCTTCTTTCCGGAATAATTTCTCTGACCATTCTGCTTGCAACTATTTTGCTCCCGTCATTGAGGCTCTTCAGCTTAAATCTTGCGTACTCTGGACCTGGCTTCGGATTCGGAGGTGTAGAAAGAGCTGTCGCAGTCCCGCCGATAATCTGGATCCTTGTCACAGGAATATATCTTCTGCTGAATGGAGACAAAGTCTGGAAGTGAAACCCCAAACTATTTCCGTAGGATAAAAGATTGGTTAAGAGATAAAGAATAAAAAACGAAAAATAAAATTATTACAGCTTCTTGTTTATCGCGACTACCTTTACTTGGAATATCAGCGTCTTGCCTGCAAGCGGTGGATTGAAATCTATCGTCACGTTTGTCGCATTTACTGCAGTCACCAGTCCTTGCTGGCCATTACCTGTCGACTTGACCATCATTCCTACGGTAATGCTCTGGTTTCCGAAGACAGACCTCGGAACCACTACAATGAGGCTTTGGTTAACGAGCCCGTAGCCCTCTTTCGGAGGAACCGTTATCGTCTTGCTCTGGTTTAGAGCCATGCCTATTACACCTTGGTCAAAGCCAGGTATGAGCTGTCCCGACCCTGCAATGAATGTGAGCGGCTGCTTTCCAACATTCGAATCGAACACCGTTCCGTTCTGGAATGTTCCGGTGTAATAAACGCTGACATTGTCGCCGATTGCTACCACTGTGGGCGCTGCGCTGCTGTTTGTTGCCAAATATATCACCCCTATAACTGCAAGAATCGCCACCACTGCCGCTGCGTAAATCGGCTTGAACTTGAACTTTACATTGATCTCTTTCTTCTTTTCCTCTGCCATCAAATCAACGCCATCTATTATACTACAGAGCATTTAAGGCTTTCCCCGGCTATGCAGGTGCAAACCGCTCAATAATATTACTTTTTATATTTGAAAAAGACTCATCAATCCATGCAAAGCAGACGGCAGCACCCTAATCCAAGAATAGCGGCAACAGTCGCGACTCTGATCGGATACCTTCGTGATGAAAGGACTGCGCTCCTTCAAGGAAGGCCGCAGGAGGCAGAGCTGGAGCCAGGCCAATTTGTCGATGGTGGGCACAACAACACTGCGATCCTTGCAGGAAGAATCGTCAACAAGATATTCGAGTTGTCGGAAGCCAGCGAAAGGGTGGAAGTTACTGCAGAGTTCGTCAACTATCTAAGAAACGGGAGCATCGCAAAGGCGGACAACGAGAACCTGATGCTTGAGATGGTCAAGAAAATAGACGAAAGGATACGTGCGCTAAGAGAGCAAAAAGCCGATGCTCCAAGCTAAGTAGATAAAATCAAATTGGGATTTCTCCCAAAAGGAATCGATCTATCTATTTACTGCTTCTTTACGTTCTTTGCTCGAGGTCCTCTCTGTCCCTGTTCTACCTCGTATTCTACTGAATCTCCTACTGAAAGAGTTGCTCCTCCTTCGACAGATGTGCTGTGTACATAGACGTCTTTTCCGTCCTCTCCTGTTATGAATCCGAAGCCTCTCGAGGAGTCATACATCTTTACTTTTCCTTTCATTATATCACTTTAGCAATAATGCTTTGGGCTACTAGTTCTTAATACAATGCCCAATTTGTGGTTTCTCGGTGCACAGCGTCAGAAGAGTATTTGGATTGTTTTGTGCCTGCTCTTACTCCCCTTCAGTACCGTTATCAGCGATTTTCTCACATCAAAAAATTCCGCCAGTATCTCAATGAGTTGTTCGTTTGCCCTTCCGCCTTCTGCTGGCGCATTGACCTTTACCTTGTAATTGTTCTCGCCGATCTTGACCACTGACGATGCCTTGGCATTCGGAATGACGATAACTGTTATCTCCATGATACTGTTAAGAACCAGTTTTATTAAATTCGTTCGGTAGAGCGCACGAAACTATTTATAAGGATTCCCATCGGATACTAATCACGATTTAATGGGAGCGCTTGGGCAGTTCTGGCAGATAATAACGCACGAACCGTTAGCGCTGCCGAGGCGCCTATTGGAGATAGAAAAGGATCTAAGATACGGCGCAATGCTGGAAGAGACATTTGTGTACCAGCAGTATTATCCGATGCTGAAGGACATCAGGCCCAACACTGTTGTCATCGACATAGGCGCATTCATGGGAGAGACCGCGATATACTTCGCGCAGAACCCGAACGTCAAAAAGGTCATCGCGCTAGAGCCTATGCCGTCTACATACGAGATGGGAAAGAAGGTGCTCGCAAAGGCAAATCCGGAAATAAGAGAAAGGATCGACTACAGGATGGAAATGGTGGGAAGCGAGAACAAGAGCGTTCCAGTCTCTGCTGACAAAGTGGGCTGGGGAGATGCAAAGGTGGGAAACGACGACAAAAGCGACAACACACTAAACGTGAGGATGAGGACTCTAGATAGCATCACAAAAGGAATCAAGGAAAGGATTGCGCTGAAGATAGACTGCGAAGGCTATGAGGGGGATGTGCTGCGGAATGCAGACCTCAAAAACGTCTACGCCGTTATCGTCGAAAGCTCGAAGGAGAACAAGCCCATAATCCTAAAGAAGATGAAGGTGAGCGGCTTCAGGCAGCAGGGAGGGCTTGCCTACGGAGTTCCTTATTATTTCAAGAAGGGCTGATGTGAAATCCATGCACGTCCTAGTAATAGGAGTAGGAGGAACCGGAAAGAGCTACCTTGCCAGCAGGCTGCGAAAAAAGGGATTTGCAGTCGTAGACGAAGGTTCGACTGTCGGCCTGACAAAGCTTGTAGACAAGAATGGCAGGAAGGCAAAGTATTCCACAGACAGCGCAGAAAACTTCTGGAAAAACCATTTTCAGGTAATAGATCTCAAAGTGCTGAAGAAGTTACTGAGGGAAAACAAAACCCTCTATGTACTCGGAGATGCGGGCGGACAGCCAGGAAAGGGCAACGGTTCATTCGACATTATCGGCATGTTCGACAAGGTCTACTATCTTCATGCATCTGAGGAGCTGCTGGAGAGTAGGCTCATGGGCAGGACAAGCAAGCAGTTCGGCAAACGGAAAGGAGAGCTCAAAGGCGTGTTCGCCCACAAGGCAAAATTAGACAAAAAGGCGAAAGCGCTGGGGATTCTATTTGTTGATGCCGCTATGCCTGTTAAGGATATCGTCGAAAAAGTGTCACAGTAAAAAACATCACAATTCAGAATCCTAACGTCATATTCGGATTTTGCAGGTTTTCACACCATTTAAATATCTCAAAATCCACTTATTTATACAGTGGTTGAATGGTAACAACGCCAACAAAAGTGAGCACAGAAGCGAAAGAAGTAATGTTTCCAAGACTGCATGCCGCAACACAGAGAGCTGCAGATTTCCTATTGAGAATACCGCAAGAAAGGGTAGCCGAGGGAAGCACCATTTCAAATGGGACTCTCGACAGAATGATATACCACGTCGACACGAAGGACTCTTTGCGCGCCGAAGTTAAGGTATCGTTGCTAAACGGCACACTTTTCGGAGGCGGATTAGGAGGAGGCATGGGACTGCCTGCAGCAGCGCTTACAGGAGTTCTTCCAGACACACCAACAACCAGCGCAGTGTTAGGGGTCGTTTCGCTATCAGCAACGCTAGGAGCAGCAACATACACTGCAGTACAGCTCTGGTTTACAGGCGCAGCGCACACATATTTCGAGGGCAAAAGGCTAGACAGGCTTCTAGGCCCGAACTGGGAAACAAGGTATGCCCAACTGATGTACAAGCGCAGGATAGCCAACAAAGCCAAAGATGCGCAAGACGAACAATACGCAGCAATGCTCAGAGAGCGCAGACGCACTGAAAGAGGGGCAGAACTCTGGGTCAATGTCTACAACCAGCACCATGGCTGCGTGGACAACCTGCAAAGAGGTCGCTGAGCAGCAACGATAGCTATTTATGCACAGGCTCATCATCTACGATAGCGTGATGATATGCCATCGAAGGGAAAGCGTGCAAGGTCTAGACGTCTGCGAAGGAAGAGGAAGCTTGGCTGGTAAATTTAAGGAATGCACGGCGTTGGTAAATGCTACGTGTTCTAATAATCAGAGTCGGCAGAAAACAGAAAGGAGTACTCAGATTGTTGAAGAAGTCTTTGAAGGAAAACCCTCTATGTCTATGTACTTGTACTCGGAGATGCGACGGCAACGGCAACTGGTTTTCTGAGTCCTGACGGGCCCAGCTGCGAAGAACGGATTGTTATTTGCCGTTAGTTGCTGTGGAGTGCGTTGCGTAGTTGCTCTGCGAGATAAACTATCTTCTTGCCCTTTTCTGTTGTTCTGTAGGCTATTACCCTCCTCCCGGTTTTGGACGTTGTTATTACCTCTTCCAAAGCATCGGTAGCGATTAGTTCACCAAGCCTTTTTGATACTGTGGCTGAGCTCAGCCGCTTTCCCTTTATCACGATCTTGGTGAAATCAATAAACGATCTTGTTTGATTAGATGCGGACTGAAGCATTTCTACGACTCCTCTTATAAGTACCATGGCTTTATACTAAAAACACTAGTATATATACCTATCTTAATTGCAGAAAATAAATTTCTGCTAACCACACATATTTATCGTCGAGAAGAATCTGATTATAATGCTATTATATTTCTACGACAGATACGCGATTAAACGTTTGAGGATGCAGGAATAAACGTGCATCATCACTTATATGTCCCTAAAAAAGAATTTTTAATCGGCTTTTGGGCAGGCAATCGCAGCATCAAGCTCTTTTGCCAGCTTTATTACCTGCTTCCCTCTGTCTGTAGTTTTGTACGCGATAATCCGCCTGCCTGACTTTGACCTGGCAGTGACTTCTGTCATGTTTTGTGTAATGATAAGTTCATCCAACCGTTTTGAGACGGTCACTGAACTTAGGTGCCTTTCACCTATCCTCATCTTCGTAAAATCGGTAAAGGATTTAGGTTTGTAGAGTGCCAACTGCAGCATTTCTAGGATACCTCTTGTCATTGCCATAGTATATCATCATACCTACTCCTATATAACACTTTAGTTATTAGCAGTATACTTTAGAATTTAAATTAGAATTTCAAAAATAACTATTTACACAAAATAAATTACTTGTTTAGTAAAGCAAAGTATTATATAGGTAGCTAAACTAATATATAATGGGTGTGAGAAATGACAAAGAAGAGCAGAGGTGGAAGAATGAAGGCGGCCAAGGAGCGCGCCAAGTCAGGACGGCCTGGCGGTAAGGGTATGGTCAAGAATCGTCCGGCAGGAAAACGGATCATGCGAACCTAGTAAGTAACAGCAAGAAGCAAAAGTAAAAAGTAAAAGTAAGTAAAAGGCAGAAGTTGCGGCACAGGCAAAAGCTGCCGCAACGTTCTGTGATCTGATCTATGGTGTCTATTATGTCAACATATCAAAATTATCAAAATCAAAATTCTGACATAGCCAAGAGCCAGAACGCTGCACCGCGCATAGATTCGGACGCATCTCAGCTGCAAAAACTGCCATTCCATCTGCAGAGCGGCGAAATCATCGTCAGAGAGCTCAAACCACAGTTCATGGGATTCATGCTGACAAAAACATTGGGCAGTTACGTGGCCCTTGCCGCCTTGACGATTTTCGCGATCATAGGTGCCATAGTATTCAATGAATTATATCTGGTGGTTACAATAGGGATAGTCGCTGTGCCTGCCATAGCGCTGATAATCGGTCTAGGGCCGTACATCGCGTACGGAAAGTCATGGTATTGGATCACAAACCGCAGGGTTGTCGGCAAAAGAGGGTTCTTTGGCTATAGCGTAGACTCAATCCCATTGGACAACGTAACCGATGTGGTGCTTACCAGGACACTGCTGGACAGGCTGCTCGGCCTCTCATCATTGATGATTGTTCCGATGAGTAGCAGCAGCACCGGACGTTCAAGAGAGAATAGCGGAGCCGAGGACAGCGGGTCGCAAACCGTGAACTTCTTCCCGGCGCTGCCTGGAAACACCGCAATGGATTTGCAAAGGGTGCTGTTTAATCTGAGGGACGAATTGAGAAACTCGCACTCTCCACGGTCAGCGCAGGTGGTTTCCGGCTCATCGCCACCAGAAAGCTCGGAAACGGTTCAGCACAAGAGCGTTCTCCCGAGGAGCACCACGTAAGCGTTCACGCTGTTGGATAATTGATACGCATTCTAATAATCGAAGCCGGTGTGGCAGGAAAGAGCCATATTTACTTTTTTGATTAACTCTTCCAGATAGTACAGAGGTGCGACTTTGTCCTTCTCTGCTTTTTTTAACAGCCTAAGCGCCAATTCAGGACGCTTTTTTGCTATCTTCAATATCAGAGCATAGACAGTGCACTGCTCGTGTTTGCCTTTTTCCTCTATATTTAGAAGTGTTATTAGAGCAGGAAGGCTGACAAGCGGATCCATAGAGTAAATAGACTCGACAGTATCAGGTTCTTTCTCGAACATTGAATCTCTCATTTCTTTTGCCGCATCAGCAAAATCATACAGCGCATCTTTCTGTTTCTTTCCGGCCATTTCGATGAGCGAATAGTCTATGTTTGCAGCGCGAGCAGCTCCTTTTATCTCCACAGTTGCTTCCTGAGCTTCTGGGTGGCTGCTAAGCTCGTCAATGCTATTGGCTGTGAAGCCTTTAGGCTTCAGAATTATTATTCTTCTGCATTGGTTGCTGGGTTCTTTCTTGAGGGATAGCACATAGGCTTGCGGTCTTTCAGCAACATCGTATGGCGTCTCTCTCGCCAAGAACGTTCTTTATTGTAGTCCGCATTACTGGTGCCGAAAGAATGTCACTTATTGATGCGTTTGCTGCGGTCATAGTTAAAGATCACGTGTCTTACGATTTTTAAAAAGCCGGGCGCTTCGGTGGAAGGATTATGTTCGGAGAAACACAGTCGCCCAGCCTATAATATTATACGCGATTTCTAATATTTAAAACGCACGCCTAGAGGTTCAGGTACATGTAAACAGTGTCAAGGTACTTCTTGCCCCTCTTTATGTATCTTGGCGCCACGCCCCACGCTTTGAAGCCGAATCGTTCATAGAGCCGTTGTGCATCTTCATTAGGCTTGAATACAAACAGTTCAACTATCTCGAATTTGCCTTTGCATTTGTCAAGCACCTGTTTCATCAGCTTTGAGCCTATGCCTCGCCCCCGCCAGCCTTCGGCGACACGCACGCCCAGCACGCCGATATGCGACATCTCAGATTCGGGGATGTCTTTCTTTACGACAGAGCAGAATCCGATGACATCTCCTTTCTCTTCGGCTACGTAAAACACGGCATCGCCGCTTCTTACCAGCTTCCTTATCTCGTCGAACCACTTCACCTGGCCGCTCATTTTTGGCCGTTCAAGCCTGAGGCTTTCCCCGAGGCCAGGGTTTCTTTTTACTTCGTCGTAGCTCTGGTCCAGCAGCCTCAGCAATCCAGCCCTGTCCGACGGTAAAAGTGTTCGTACTTTCATGCATATCAGTATTAACGAATGCAATCGGAAGGTATAAAAACACTGCCGCCACATTGTAAAAATAGTGAGAAAATGACAAGCCCAGGCCGTCCATAATCGACTAGAAATTTTTGTTAGTGATAACAATGTTCAATCCCGGTCGTCCATAAATCCTCGTTCTTTAATCGTACTTCTCTTTTATCTTCATATTCAATATCTTTTCCTCTTCTACAAGAGCTCTGTAGTGCCTGCTATGGTCATTATCTATCCTACGGTAACAGAGTCCGCCAAGAATAACAGGATGCGGCTGCCGTGAGGCCTGCATTGAAGACTCACGATCTTCTCATCTTTAAGGCGAGAAGGATGAAAAAGTGCTTTGCGATTAAGACACCGTAAATGCAGGGCATACCTACTACTTTTTATATCTGCACATACAGCAATATACTACGGAGATAAGGACAGAAAGTCTAATTCTACGTAACATAAAAAGAAAGTGAATTGAATGTACCAAGACGAAGGAATGGAAGGAGGCTCCAGAGGGGGCTATGAAAGACGCGGCGGAAGAGGCGGAGGCAGAGGAGGAGGCGGCATGTACGCAAACTCTGGTGCACCAAAGCCAGTAAAGCCAGGCGACGAAGTCGAAGTCGAAGTTGAAGCAGTCGCTTCGAAGGGAGACGGGATCGCAAAGAAGGACGGATTCGTAATCTTCATAAAGGGAGCAGCACAGGGCTGGAAGGGCAAGGTTCGAATTGTCGAAGTAAAGGAAAGATTTGCAACAGGAGAGATAATCGCCTAAGCAGACTTTTAGTTTATATTTTTTATTTTATTTTTCTTTTTCTTGTTTTTATTCAGGAGCCAGGTAACTATATATAGTTTGCATGGGCTATTTATCCGATAAGATGGAGTTTACTTTTAAGGACGGAGAAATAATCTTTCCAAATAAGGAGTTGACAATACTGGACAAACTTGTTCTAAAGTTTACCGGTGCTATAGGTTTCGATTACGTAATCGTAAGTGGGTATATTGCTATATTGTTTGGAAGAGATAGGAGCACTGAGGACATTGACATCTTCATTGAAAAGATTCCGCTAGAAAAATTCTTAGATTTCTGTGGAAGATTGAATAAACTAAATTTCTACATTCTCAATGCTGAGAATTCAAAAGACGCTTACGATATACTGAAGAACGGACTTTCTGTGAGATTCGCAGAAAATGGGACAATAGACCCTAATTTTGAGATTAAATTTCCAAAAGTATATACCGACTTCTATAGTCTTAAAAACACCTTAACCGTAATACTTGATCAGGGTAAACTTATAACTTCTGAGTTTGAGCTGCAGATCGCTTATAAAATCTATTTGGGAAGTGAAAAGGACGAAGATGACGCAAGACATTTATATGGAATATTCAAAGATTATATTGACATGGAAAAATTGAAGGAGTTTGCCAAATACCTTAAATTAAGCCCCAAAAAGGTCAATTCTGTACTAGGTGACAATATTGTTTAAACTAACCTGGAACAAAAAGAAATTGCTCAAAGACTTAAAGGAGGCTAAAAGAAGGAACCGAATAGGAAACCGGCAGTTTATCGATTTTAGAGTTGCATGGCTAAAGCGAACAAGCAACACGGATTGGAGCAAAAGGCAGAAGTTAATAATCGACGAGGTTTACAAGTCTAACAGAAAGCTAAAACTCAATACCAAACGATGAGGGATAATCGCCTAAGCAGACTTTTAGTTTATATTTTTTATTTTATTTTTCTTTTTCTTGTTTTTAATTCGGCAGCGGAGCGGTCGAAAACCGTAAACCTTTGTTCTGGTTTTGACGGCATCAGCAACGTATAAATATCTGGAAAAGCTGAGTCATTGCAGTGAGCTTATGGTAGAAAAGGCGCAGACTGGCAGAGAGCGTTCACACAACGAGCGGCGTGCAGATCCGTGGGAGCAGAAGCGGATAATAGAATTGACGGCGAAGATGAAGGAGAATCCAACCGATGAACGAGTTCCCTACGAGTTATGGCATTCATTGGGGCGCATGGGTGAGGAAGAAGCCGCGAACAAGGTACTGGAGAATACACTTAAGCAATTCCCGGATTCCGGATTCTACGCTTCAATTAAGGGACAAACGATAATGGAGAGCGAAGGCTTTGAGGTAGGACTGACATATGATAAAGAATTCCTAAAAACGCATCCTGACAATCCAGAAATGTGTAGCCATCTTGCTGCTAGAATGTCTGACATGAAGGAGCGCGAAGCAGAAGCGCTGGAAATGTTCGACGCAGTTATAAGGGCATTGCCGACGGAGTATGCAAGCTATTCGGCTAAGATACACTTCTTTAAGGAAAAGAAGCGCCACAAAGAGGCATTGCAGGTTGTAGAGCAGGGGATGCGGCATGTGCCTCAGACTGATTACGGATGGACAATGCTGTGCGAAGAAAAAGCAGACATACTTGCAAGGAAATTAAATCTGCAGAAAGATGCACTGGAGGTACTTGACAGAGGGCTTGCTACGCAGCAGGGTGTCAGCTCTACTGCAGTCTACAGCTTAATGGGTGCAAAACGCTCGCTCCTCTCAAATATGGGAAGGCAAACCGAAGCAAGGCAGCTGAATAGAGTAATGCTTCAATTATTCCCTACGGACAGGGAGACAAAGAACTTGGAGCAGGAATTCCTCGGCGAAGAGGCGAAGCGACAGCCAGGATACAAATCTCCGGACGCAATATTCCAGGACACGTTGAAGCAGTTGAGGGGCAACTAATTCGAACAAGTGATCTGGTGGGGGAAACGAAGGAGCAAACACACGCCACAAAGGTCTACCTATTCCCATCGATGCATGACGACGAAAAGGAAGGAGGGCAGGTAAAGGCGGTAATAGACCGATTGAAGAAGAGCAGAAGCCTTATTGTGCTTTTCGAGGCTCCGGACGACGGCAAACTCGAACAGGCAATCCAAAAAGCGAAGCTGACAAACCCCCACGAGTTCTCCAGAACCAAGGAGGGCGAGCGCTTCGCCTTTCCAAAGGCAACGTCGCTGGTCCTGAAAGCGTTTTCAGATGCAGAGAGCGAAGGTGTGCCTGTAAAGGCCATAGACATATCAAAGACCGATCCGGCATTCAACTACTACCTGACAAAGGAGAAGCAGGTATCGCTTCTTATAGGCAGGCACGCAGTGCAGCCTCTTCCTCTGGGTCGCGGCTTGAAGCGCTGGGCAATTGATTGCATACCTGTCTACGCAGCCCAGGCTGATTCGCTTGACATAAGGAACACAATCATGCTCAGAAACATAGTGGGAGCATGCCAAAATGGCAATCCTGCATCAATCCTTGTATTTACCGGAGCGGCGCACGCTCTTGAACTGGAAAGCGCGCTAAGCAAAAACGGCATAGAAGCAGAGGTGCTCCATGAAGAGGGATGGGAGCAGAAACTAGCGAAAGCCGAATACTTGAACAAGGGCTATCTAGCAGCGCAGATTCTCGGCGGTGGAAAGACCGTATCAGCAGATGTCAGATTTCAGGTGACTGACGGCCATGTAGAGGGCGTGACAGTCACTGAGAAAAAGTCCATGCCAAAGAACATAGACCTGGTCAACGACGTAGAGCTCCCTATGCTGAAACTGGCGGCAAACACCGGTTTCGTTAAGGTTTTTCACTCGGAGATGGACGGAGCGATGTTCACAAAACTATGCAGCTTCCAAAATTCAGACGACATAACCAAGTTTTACAGGCGGAATGTCTCAACGCCGTACGCCATCAATCTTCTGAAGAGGTTTGGGGCAGCTGCAGGCAGCTTAGTGGCTTCGCTTACAGGCCTGACGCTTACGTTTATAGCAGTGCACATATCCGGCCCTGACGCTGCGGCGATGGAAACTGCAGGATGGACGCTTGTCGGCGGCGGCGTGGCGACTTCGACAGTATCGCTTTTGAGGTCGCAGAAGAGGCTTGCAAAGACCGGAGAGCGGATTGTTGCACACTTGGTTGAAGCGAGGGACAGCGTCGAGACAACGCCGAATGAAAAGAACATAGTCAAGGAAATGCTGAGAGGATTCGACCCTGACGGAAAGATAGAAAGAAGGGTCGCGGCAAAGGCGCAGAAGTCCAAGTCGGTTAACTAGGCAATACGCACATCTTTAATCCTATCAATCCATACAAGTATGTGATATTCATGAGCGACAGAAGCACTTCGGTGACGCACAGAAGGGTAACATTGAAGCCAACATACAGGGTTGTCAACATTGTGGCTAGCGCAGATCTTCAAACTGATCTGGACCTTTACCAGCTGGCAAAGATGTCCCACGACGTAGACTACGAGCCTGAGCAGTTCCCTGGAGCGATATTGAAGCTCCACGAGCCAAAGGCAGCACTGCTTCTTTTCAAGAACGGCAAGATAATCTGCACAGGATGCGACACAGTGAAGAACGTGAAGATGGCGGTAGACGAGGCGATAGGCCTGATCAAGAGGCTGAAGAACCTGCCGAAGCCAAAGACTATGTAATTCCTGCAACAGCTTCAAGCTCTCGTATTAGGGCATCGATTTCATGACGTGCGGCAGCCGCAGCAGAATCGGATTCTTCGGCTCTTGCAAGCCTGCGCGCAGCAATCCTCTCGGCTTTGGCATCCTGCTTTCTCTTCCATGCAGGATTCCAGCGGGTGCCCATCCAATACAGTCCAAGCCCTCCAAGAGTTATTGCTGTTCCGGTTATGCCGATAGGAATGGTCGAGCTGGGGAGCACATAAGTGGATTTTCCAGACAATCCTGCAATCGACACCAGCAAAGTAGATGTCCCGAGAACGAAGAAGCCATTGCTCATGTTCACTACTATATTCGACACCTCTTCGATTGATCTGCGCCTCTTGGTCTTGACGGCGTGCTCAACGGGATCAAATCTGAGCAGCATAGGAGCAGGGGCGTTCGCTGCAGGAGGAAAGTCCATGTGTCCATACCTCTCCTCAGCCATCTTTGCGAGGTTCCTTGATCTGAATCGCTCTAGCATGCTACCGGGAATTACTCCAAAGAAACGAGTATTTATAGGTTTCTGTATGGGATATCTGTCTACACTATCGCTTAGCCTTAACAAGATCCAACACCTTGTTCCTAAGGCTTGGTTTGTAACGCTTAAGGTAATCATTCAGCCTTTTCCTGTCGAGCGCTTTGATTATGCCGGGAAGCAGCTCATCTCTTATCATGCCGTTGAAATGCACCATGTCTATGACGGTTTTCTCCAAGTCAGAAACTGGCAGCCAGAAATTACCGACCTTTACCAAATCGTATCCAAAAAAGAATCTCTTATCTATCCTAAAGACAAGATAGTTGCTGCCTTTGAATTGCCTGATTCCGGCTCTTACATTTCTCGACGTCACAACCATAGGATTTGTTCCTTGTCCTGAGAGACCTCTGATTCTAAGTGCGTCTTCCAATCCATAATAAAACGGCGCGAACGCAAAGCCAACAACATTTAAGTTGCTATGGAAGGTGTATACTCCACGAGTTATCCTAGTAATCTCTTTTCTTGAGAGCAGTATGTGCACTAGGCGCTTAGAGTATTCGGTACCAACGCCCATGGTTCTAAGTTCCCGAGCCTTGAAAACAGGAAAGTTTGGACTATCAAACCTCTCTCTTATACCTTTTATGTACTTCATTTTAGTTTACCACGTATATACTTTACCATGTCGTCGAATGAAGGCTCGACACCGCTAAGCACCATTCCTTTGATGCCTCCCTGCCCCTCTAGCGGCGGCTCTATTGCATTTATAAACTTCTTCAGTTTTTTCTCTGTAATTCCGCCAGCTTCTATCTTGCCCATTAGCTGGTATATGTCATACAGATCCCGTGCGTAGTGCCTTTCTTCATACGCATTTATCTTTTCCAATACAAAATCATCTGGAGTGAGCGTACGTATGCTCAGCATTGTCCCATCTATTTTCTCGTATGGCGTGCTTATTGACACAATCCTCTTTTTGGAAGGCACTATCTCGACCTTCATGTCTGTCTCTCCTTCAGATATTGTGATGAACAATGCATCTCCGATGTGTGCTATTCTTTTAAGCTTCAACCCTACTTTCGCTATTTCCCACGTAATGTTGTCACCAAGAAGCCTGGATTCCTTCTTGGACATTACGTAACCGTCTATGTCATAGGAGAATCTATTT
Organism: Candidatus Micrarchaeaceae archaeon; assembly: GCA_027310825.1. Lineage (GTDB taxonomy): Archaea > Micrarchaeota > Micrarchaeia > Micrarchaeales > Micrarchaeaceae > JAJZYD01. Next base: position 159,667 of record DAIDAC010000002.1, read on the forward strand.
CCGCCATAGCATCGCCAGATAGCAGTTCCTCCGTGCATGACGAAATCGTTGTCAAGAGCGTAAACCATCTCGATAAACCTATCTTGAAGTCTGGCTAACGCTATGAACTCCGGCCTCTTAAGCCTATTAACCAGCGGTTCTGCCATTTCGATACCTTTGTGTATTGATCTAATAGCATTATGCACTAACTAATATTTATACCTATGGTACAATATATTGTAACTTAGGTAGTTAATCCAATATCACGCACTCGACAGCATAGTTCATTTTATTATCAAAACCTCTCCGTCTCTAAGGGTCTTGAACGGAATCCTGTTCTTTTTGCAGTATGCCACTTCTTTGTCGACGTCCTTTGACTCCGGGTGGTCTGACTTGTAGTGCGGCATCACCGCGAAGTCGATAAGGCCAAGCCCGTCCCAAAGGACTTTCTTGACACGGTAAGGAGTTATTGTAGGATCATCCACTATTGACAGGCATTTGAGGGTAGGGCCAAGTATGCAGCAACCGGCGCTGTAGCCTCCATAGACAAAGTCCTTCCGCTCTATGCCCTTCAGTATTGTGTCGAGGCCGCTCAGCTTCATGGCCTGCCGGAGAACGAATGTGTTCCCTCCACGGACCCAGATCCCTCCAAGGCGGTCAAGCTTCCTTTTCAGGGCTTTGCTCTTGCCGAAGTATTTGCGGAGATCAAGCATCTCGACCTTTATCCCAAGATCAGAGAGCTCTTTCATTACTATGGCGTTACGCTCTTTCCAAACCTGGGGCTCGACATAGTCAAATGCATTAGGCACGAATCCGATGGTTTTGCCTTTTGGAATCATTCTTTTCAGTTGCGCGGCCTTGTTCCCAATCCTGTACGACGATAAGTAATACTTCATGCTATAGACTCAGAAGAAGGGCTTTTAAGAGTTGCCTGCCATTTTATTATGGTGGAACGATGACGGCACCACATGCAAAGGCTCAGCACAAACAGCACATAAGGCCAGAAGTCGACGTAAAGACATTGACATATCAAGAAAGGGTCATCCTTCTGTACCTTCGAAGAAGTGTAACGCTCTCGCTGCCTCTAATTTTGCTCATCAATGCTGAACCATCTCATCATAATTAATGCGGATTTTTATTATTAACTAGCTGAGTATATTTATGGCTAGGCGGCATCACCATAGATATCATAGATACCATCGCTATAGCAATCGTTATTACAGTCAACCCCAGCCTAATTATTACAATTATAATGCAAGCTTAAACAAGAGTAGGGGACCAAATTATCTTAAAACGGGAATTAAAA
>DAIDAC010000003.1 GCA_027310825.1 Candidatus Micrarchaeaceae archaeon
ATTAGTACCTATAAACGATTCAATATTGACTACATCACACTGGATAACAATGATACCCCGGATGTCGCTGCTAATGTTCTAGTAGAGACACTCGCCAAAAAAGGTATAATAAGGCGATAACGTGCCGGACTACAAGGATCTGTCAAAGCAACTCCTGGCCAAGGCGAAGGTCGATGGCATGGCAGGATGTGCAGTGAGTGGCGTGATACGCGATGGCAACAAGATTCTGATATTGCGAAGGAATCCCGATGACACAAGTCCTGGAATGTACGAGATACCTGGCGGCGGCGTGGAAAAAGGTGAAACTTTAGAAACAGCCCTGATAAGGGAAGTTTGGGAGGAAACGGGACTGCGGGTAACAAGCGTGGATAGCTACATGTCATACTTCGAGTTTGATGGACACATAGGTAGAGTTCGCGAATTCGATTTCTTTGTTACTGTAGAAAAAGGGGAAGTCAAAATGACTGAGCACGATGACTACGTATGGGTCTCACGTGAAAAGTTATATGACTATCCCATGACAAAAGAGATGCGACATGTTCTTGAGCAGGCATTCGACATGAAGTGATACAATGAAAATCGATGACATAGGTGAATTCTTCAACAATGAATGGCAGAAGCCGTGGGAGAGCGAGCAGAAGATGCGAGAGCAGCTCAAGAAGAACGGCAAAAGCATAGTGGTCGAGCTTGGAAGAACTCCTCTCCCAACTGAGTATGGCGATTGGACTTACATAGTATTCGGCGACAGAACATCCGGGCAGGAACACGACATGATGGTGTATGGCGAACTTGGAAAGGATGGTCTCAAGAATGGGGAAGACCTTCTTACCAGGCTTCATTCCTCTTGCAGAAGCAGCGAGCTTTTCCATGCGGTCAACTGCGAATGCAGGGAAGAGCTCGAGAAGGCACTCACGCTAATACAGCAGGAGAAGAAAGGAGCTATCGTCTACCTACATCAAGAAGGTGCAGGCAACGGCATAGTCGGCAAGCTCAAGGCATACAGCAACCTTTTTGAATGGAAGAATGGCAAGATCGTCCAGAAGACCAATCCAAAAACTGGGAAAGCCGTCAATGTATTCGAAGCCTATGACATGGAGAACATAATCCCAGAGCACAGGGACTTCGAAGTCGTCGGCGCAATGCTGAAGAGCATAGGCGTAAAGTCTGTACGACTTCTTACGAACAATCCCAAAAAAGTCAACGGGATAGAAAGTGCAGGAATAAAAGTTAAGCAAGTGGGGCTTCACATTCCCCCGAAGAACGAGATGGTGAAGGCTCATCTAAAGACAAAGGCCACGATGTTCGGGCACAAGATATCGGATGATGATATTGAAAACGGCGAGAAATGATCAGATCATTCTCCGACATTCATCACTACGTCGTTTTCTCTCTTCTGCCTTTCTCTCATCGTGGTGTAAAGAACTTCTCCGAGTGCAATCGACTTGAATCTTACTTGGAACAGCGGGCCCAGTTCGCCGTCTCTGTTTCTCTCGGCTTCCTTTCTCAGCAAGCGTGATGGTCCCTCCTTCAAAGCCTCTAGCCTTTTTGCATCAGCTTCTGCAGCCTTAACAAGCGGCTCAAGCTCTTTCTCCATCGCATTAAGCATGTCTATTTCGCTTTGTGTCATTCTGACTCTCGAGAGCCAGTCCCATAAGTAAGTCTCGTTTGTCTCAATAAGCTCATATGTGACCTTTCTTAGCAATCCCATTGGCCCTGCCGGTGTTATTTTTGTATATACCATTGGTACTGTCTGCCTTTCAATGCTGAAATCGGAGTACTTTCCAAATACGCTATTTGTAGGATCTGCTAGATAATTTACTCCGTCTATGCTCACCTTGACCCATGCATGGGCTCCGACCATAAGTCTTCCTATAGTAACGAATCCTCCGTCGCTCTCTGCATTGAACCCTTCACTTCTAAGCAGTAATATAAGAGCACCAGAGTAATCTCTGCATACTCCTTTCTTGTTTTCTATCACTTCAATTAGGTCAAATCCACGTGCGTGATTGTCGTCGTAAGTGAAGTACTTGCTCACGAATTCAGAAAGCTTTCTTGCCCTCTCTACGCCGACACTGTCACCGGCAAAGCTCCTTGCCTGTGCAACGAAAGAACTGAAAATCGGGCTTGAAAGATCTGGTTTGTCGAAAGCGCCAAGGCTCATGTCAACCGGCCGTATATACGTGCCTTTCGGCGGAGTGTATGGTGTAGGCGTTGCCGTTCCTGCTCTCGGTGCCATTGTGTTCATTGCCATGCGATCACATTCTTATTCCAAGCGGCAGTGTATCAACTTCTGCACTTCCTGCTACCTTTCTGTCTATTTCCATGAATGTAGGTCTAAACTCCGGATCTGCCCATGCTTTGCCTCTTATTATCTGGAAAACGCTTACACTTGGAGCTCCTGCATACGTCTGCTTCTCCAAAAGAAGCACATCGTCAGGAAGCTCCTTTAGCATTCTTTCGAGAATCTTTTGATTGCCCCTCTCTGCCATGGCGAAAGCCAGCTCGCTTCCTTCATCTATGTAGTTAGGCTCTCCTGTGCGAGGGTTCATGCCACGCAGTCTTTGTATCTTAAGCAGTTCTGGATGCGAGAACAGATAATCAGCAGCAATCTTTGCTTCTGCTGCAGATGCGAAAGTTGTACGATTGGCAGTCCAGAAAAGCCCTTCTGCCTGTCCATTGACCGAATTCTGATACCACGAATCGCTCTCTGGCACCAGTGTCTTTAGCAGCTTTTCATCGTTTTCTAGGAGTGCAATCCTGAATTGTACAGGTGTCCTTCCCCCAAGAATCGCAGCCTTTACGCCAATGCCATTTCCTCCGCCAAGCGCCATAACAGAAGCCATGTCGTCTCTGTTAACGAGTGCGAGCAAAGCCTCTGTACACTGGCTCTCTGCTACTGAATATGCCAGTGTTTCCCAGTTCTTTGCAATCGAAAGGACATTGAGAGGCATATGTGCGACTAGTGCAGCTGCATATGGCTCCTTCTTTATCAAACTTTCCAGCTCTGTGATCGCATCATATCCTTTCTCTGCGATCTTCTCCTGCTCTGGAGTAAGGGCTGCACGCTCTGCCTTTGTCTTGTACATCTCTTCGCGGGCAAGCGCATCCTTCACAAGCCCGTCTACTCTGTTCTTAATATCGATTCTCAAAGCCGCTCCGATTGGAGCAGGCTCAGTAACTTCGTTCTTCCCCGCCTTGCCTTCAGAAACTCCTGCAATTGCAGTGTATATTGTCATTATCCCACCTGTATAGTTTAGTGGGTTTTGAGATATTTAAAGGATTAGAAAATCAAGAAAACAAGAAGAAACATTTCGGACTTTCAAAAAGCCCGAGATTAACTCAATGAGATTTCGATCTGCACTGTGTCAGGGACAGGGATTCTCATGACTTGCCTGAGAGCTTGCTCGCTTCCGTCGATTTCGATGAGCCTCTTGTGGATTCGGAGCTCCCATCTCTCGAAAGTGTGGCTTCCTGTCTTTGCAGGGCTTTTTCTTGTCGAGTGCTTTATCCTATGGGTAGGAAGAGGAACAGGGCCTTTGCTCTTGACCTGAAGGGTTTGAGCAATTGTCTTTATCTGCTGGGCTATGAGATTGACGTCCTTTATGGACGTGCTCACCAGCTTGATAACGGCAACGCTCATCCTATGACCTTAGGTCTTTCTTGGCGTTACTTCGAGGATAACTCCTGCCCCGATCGTTTCTCCCATGTCTCTTACTGCGAATCTTCCTAGTTGTGGGAAATCTGCGAACTTTTCGCATGCTATCGGCTTTGTCGGGGTTATCTTCACTATCGCTATGTCTCCTGTCTTCAGCGTCTGCGGATTCTTCTCGAGAGTCAGTCCAGTCTTTGGATCCTTCTTTTCGAGCAGATCAGTGAACGTGCATGCCACCTGTGCCGTGTGTATGTGGAATACTGGTGTGTATCCCTTCGCAATCACGTTTTGGTGGTGGAGAACTATTATCTGAGCTGTGAAGTCCTGCGCTACTGTCGGCGGGTTGTTCGACGGTCCGATTACGTCTCCTCTCTTTATGTCCTTCTTTTCTAGACCCTTGACCGCGAAGCCGACGTTGTCTCCAGGCTCTGCCTTCTGCAGCTGCTGGTGGTGCATTTCAATGCTCTTCACTTCGCTCTTTACTCCGCTTGGCATTACAATTATCAAGTCACCAGGCTTCATAACTCCGGTTTCTACTCTTCCTACTGGAATCGTTCCGAAACCTTGTACTGTGTGTACGTCCTGGACCGGAAGCCTCAATGGCTTGTCTGTCGGCTTTACAGGAACCTTTAGCGAGTCGAGCGCTTCGAGAAGTGATGGTCCGTTGTACCATGGCATCTTCGGGCTCTTTGTCTTGCAGTTGCTGCCTTCCAGCGCAGAGTATGGTATGTATCCGATTATCGTCTCCGGCCTGTAACCGAGTGTTTTGAGAAGATCACCCATGATCTTCTTTGTGTCTTCGTACTTCTGCTGCGAGAAGTCTACAGCGTCCATCTTGTTTATTCCGATTATTATCTGCTTTATTCCGAGGACGTTTGCAAGTATCGCGTGCTCTCTTGTCTGGGCCTGTAGTCCTTCCTTTGCAGAGCAAATAAGCACTGCTGCGTCGGACTGGCTTGCTCCAGTAATCATGTTCTTGACGAAGTCCCTGTGTCCAGGTGCGTCTATGATTGTGAAGTAGTACTTGTTCGTCTGGAATTCACGGTGGGCTATGTCTATTGTGATTCCTCTTTCACGCTCTTCCTTGAGCGAGTCCATAAGGAATGCGAACTCGAAGGTAGGCTTGTTGAACGTCTGGGTAAGCTCTTTCATGCGGGCCATATCCCTTTCGCCGATTGCTCCTGTTTCGAAGAGCAGTCTTCCTACTGTTGTCGACTTTCCGTGGTCGACGTGACCTATAAAGATCAGATTCATGTGTGGTTTGTCTGCCATGTTTACACCTATATAGTATAATGTGATGTATGTTGTGAATCCCTCCGAACGAACGGCTAGGGCTGTGATTAAGCCTTTTACTATCAGTAAAAAGAGCTTTTTACAAGCAAGTTATCTATCGAATAAATATTTAAAGCTTACTATGGAGTTTGAGCTTAATTAAGCCCTCCTGTGCGCCCTGAAACGCCTTCCAGAAAGGCTGAATCCTGCATCTCTTAGTCTTTGGTAATCCGGGTGGAACACTGCGCTCCTTCTGTCCTCTTCGACCATGCTTAGCTCTATGTCTGCCTTGGCCCACGCCTCACGGGCGTCTATTCCGAGGCTTGTGAATCCTTTCTCGAAATTGTCCAAAAGCGAGATAACGTCGGCTTTTCCGTATCCGACGTCAACTGCAAGCTTCTGTGTCATGTTTCTGAGAGTGCTCTGCTTGTCTATAACGAGTGTTGGAACCTCTTTGTCTCCGCTCTTTGTGATTTTTGCAGAGGGTCTAAGTGTTTCAGGCATTTGCTCACGGATTAACCCTTCGCTGAGCCAGATATTTAAAGAAGACGGTTTTGGAAAAGTTCCTAATGAAGAATTAGGACTTCATAATCAGAACGCTTAAATATCAGGATAAATCGAGTAGTTTTGATTCTATGGCAAAGCAACGCAGCGTTCCGGGCACGAGCGGGGAAAAACCAATGCCGATAACAGAGCTTGCGCGCCTGTATACTATGGTGGCTGCCCACAAAACCCACACTGGTCTAGACATGCCTAGCAAGGAGTTCGACAGGCTTGTCAGAGAAAAGGCCAAGGAGCTAAGGACCTTCGACATCGAAGCGATCGCCAGGATAAGAAGGCGCGTAGAGAAGGACGTGACGAAGATAGAGCAAGATTTTAAGTTCTCAACTTCAAAGAAGTAATGGTAACATGTCATACAGATGCGAACTCTGCAACGACTCTGCCGTAGGGGCACAATCCCACGCAATGCTTGCGCTCAGGGAGCCTGACAACTACAAAACGCTCATGGAGGAATCTGACCAGTGCCCTGACGTAATAGACAAGATCGTCGAGACCGCGCTTCCAAAAGTGAACGAGCCGGAATGGTTTGCGCTCGTCGACATGGCCATAAAGCATGTGAAGCTGGCGCACCGCACAATGAGAAGGATAACAGACAAGCTTGTTCCGCTCATGCAGAGAGAGCAGGCAGAGCTCGACAAGAGGACAAAGCGACTCGACGGCTACAACAAGCTCAGGACAGACGCAAACGTGATACTCAACATGGAGAGCATAGGCTGGTCTCTGATGCTTCTTCTGGAGCGATGGGATCTTCCAAAGGACGTTGCAGACGGATTCTATCCAATAATACATCCACACGCCAGGGCTACGCTTGCGCAAAGCGGCTCAGCGCCCGCAGACCTCAGGTCGCTGGCTAGGAGAGAAGTCTCTGCAAGAGAGCTGGCGATATGGTTCAAGGATTCTTTCACGCAAAACTACTTCAAGAGCCTGCACTACCGCGAATCTGTTCCAAAGCACGTGCAGAAGCTGGTTTCATAAAAACCGCTGTTTCTGACAATGCGAAGAAAAGCATACAGCTTTAAATATCAGGCAAATCTGAGTATTTTTGATGACAGAAGAGGAGAAGAAAGTCCAGAGTAGCCCTGAGCATGGCGACGCTAGCACAGAACAAAATGGAGGCAGCGCGAGCGATGTTCCGGCTAAAGGAAAACCACGGAGATCAAACAAATATCTGAAACACACGGCAGCAGTAATCGATATCTACAAAGAAACACAAAAGGCTGCAGAGGCGGTTGCTCTTCTATCGCAAAAGGGCATCAATGTGCCGCGCGAATTTATTCTGCGAATCTGGAGAGAGAACAACCTCCAGGCATCAAGAGACTACGACATCTCACAAAGGAAAAAGTTGACGCCAGAGCAGGAAGCCATACTGATAAGATGCAACGCTGAAAAAAAGTCTACTGTAGATTCAGCAAAGGAGGTGGGTGTAAATCCAGCAACTGTGTCTAGATTCTGGGCCAGGAAAGGTTTAAAACCGGCTATTCGGAGAAGGATTTTTACCGACGCAGAAAAGGAAACGCTATTGAAAGACCACGCAGCTGGGAAAACTGGCGAAGAAGCGGCAAAATCTTTTAAAGTGACTGTGGCATCAGTCTATGCTTTTTGGAGAAGCAGAGGCCTAAAGCCAAACATCAGGCGCATGGAATCTCTCACTGCAACGCAGCAGGAAATACTTATCAAATGCCACAAAGAAGGAAAAAGTTTGCGTGACAGTGCAAAAGAAGCTACGACAAACATGACCAAAGTGGCGGAGTTCTGGGAATCGAAAGGATATCCTCCAACACACGCGAATCCAAGAAGGGTCGTAGCAGAAGAAGAAAAAACAATGATACTCAAAACATTCGAAAGGCTCGGTAGCATAAGCATGACACAAAAAGTGATGGCGGGATCAGGCTTAGGAAGGGACCTAATACGCGCAATCGTAGTAGAAAACGGAGGTAAAATAAAGATCGAAGCTCCTCCGGGCACGCACACCAGCAAAGAGGCCGTAGATGCGGCAGTAGAAAAGTTGAGGCAGTTCTATACAGAGAAAAAACGGTCACCAACAGCCTATGAAGCAGATAAACTTCTTGGTTTAAAGGGCGTCATAAACGCCGCTAACGACAATCTGAGGGCATTCGGGATAAAAGGGTACAACGACCTGTTAAAGCTGGCAGGTCTACCTTTGAACCGCAATCTCAACAGATTCCTTAAAAAGGAAGACGTAACAGATGCGCTCGCTGTCCTAAAGCAGTTTTATGACGATAAGAAGGTGCCTCCATGCGAAGATGACGCAAGAGAATTGGGCCTTAGAACCTTCATCGAACACGCACGCGGAGGGAAATTCGAGCAATTCGGAGTTGGCAGAAGGTTCAATCAAATATTAGAAGCGGCTGGCATACCAGTATTGTTCAGAAAATGGAGGTTCAAAAGCCAAGAGGACATAGACAACTGCTTTGCGAAGCTAAAGCAATTCTACGATGAACATAAACGTTCGCCAACAGTAGACGATTTAATCAATATGGATCTAAACGGATTCTACCAGGCTGCAAGGAACGGTAGTTTAGAGCAGTTCGGGATAGAAAAAGGGATAACCTTTGCGGGTCTTCTTAAACGATTGGGACTGCCGGCTGGCAAGGAATACAAAATCGGCGAGTGGACACAAGAAGAGGTTGACGCTTCAATAGAAAAGCTAAGGCAATTCAAAAAAGAGAAAGGAAACCCACCAACAATCAAAGATGCAAGAGCGCTAAGCCTGCGTAAATTCTTCACTGCAGCCGAAGATGGCGAACTAGAAAAATTCGGAATAAAAAAAGATTCGACGCACAATGATGTTCTAAAGTTTGCAGGTCTACCGGTAAACGTGGATTACGGTAAGTGGTCTACACAGGAAGCCCTTAACGAAGGTCTCGAAGAATTAAAAGCGTTCTACATCGCAAACCAAAGGTCTCCGACGCAGTTAGAGACGCATGGACTTGGCTTAGGCGGACTACTCAGCTCTGTGGCAGTTGGGGGGCTAGCGCAATTTGGAATTAGCTGTTATAACGACCTGCTGAAGGTGGCAGATCTTCCAATAAACAAAGAAGGGAAAAAGTGGACGACAAAAGAGGGCTTGGATGAGGGCCTAAGCAAAATAAGCGACTTCTACAAAACGCGGGGAAGATCACCTACCGGTGCAGAAGCCACGGCCGAATTGGGCCTCGGTGGGCTTATTAGTTCTGCAGCCCAAGGAACCCTCAAGCAATTCAACATCTGCAACTACAATGACCTGCTGAAAGCCGCAGGCGCGCCGTTAAACAGACGCAGAAAAGCAAAGAGTAAGGTGACTGCAGACAGATTTGTAGAATTAGTAAAAGCGGGCATTCCTGTTGCAGAGGCTGCAAAAGAAGCCGCATACGTGCAAGAAACCTCCCTCGCTCCATTCGGAGATGTCGTTGCTGATGCTTCTGCCGCCGAGCCGGCAAGCAGCAGGATTTCGAGAAAACGCGAAAACCTTTTCTGGCACAAAAGCGAGAATGTCGATGCTGCGCTGACAAGACTGAAGAAATTCTTTGAAGACAACGGGCGTTCGCCGACAGTCGGTGATGCGAAGGCAATAGGGCTTGGAGGCCTTGCATCTTCAGCAAGGAACGGAAGGCTTATTCCGTTCGGGATAAAATCATGGAACGACATTCTTTCAAAGGCGGGCCTTCCATTGAACAGTGAACCGAACAAAATAATAACACAGGAAGAATTGGACACGACAATAAAAACGATCAAGGAATTCCACGCAAAGAACGGCAGGGCGCCAATGACTAAAGAAGCAATATCAATCGGACTTGGCGAGATGATCTCATCGGCATACAAAGGCGGTCTCAAGGGTTTCGGGATAGCGTCCTGGAACGACCTCCTTGCAAAAGCCGGCGTGCCTGCCAATGTAATAAGGGGCAGATGGGCGAGCGGGAACGAAGAAGAGGCAAAAAAAGATGCCGATGCAGCAATAACCGCAATCAAGGAATTCCACGCAAAGAACGGCAGGGCACCGACGACAAAGGAGGCGCGGTCCCCGCTTGGAATCGGCTGGTTTGCAGACGCAATAATAAGGGGACAGCTCAGGCCGCTGGGCATCAAATCCTGGAACGATGCGCTGAAAAAGGCAGGCGCTCCGCCAAACTACGAACCGGGAAAATGGCATGATGAAGCACGCGTGAAAGATGCTCTTGCAAAAATAAAGGAACTTTATGAAAAGACAGGAAGGGCACCTGAGAGCGGCGAGGTAGAAGAAAAACTCGACATAAAAGGCTTTGCTTCTGCAGCTTACACTGGCGTGCTGGAACCATTTGGCATCAATAGCTGGAACGGCGTCCTCAAGAAGCTTGGGATACAGCCGATCAGAGATGAGGGCAGATGGGAAAAGAAGGAGGAAGTCGACAGCGCCCTCGAGAAGCTGAAAAATTTCTATACCGAAAAGCAAAAATCTCCAACCATAAAAGATGCGCGCGAAATTGGCCTGGCCAGTTTTGCCGCAGCCGCTTCGAAAAGAGGGGCACTAACACAATTCGGCATAGACGGCTGGAATGATGTCCTAAGTAAAATAGGTGCGCCTCCTAACATAGAGCACAAAAAATGGCAAGACGAGGCAAATGTAAAGGCGGCTTTAGCAAAGATAACTGGATTCTACAAACAGAACGGCAGACCGCCTACCCGCGAAGAGGCGGATATAGATTCTGATTTTAAGGGATTCGGTGCTATCGCAGCAAGCGGCTCATTAAAGCAGTTCGGCATCGAAACCTGGAACGACGCACTTAAGTTGGCCGGAGTGCCGCTCAACCGCGACAAGGAAAAATGGTCTAAAAAAGAGGAAGTAGACAAAGGAGTAGCATGGGTAAAACAGTTCTACGCCGAGAACAAAAGGTCGCCTACGCAAGATGAGGCAATGGCTACAGGACATGCCGACTTCTTAGCTGCGGTTAAACAGGGCAAGCTCACTAGAGTTGGAATAAACGCCACAACATGGAATGAACTGCTTTCCTACCTGGAGCTGCCAACTAACATAGAAATGAAAAGAGAGTGGAACAGCCAAAAGGCCGTAGATGACATGCTCGAAACGCTAAGGCAATTCTATAGCACCAACAAGCGCGCACCGACACGTCGCGAAATAATAGATGACCTGGGCTTCAACAGTTTTGTCCAAGCTGCGCACACAGGCGCGCTTGCGCCGTATGGAGTGCCAAAAGGCAGCAACACCAACGACATAATCCGCATATCCAGAATCCCGATAAACAGGGAGTCTGCGATATGGACTAACAAAGAAGCGGTAGACAGAGGCCTGGAGACTCTGCGAAAGTTTTACCAAGAGCACAAACGCTCGCCGAAGACCTCGGATTTGAGCGATATCGGCCTATATGGATTCTTCCAGTCGGCCGCGCTCGGCAGGCTAAAAGCGTTCGGCATAGGCAACTCGTACAATGACCTTCTTAAAGCGGCAGGCCTTCCGACGAATCGAGAATACGGCAAATACGATACCAAAGAGAAAGTCGAGGAAGGCCTTGAAGTTTTGAGGCAGTTCCACAGAGAGCACGGCAGAGCTCCAACATTCGACGAGGCAACTGCCGAGCCGGGGCTTTCCAATTTACAAGGCGCTGCCAAGCAGGGCTCGCTGGGGCAATTCGGGATAGGCAAAAAATACAACGATCTCATAAGGGCTGCCGGCATTCCTGTAAACCTCGATTACGGAAAATGGAAGGAGAGAAAAGGGCTTGACAGGGGGCTTGCAGTGCTGAAAGGGCTATGCACCACGCTTCAAAGAACACCCAAGAAGGAAGAGGCGCTTGAAGCAGGCTTGCAAGGATTTTTCACAGCAGCATCGAGAGGCGAGTACAAAGAGTTTAACCTTCCGGAAGGAACAACCTTTAACGATCTATTAACGTATGCAAACATTCCTGTCGGCAGGGAAAGCGGCAAAAGCTCTGAAACTGTTGGGCAGAATGGAGAGCAGATGACTGTATCCCTGGCTCCATTCGGAGATGTTGTTGCTAACGATCTTGCACAATTGGAGGACGCTGCAGCAAAAACATTTGCTGGCGAACTGATCTTGAATAAAAACAAGAATCCGGACTGGACAAAGAAAGAGAATGTCGAAATAGCTCTGGAAAGGATCAGGAAGTTTGACCGGGCAAACGGCAGGCCGCCGACATATATAGAACCACAATCACTCATCTCAGCTCCTTCAAAACGAGCTACAACAAACGGCAATCACCCTGTTCCGAAAGAAGCGACATGGGTGAACATGCGTTTCTACAAAAGAGACGAGGCATTAAAGCCAACGCAGACTCCGCTCATAATACACAATGCAGAGGTTCTAGCCGAAACTGCTGTTGCCGCACCTCGGCAAGAAACGGACAGCAGACAGAAGCCGGACTACACTGCGGAAGTGCCTGCAATCCAAAAGCTCAGAAAAGGGGAGCCGATCACCAAAAAAGAATTGGAGGAGGCAAAGGCATCGAGGCCTGTAATCGCTTCAATGATACTGTTCGAGTCTATGGCCGACAAACTCAAAGAGCCGATTCTCGACATTGCATCAGGACCAACAAGCCCTGTTGCGCATGCTGCAAAGCTAGTTGGAAAGAGCGTAACATGCATCGACAGGAAGATTTACTACTTGGGCATGTTAAGAGAGGAAATCGGAATTAACGAGAACGCCAGCGCAAATGGATATGTGCATGGAAACGCGTTCAGGCTTCCGTTCGCAGATGGATCCTTCAACACGGTCACATCGAGCTACTTCCTCGACATCTACAGAAACAAAGAGCGAATAGTCCAAGCTCTGTCCGAGATGAGGCGTGTTGCAGCTCCGGACGGAAAGGTGATCATTGAAGTGACCGAGGCATTCGGCAAATACCTTCCATCGTTGAAGCCAATACTGGAGCAGATCGGCCTTGATGCAACTGTAACGGTCAATAGACAGCCATTCGCTGACGACTCAGAGGCGAAGTCTTACGTGCTAGAGTGCGTGCCAGTCCAGCCTGTTGCAATACGGGCAACTGTAGAAAAGATTCCTGGAACCGACGTCGCTGTGGTCGAATATCAAGGAAGACCAAAGATTCACATAGTGCCAGAAGAAAAGGAGCACGTTGTGATAGTCAATGTGACAGAAGCGCTCGACAATCTACCAGAAGCAGCAAGGCATTTCGTAATGCAAACAATACTCGAACCGGTCTCGTGGCGTTTCAACATGAGCGACAGATATGTAGAACATTTCAAGCAGTACAACAGTATCAGCATAGAAGAGGCATTCGGCCGCCTTGGAGTCAAAGCTGACCTCATAAGGACACAGGTTGTCGGAGACAACTACTGCAACGAGCTGGTGCTGAGGATGACGAAGAAGGCGCACGATGAGCTTTACAACACATTCCACGACCACGTGATCAATGCAAGCGCGAGGCACATAGCAAGGAACAAGAAAAAGGCATGAGCATGAGCAGCAAAGAAAAACAAAAACCACGCAGAGCCGGCGACGATGATCTAGAAAAGAATTGGCTGCCGCCAGGAGCACGCTCGCTCGGAGTGTTCAGAGACGTCAGCGGCGGCAAAGCAGAGCCTGTCGTTGTCGAAGTGAGCGGAGAAACTGTGGAGCTGCTTAGAAAGGCGCCAAAAAGAGAAAAGCAAGCAAGAAAAAGCAAGTTTGACAGTTGTCAAACCATACAATCCATTTAAATACTGTTCTTTCGATTTACTGACGGCGACCAAATGGGCAATGCGACTTGCTCAATCATAACATATAGGATGCCTTCCGCACCCGAAAGCGTATTCGGGAATCCAAACACAATCCTCGGACTTTTCCTGAAAGCTCTCAGCTTAAATATCTGGAGCTGCACAGCTCTATATGTACACGGGAGATAAAATGGCGTTAACTTCACGAATACCGATAATTGAAGTCAGGGCAGTAACTACTTCTGAGGAACGTGTGAAGTGCGTGATGGATGCTCTCAGCAGAGTAGAAGGGAGCGAACACGGCACCAGCGATATGCGGGCAACTGTCGCGCTCAGCGAATTGACATCGAGCTCTGGTCTGGCCAGGATAGCAACAGAAGAGCTCAAGGCGATACGCGTGCACCTCGGCGAGGTTCAAGAGATACTTAGCAATATAGTAAAAGATTCAAGTACCGGAAAACTCGACAACCAAGCGCTGGCCAAATATATCGAACAGATCGGCAAGGCAGGAAAGGATCTGCACGACTCTGCGATGACCGTCAGGCTCGCCATGCAGAACAAAAACATTGGACTCACCGCGCTCGACGACACAGTCCGTGAAGTCATAGCGCTCTATGAAGCTTTACATTTCTACAACTGGAAAGAAAGTCTCGAGATACGCAAAATAAGCGCGCCTACCGAACTCGCAACAGCCCTGATCGAATGCAGAAGCGACTATGGGCACATGCTGCTTAGCCTATTGTTTGATATTGCGTCGGCGCTCGACGGAGTCAGCGCTTCCTCAACAACGCTTTCAAGGATAGCAGACCTCGGCGACGTTGACCTAAACTCGGCGATAATAAAGAATCCAAACGCAACTACAGACCTCAGAAACAGGCTAGTGGTCAATGTGCTCGCAAGGATGGGCGTGCAGAACGCAGAGCTTCTCAGATGAAAAACGGTCAGACACAGAAAGGTATTTATAAGGTTCTATTTATAATCAGAGTGTAGTTGCGA
Source organism: Candidatus Micrarchaeaceae archaeon (assembly GCA_027310825.1). Lineage (GTDB taxonomy): Archaea > Micrarchaeota > Micrarchaeia > Micrarchaeales > Micrarchaeaceae > JAJZYD01. The sequence goes on from DAIDAC010000003.1 coordinate 14,150, forward strand.
TAAACGCAGCGCGACCATAACGACGTAAAATTGGTGGAATAATGCAAAAATACGAGAAGCTCCTGATCGCCGAGGACGACGAAGACGACGATGACATGGACGACGAAGACTACTAAGAATTATTTCATTTTTATTTAATTTAAATTTCTTTTCCTTTTTCCATATTTCAAAAGCGGCAAGCCGGCTTCCTATTTTCCCCTATTTAGCAATGCTTAAATATCATAAAAAGGCATGAATTTCCGATAGAAAAGGGTTTCAATGTCAGGGGTTGAGAGCACAGCTAGCGCTAGTCAGTCTGCACCAAACGCAGTGATAGCGTTTGCAAAAATGCTGAGAGACGCAGAATCGACGCCGTCGTCTTCTTCAGTGCAGTTGAGGAATGACATAGTCGACAAGATCTACGATTGTCTAATACAAATCGACGACCCAGCAACACTCGCCGCATCGTGCAGAGAACTGGTGACTGCCGGACTGCCTGGCGACGTTAAAAGAGCAGATGAAATAATTGGAGAACTGCTGCACCGTTTCGAGATTTCGAAGAGCGAAATGCTTGATGCTCTGGGCGCATTTCTGCTCGAGAACGTGGCCAAGCGATACAATGCCGGCTTCTCAAGCTTGAGGGACTTTGAAGACGCAGCGACGCCTCTAGATAAACTTGGCACACAAGAATTCAGAAATGAGGTCGATAAAATAATGGCCTCTTACGACGCCGCGGTCACTCCGTTCAAGAAAGAGTTCCAAGAATTTGCGAAGTCGCTTGGCAAAGAGCTGACCGACGAAGCGCTTTCAAGATTGAGCTTTAGCGAGATTGAAGAGCTGTGCGGTAACTACATGCATGAGGGTTATGATACATACAGTAAGGAATCCAACGCTCTGTATAAACGTTTGATGAGTGGAACAAAGAAAGAAGCCGATGCCGCACTAGACCAACTCATCGCCCCAAACATATACCATGAGCGAGTAGACAAACATAGCTCAATATTGATGCGATGTCTGGTCGTGATGGGTGATTCTGCTCGTGTAATTGCGAAATTAGTGAAAGAATCGCCCAATGTTCGCGAGGCAATACTCAAGCTTTCTTATGCCCTGTCAAAGATGGGCAAAGACTTCAATCTTTCACTGGAACTACTCTCCCAGCTAACCAAGGACGAGGTTGGTGGATATTGGATATTCGAAATTCATGTAAATGAACTAACAAGTATTCTAAAGTCGGGCAATGTCGCAAAGGTGTTCTCGGTTCAGAGGAAGCTTAGGCGTGCCCTATCGAGTCTGTTTGGATGAACATCTGGTCGTAACATACGTTATTAAATATCTAAGACAGCGCAATTCTATTCAGGGTGACTGGATGGCGCCTTCGGCTATTATGTCAAAAAGCCAAATCGTCAAATGGCACGATGAGATCATATCTAAATTTGAGACCCACATTGCTGAAAAAGCAGCAAATCTGGGGGAGCAGGTACCAAGCTCAAAAGAAGTTGTAAGCAGGTACGTTAATGGTTACGAGAAAGCAGTGCGTGAAATCCGCGGAGTGCTGTACGCTTCAACAAGTGTATATGGTGCAAAGTTGCAGCCTATTGCTGACGACGCAGAAGAAAAACTGGATTCAGTGATGGTCAAGTTTGAGAAAGCGCTGGATCATGCGCTTGAAACAAGGAACATATCGGGATTTGATAAAGCAGCATTTGACCTACTGAGAGAAGTCGCTGACACTGTGTTCGACATCAGAGCTGAGACCGCAAAATACAGAGTTGCAAGCAAGGAAGTGGAACCGCAGAGCATCGACGACTATGTTATGCAGCTAATAGGCGAGAAATAACTAGAGGCCTTTTAGTTTTAATTGTCATAACTCATTCTTATGCCATTAACGGAGCTCGAGAAGAAGATAACAGGTGCTGTAGAGGAGCTTGGCAAAAGCGTAGTCGTGATAAAGAATGTCCAGGCGATGCAGCAGACTCCATACGGAACAATGCCAATCGGAGGCTCCGGCTCCGGCTTCATAATCGACACAAACGGAAACGTTGTAACAAACTTCCACGTCATTGCGAACGCAAAGCAAGTGGAAGTGATCCTTCGCGACGGAAGGGTGTTCAACGCAACAGTCGTCGGCGGAGACAAAGCGACCGACATCGCGCTTCTGAAGATCGAAGGGACTAATCTTCCTGCGGTTAAGCTTGGCGATTCTGAAAAGCTGAAGGTCGGGCAGATGGCGCTCGCAATCGGCAATGCTCTCGATCTTCCTGGTGCACCAACTGTTTCAACTGGAGTTATCAGCGCGCTCGGACGTCCTCTTCCGTGGGCAGACTTCATTTTCGAAGGGCTTATTCAGACAGATGCTGCAATCAACCCTGGCAACAGCGGAGGACCGCTCGCTGACCTAGATGGCAATGTTGTCGGAATCAACACTGCCATGATCCCTTATGCACAAGGGCTTGGTTTCTCGATTCCTATAAACACTGTCAAATCAGTAGTAGAGCAGATACTTGAAAAGGGCCACGTTGTCCGGCCTATGCTTGGTGTGCTTGTAGCTGGCCTAAATCCTATGATAACGCAGAGGTTCAACATCCACGCCAAAGAAGGGGCGCTTGTCACAAACGTTGCCCCTGGAAGCCCTGCCCACAAAGCAGGCATGAAAGAGCTAGATGTGATAACAAAGATAGGCCAGTTCGACGTAAAGACGACGAAAGACCTGATTGTCGCCCTCTCGAAGCTGCCTATCAACCAATCCGTTGATGTAAAGTTCGTTAGGGGCAACTCCGAACATAGCACAAAGCTCACGCTTGTCGAGGCGAAAGGTATATAAGGGACAAGTCAGTAAAGAAATTACTGCTCGGGAAACTGAGCCACGTTTATATTTATAAGATGGTCGGAATGGCTGACGGAATAGAACTAACTGTCGCTGGAGCGCTCGTCACTGATGACGGCAGATGGCTTGCTAGAATAGATAGCAAAGCGAGGAAGCTTCTCAACGTCATATCCGGAGACATAATCGAGATAAAGGGCAAGCGAAGGTCTACAGCAGCAATCGTCTGGCAGGCGCACCAGCAGGACGAAGGACTCGACTTCATAAGAATTGACGGTTACATAAGGCAGAACATAGGAGTTGGAATAGGCGACAAGGTCTTCGTGAAGAAGGCAGAGGTCGCAGATGCAGAAAGGATCATTCTCGCTCCTCCTCCGAACCAGAAGGCGCCTATCTCGCCTGACTTCTCCGAGTACGCGAAGAACAAGCTAGAGGACAAGCCATTGGTAAAGGGAGACGCAATCCCAATTGCTATGTTCGGTTACGTTTTCACATTCGTCGTTGCACAGGTGACTCCGCACGGAGTAGTCCGCGTCGGAAGAAACACCGAAGTAGTAGTCAAGACAGAGCCGGTTTCCGACTCTATGGTAAGAATCGGAGAAGTCCACTACGAAGACATCGGTGGACTGAAGACCGAGATCCAAAAGATAAGAGAGATGGTAGAACTTCCTATCCGTTACCCAGAACTATTCGAGCGACTTGGCATAGAGCCTCCGAAGGGAGTGCTTCTCTACGGCGCTCCAGGAACAGGAAAGACTCTGCTTGCGAAGGCAGTCGCCAACGAAAGCGACGCACACTTCATCGACATCTCCGGTCCAGAACTTGTAAGCAAGTTCGTAGGAGAGAGCGAAGAGAAACTGCGAGAAATATTCAACGAGGCGAAGGAAAAGGCGCCGACAGTAATCTTCATGGACGAAATCGACGCTATCGCCCCGAAGAGAGAAGAAGCAACCAACGAAGTAGAGCGAAGAATGGTTTCACAGCTGCTTACACTTATGGACGGCATGGCATCACGTGGACAAGTAATTGTCATAGGAGCCACGAACCGTCAGAACGCCATTGACCCTGCACTCAGACGTCCGGGCAGATTCGACAGAGAAATGGAAATCGGAGTTCCTGACAGAAACTCCAGAAAGGAAATACTTCAAATCCACACAAGAAACATGCCGCTCGCGAAGGACGTCAGCATAGACGAACTCGCAGACATGACACACGGCTACACCGGTGCAGACATAACTGCACTTGTCAGAGAAGCGGCAATGGCGTCGCTGAGACATGTCATCCCGAAGATTATCGACAAGAAATCTATTCCAAACGAACTTCTGCTAAGCCTCAACGTAAAGAGAGTCGACTTTACAGAAGCATTGGGAGCAGTACAGCCATCTGCTCTCAGAGAAGTGTTCGTAGAGCGTCCAAACGTCCATTGGAGCGACGTCGGAGGGCTTGAAGACACAAAGAAGCAGCTCAAAGAGGCAGCAGAACTTCCAATCAAGAACCCTCAGGCATTTGAAAAGATGGGAATACGTCCAGTCCGAGGAATACTTCTTGTAGGCGCTCCAGGAACTGGAAAGACATTGCTCGCGAGGGCAGTTGCAACAGAGAGAGAATCAAACTTTATATCTATCAAGGGGCCAGAACTCCTCAGCAAATACGTCGGAGAAAGCGAGAAGGCGGTCCGTGAAGTATTCAGAAAGGCAAAGATGGCAGCGCCTTGTATCATATTCATAGACGAAATCGACTCAATCACCTCTGTAAGAAGCGCAGAAGGCGAAGGATCAATGGTTACAGAGAGAGTAGTCGACACGCTTCTAACTGAAATGGACGGGCTTCAGGAAATGAAGAACGTTCTTGTGCTCGCAGCGACGAACAGGCCAGACATGATTGATCCGGCCCTGCTGCGTCCAGGAAGATTCGACAAAATCATAGAGATACCGCTTCCAGACGAGCCTACAAGATTTGCAATATTCAAAGTGCACACAAAGCGCATGCCGCTTTCGAAGGATGTCAGCCTCGAAGAACTCGCAAAGCAGACGGAGAACTACACCGGTGCAGAGATCGAGAACATAATAAGAGAAGCAGGCATGAACGCGATACGTGCACAGAGAACTATTGTAACAAAAGCGGATTTTGTTCAAGCATTCAACGAAATAAAACCTGCGATACCGAAAGAGGTAGCGGAAAGGATCCGCCGCTTCAAGGAGGAGCCGGAAATGATGTACAGATAATTCTTATGCTAAATTAGGTGAGTCATTGAAGATAGTTTACTCAGACCCAAAATCAGGACGAAGCGGACAGATGGAGCTTCCAGCAGACAAAGCAGCGCCACTCATGAACAAGAAGATAGGAGAGGAGTTCGATGCTTCATTCATAGGCCTTACTGGCTACAAGCTGAAGATAACAGGAGGCAGCGACAAGTCAGGATTCCCGATGGAGAAAAGCATAGATGGAACTGCAAAGGTAAGGATACTCCGTGAAGTCGCATCTTCTGGGAGGCAGAAGGGACAGCGCACACGCATGACAAGGCGCGGCAACATGATAACTGCCGATACAGAACAGGTCAACACGATAATAATAGAGCAGGGAGAAAAAAGCCTAGACGAGCTATTCCCGAAGAAGGAGAAGGCAGAGAAGCCAAAGGCTGAAGCGGCGCCGGAAAAGGGTAAGAAGTGATTACGCTGCCAGGAGAAAAGATCGATAATCTAAGGCAGAGCGTCCTCAACATAGGGACTCTTGGGCACATCGACCACGGAAAGACTACTCTGACGAGGGCGATAACCGGAGTTTGGACTGACAGGCACAGCGAATCCTTGAAAAGAAACATGACGATAAAGCTTGGCTATGCGGACGCAGTGATAAAGAAATGCCCGAACTGCAAGGGCACAGACGCTTTCACAACACAAGAAAAGTGCCCCAACTGCAAGAGCAAGACCGAGCCGCTAATGAGAATATCTCTGTTAGATGCGCCTGGACACGAAACACTCATGGCAACAGCAATATCAGGAGCAAGCGTGATCGACGGAATACTTTTTGTAATCGCGGCGAACGAGCCATGCCCGATGCAGCAGACCAAGGAACACCTGATGATAATCAACATACTTGGAATCAAGAATGTCATAATAGTCCAGAGCAAAGTCGACATAGTCGGAAAAGAAGGAGCTAGGAAACACTACAACCAGATCAAGGAATTCGTAAAGGGCAGCGTTATAGAGAACGCACCGATCATTCCTGTCATGACAAACCACAACATAAATGTCGATGTTATACTAGAAAGGATATCTAACATGCCGAGGCCGACTCGCGACACCACTTCCAATCCTGCAATGTACATAGTGCGATCATTCGATGTCAACAAGCCAGGCACCGATGCGACAAAGCTTGTCGGCGGAGTGATCGGCGGAGCTATAGTAAAGGGGCGATTCAAGGTCGGCGACGAAATTGAGATAAGGCCAGGCGCAAAGATCCCTACAAAAGGCGCGAAGAAGGAGTCTTACACGCCTCTCATAACAACAATAGTGAAGATGAGCAATGGCAGCGAAGGCATAAACGAAGCGCAGCCTGGCGGCCTGATCGGAATATCTACGGAAGTAGACCCCGCATTCAGCAAAGCAGACGGACTTGTCGGCAACATGGTAGGTCACGTTGGAAAACTTCCAGAGGCTCTCAACGGATTCACATTCAAGTACTTCAAGCTCGACAGAACAGACATTCCAGAGCAAGCGATGAAGGAGAACGAGCCGCTTGTCATGGGGGTGGGAACTGCCACTGCTATCGGATACATAAAGAAAGTCAAGAAAGACACGATTGAAGTGGAACTAAAGAGGCCGGTCGCAGCAGAAAAGGGATCAAAGCTTGCAGTGATGAGGAACCTGGGACAGAGATGGAGGCTTACGGGATGGGGAACACTGATGTGAGCCAATGCAGGGAATGTCCGACGATGCAAAGCTGGTTTTCAAAGGCGTCAATTTCGAGATATATCAATGGCAGCAGAAGCTGTTCGACGGATCTAATGCTACTTTTGAAAGGGCGAAGGTCAGAGACAGTGTCCATACTATTGCAACTGTCGGCAAAAAGGTAATAATGCTGGAGGAGATGCAGCCTGGTTGGAAGACTCCGCGCATCGGGCTTCCAGGCGGAATCGTCGACCACGAAGGAGAGAAGCCGATCGATGCGGCGAAGAGAGAACTTCTTGAAGAGACTGGCATGCAGTCTGACGACTGGGAGCCATACGTTTCTGATCTTGGCATGGTGTACAGGGTAAGCTACGACCGATACTACTTCATAGCAAGAAACTGCATGAGCGTAGCCGAGCCAAAGCCGGACGCAGGAGAAAAGATAAAGGTCCATTTGCTCTCTGTGGAAGAAATGGCCGACAACATAACCCAGAAATGGCGTTATGCGCCAAAAGAGTTCTGGGAACTGAAATACGATTCCGAAAAGAAAAAGGCGTTTGAAAAACTGCTGTTCGGTTAACGCTTCTCTTTCTTGACTCCTTTCTTTGCAAGCGTCACCAATTTCTCGATGAGTGCAGTCTTTTCATTCTTTGTCAACTTCTCTTTGACTCCGAATCCGGATGCCTGTGGGTGTCCCCCGCCGTGCATAGCCCTGGATATCGCAGAGCTGTCGATTCCAACATCGCTTCTTACGCTGGAGTGGCCGCTCTTCTCATTTATGTAAATTGCGATAGGTGCCCTAAACTGCTTTTGCATTGTTATGCAGGCTTCTTGGTTGTTTATCTTTGTAGAGAAACCTATCGCCACGCGCATTCCTTTCACATCTTTGACTACTACCGTTTTTAGCAGCTTTTTCAGGTATGGCCGCGTTTCCTTGAGATATTGTTTGTTAACATCGTCTATGAATTTGCTGTGAAGTCCACCATGTGCAACAACATCCACGAACTTCCTCAGCTTTGGATTCGCTATGTTGTCTCCGCCACCCAGATACTTTATAACGTGAGACAACTTGTCCACAAGAGCTCTGTCGCCCTTCGACCACACCTTCCACTCGTTCATCGGTTTTGTGAACTTTCTTCCATTCTTCAGCCTGCAGTACTTATGTCTGAACACGCATGTGTCGACGAAGTCCCCGGCGTGTGTTATCCTGACGAGCTCATCAGAGTATTTGTCGTGCGGGCACAGCATTTCGTAAACAAGATCTGTTCCGCACAGCTCTATCTCTCCATTGACAAGAATGTCGCAGACAGGGGCAAGCTGCTCCACTTCCTGTTCCGTCCACGGGTGGTGATCAAGCCAGATTACATAGTTTCCCTTCGTCTTGAAAATGTGCAGCGCATCGCGTATTTTCTGGACATTCCTTTCGTTCATTCCAAAATCAGAGATGATCAGAAGATTTCCCCTTCCCGGAATCTTTTTTATCAACGCTACGTTGTCGTCAAGCATTTTTCCGTCGTAATCGGCAAAGAACACCTGGCTGAGCGGAATCTTGAAGAATCTGACCAGCAGCGCGGCGCTTCCCATGCCGTCCATGTCTGCTCCATGGGTTATGTTGTATATCTTCATGGTGTGAGCCTCTTTCGGTCTCTTGGGAACAGCGCACATTCTCTGATGTTCTTTGCTCCGGTTATCTGCATTGCAAGCCTCTCAAGCCCCACGCTCCATCCTGCGTGAGGCGGAGCTCCGCATCTGAATGCGTTTATGTAGAACTCAAACGCCTTCGGGTTAAGCTTTCTCTTCTTCAGCGCCTCTATGAGCATTTCCGGATCGTGGATACGCTGCGCACCGCTAGATATCTCAAGCCCTTTGTATATGTAGTCGAAGCTGTTAGAATATTCCGGATCGTCTTTCTTAGGCATCGAGTAGAACGCCCTTATCGCAGTCGGGTAATCCTTTATCACAACCGCATCTCCGAACACTTCCTGCACCGCCTTTTCGTGCTCCTTCGAGAAGTCGTGGCCCATTTCTATCTTATGCCCTTTCTTCTGCAGGCCTTTTATGACCTGTTCGTATGTAACTATCTTTGCTTCTGGTATATCGAGCTTCGCCCCCAGTGTTTCAAGATCGACTTTGTTTTCCTCCTTTACAGCAGTGACAATATGCTTTACTGTGTCGACAAGTATCTTTATCACGTCATCTGCATCTGCGAATCCCATCTCTATGTCCATCTGCGTAACTTCAGTTAGGTGTGATGTTGTGTTAGACTTTTCTGCCCTGAAGACCGGCATTATCATGACAGGGTTCAACCCGCCGATGACTGCGAGCTGTTTGTAAAGCTGCGGGGACTGCGCAAGGTACGCGCTCTTCTCGAAATATGCGACTGGGAAAAGGTCGCTTCCTCCTTCGCTAGACTCCGCTATTATGCATGGAGTCCTTATCTGCTGGAATCCTTTCTTCGTAAGCGTGCTCATGAATGTGTTGAGAATAGTCGATTCGATGTTGAATATCGCGCTTGTCTCCATTCTTCTTATGTCCACATATCTGTTGTCAAGCCTGACGTCGATTTCTGCTGGCACTTTCCCTGTTACCTCAAATGGTATCGGCGCTGAGATCGGATTTAGGTTTGTCACTACTGTAGGTATTATTTCGTAGCCTTTCTTCGCCTCCTTCGACGCCTTTACCCTGCCTTTTACTGAAATAACGCTCTCCTTTGGCAGCGACATCGCCTTAAGTATCGAGTCGTCAACGTCTCCCTTCTTTCCTATGACCTGCACTGTGCCTGTTCTGTCTCTCAGAATTAGGAATGTGATCTTAGCTGTCTCTCTTACTTCGTGCACCCAACCAGCTAACGTGACTTCCTTTCCGTCCATATCGCTGGTTATCTCGTTGACGTAGTGTGTCCTGAGCATGTTCGCACCAAAGAGTAGAGCTTAGAATGGTATCTTTATATCCCTTTAGATGAGCCATTAATCCTTAATAAGCTTGTCGTTCAAAATACATGTTGTGGAGATGGGATGGCAGATAAGGTATCCGACCTGATGGACGTCAAGCTTGTAGCGATAGCACCATCGGCTACGATCAAGAGCGCAGTCACATTGATAAAGAATTCGAACATCGACCTCATTCCAGTTGTCGAGAACGGGAAGCTGATCGGAGTGATCTACGAAGACGATGTGCTCAGCTACATAGAGAAGTTTGGTACCGCTGCAGAGAAAGAACAAGTAAAGAAGATATCGATGCCACCGTTCTTCACAGAAGCCAACTCAAAGATATCCGATGCCGCAAAGGTTGTAATCGACAACGATCTCAACAGACTGCCTGTAGTCGACTCGAAGAAGAACATGAGATGCGTAGGCATAGTAACTTCTACAGAACTACTTCTATACGCTGCAAAGGAAAAAAATCCAAAGAAAAAGAAGTAAAGAATAAAATAAACTGTACTGGCTTCACTTCACCAGAACTATGTGAATCGCGCTTACCTTTGACTTCGAGCCGTCTTCGTTCATCAACTCTTCCGAAGAAGTCCTTATGCTCTTTTCCCTCAACGCTGGAAGGAACCTATTGAGGACTATCTCCTTCACGTCGACAGCCTTTGATATCGAGTTGCCCCGCGCCTTTATTGCAACCTCCGGGATTCCGCTGTTGAACTGCGTGACCACTGCAAGCACGTAATTCATTGTCGGCTTTTTTCCTATGTAGATTATGTTCTCAGCCCCCACTTCATTCTGTTCCATTCCTGTGCGTTGGTCGCCCATCATGCCATCACTAATTGTTAGAATTGTAAAACAATGTATTTAATGCTTTCACATCATTTCGTTCAGAATGATTCTCACGCCGTTCTCTTTATCGTCGCAATCTCTTTTTTCGCGTCAATCTCAACTCCAAGCTCTTTCATCCTGTAGAGCGGATATGCTATCGATATGTTCTTGAGAAGAAGGAGCTCTCTTTCTATTCCTGCCTTTTTCGCGGCAGCCATCTCCGCATCTATCGATCTCGCAATAAGCCTCAGCAGGTTCTGTGTTATCGCCTTCAATTTCTCTTCGCCGATGAGATGTCCCCTCACTACAAGCTCTGCTTCACGCTCTCCGAATTCCTCCACCGCCTCTTTTTTGTAGAACGCCTTTCCGAAGTTCCTCATGTATTCCTGCGAAACTGGATAGAATGCCTTGTACATCACATAGCCGAAAGGCCTTGCGTACGAATAATTGAGAAGGAGCTTCTTTGTGATTATTCTTTCGTTCCAATCTGTCAACCCTTCAACGTAGTCGAACACATCCTTCAGCTCTTCTGTCGCGTCGCCGAGCTTGAAGCCCAATCCTTCGATCAGATTTTTTATAGCACGCGCCCTCTTGCTCTCGATGTCCGCCATAAGGAGGAAGTGGTGCTCGTGAAGAGGGATTCTGTCGCTCCTGTTTGTCGCCCACGCCCTCGATATCTGGCCTATCCTCTCCTCTCCATAGTAGCACAGGTCAAGCAGGTGTGCGATCTGCACCTTGCTGAATCGCTTTCCGTTAGGGAGCACTACCTCATTCTTTGTTATTGCGCCCTTCTTTCTGCCGAAGAGTAGGAAGCTCATGGCATATTTTACCATCTTCGCATCTCCGCCCTTGAGGTAGTCGAGTATGTACTCCTTCATCCACGGAGGCGCGCCGTTCTTCCTCAGAACAGCATCTACTATTGCTCCCTTGATCATTTTCACACCTCACTTTTTCTTTTGCGTGGGGATCTTAATAATCCCTCTCTTGTACGCGACCACCACTGCTATTATTATAATGACAACGACAGCGATGTATGTATAGTCGTTAGATCCGGAGCTGCTGCTTCCAGTGCCGGCAACGCTAACGAAGTAGTTGTTGGAGCCGAAGTACTGCTGCGTCGTGTATCCGTTTGGCTGCCTCCACTGCTCGTACAGAGTCACAGGATAGCTTCCGGTGTTTCCGTGGCTGTCTATGTTCACATAGAACGTTGCGTTGACAGACTGCCCTGGATTCAGCTGTGCTATGTAGTAGTTTGCATTGACCGGGCTTACTGGGAACACGGTCTGCAGGTTTACCGACAGCTGCTGCGCCGGCTCGCTGCCAGTGTTCTTTATCGTGTATGTTATAGCCTGGTATGCACCGCCTGCAGTAAGGGCGCTGCTCACTCCTGTCACTGTGAATATGGAAGAAGATTGCAGGTTCACAGGAATGTACTGTATCGTCGAAATGTTCTTCTGGTAGTTTATGTTTCTGTAAGAGAGCGAAACAGGCATTGTGTAGTTTGTAAAGTTTGCATTGCTGCTCGCGCTTATGAATACGCTGACAGTTTTGCTCTGTCCTGCTGGGAGGGTTCCTACATAGAAGTTTGTAGCTGCACCGGATACGCTGAGCGCTCCAGTGCTAAGGAACTTTACCGACAGGTTCTTCGCATCCCCGTAGCCTATGTTCTGCACCAGAACAGTAAGCGTCTGGTTTGAACCTGCATAGAGCTGGCTCGGGCTTGCGCTTTCAACGCTTGCCACTATGTTCGGCGAGCTTGGCACAAAGCTGAGCGGAATGTTCGAAGGATAACTGTAGTTCTTTCCGTCCTGCGCAGTGTAGCTTATTCTGACAGGAATCGTTACGTTTCCGATTGGAAGCTGCGCCGATGTCTGAAGCGTGAGCTGCGCAGCTCCGGTAGATCCGGCTGCAACTATTCCGAAGTTTGTCCTCGGGGATCCGTATGGCGTGAAGTATGTAGAGTTGAGAACTATGACAGATAGGTTTCTTGCTGTGTCTGTTCCTGTGTTTATCATGCCGAGCTGGACTGTTGACTGGCCTCCAGGGGTTATCTGGCCTACTGGCGAAGCTGTCAGCTGTATGTTTGGTGTGCCGTATACGTAGAAGCTTATCGGGCTCGTGCTTGTTCCTGGGAGTGTTTCAGAAGCGTAAGACGTCTCGTAGGTTCCGACCACATCAAGTGTATACTCTCCGGCAGCGAGCGTTGATGGAAGGTGCAGGTGTGTTGTAAACACGTCGCCGCTCACTCCGCCGTATTGGCCTGTGCCAACTGTGCCTATCAGGTATGACGCAGCCGGCGACACATTTATTATCGCGCTAGACGACGTTAGCTGCAAGTTGACGTTCTGCAATGCAGAGTCGTATGAATTGTACAGCTGGAAATTTATCGTTATGTTGCTGCCTGCTATTATCGGCTGCGGGGTTATGCCTAGGTTGTAGACGGAAAGCGCGTCGTCTATGGCTGCGACCTGCGCATGCGACACTGCTGGCGCCAGAGCAACCAGCATCAACACAGCCAGCATCATCGATCCTCCGAACTTTTCATTCTTCATGTTTACACCATTCAAACGCAAATTCATAAATTATTCTATCGTGCTCTTGAACATCCTCATGCTTAACAGCACCATGATGATGACGAACACTCCAAGTATGGCGAAATCCCACAACGCGGTGTTGAGAGGATATACTCCCTGCACGATAACGTCCCTGAGACCCTCTACTGCATATGTTGCAGGATTGATTACGCTGATCGGGTAGAGCCATGACGGGAGCGCCTGCGTTGGCAGTATCCCCCCGCTCAGGAACCAAGTCGGAAGGGCAAAGACCTGCGACGCTATGGCGAAAACCTCTACCTTCTTTATCCTTGTGGCTAGCATGATTGCAAGCGAAGTGAATCCTACAGAAAGTATCATCGCTATCAATATGATTGGTATAAGGCCGACGATTCCCATGGCTATGCTAGAGCCGAGAGCGACTCCCACTATAATTGCTATCGCTGCATAGAGCACGGACTGGAGTGCGCCAGCGACAAGTTTTCCTAGCACTATCGCATTCTTGTTTATTGGGGCCACAAGGAACGTCTTCAGGTTTCCGAACTGCCTGTCTGTTATCAGCGACATTCCTGTCCCGAACATCGATCCGAATATTACCACCATGGGAATTATCCCGCCGAAAAGGAAGTCCTTGTAGTTGCCTCCTGCTCCGCCGATGGGGACTGCCTGCGAGCTCTGGATCTGCTGCTGCGGCAGATATGTTGTTGCTTGATAATTGTTCTTTTGAGCTGTAAACTGGTTGACCGCATTTTGTATTGCAGGAAGAGTTTCCTGTGCAAGCGTCAGCTGTCCGCTGCTATAGTATATTACTACGCTCGGGTTGCCGTTGGCCAGGTGCGGGAAGCTGGGCAGTATGACTACTACGAAGTTTATCGCCCCGTTGTTAAGATTTTGCAGGGCTGTTTGCTGGTCTGTTATCGACTGCACATAAAGAGTGGTGCTTAGTTGAAGCGTGTTTATGAATTGGCTTGCCTGCACGTTGCCGGCATAGTTGACGATGTCCATCGGAACCTTCGACACTGTCTGGCCAAGGTTTCCGAAGAAGAGAAGTATGACAAACGGGAATATCGCTGACCTGATGAGGTTTGTCCTAAGGTTGCTTCTGAAGATGGCCAGCTCACGCCCGGCTATCGAAAGCGTGTCTTCAAGCAACGTATTCTTGTGGTCTTCCATCAGTTCGCACCTCCTCTCATTCTTGTCCATGTGGATACCGCTTCGCCAGTCGTATCCCTCATTCCAGAGCCTGTCAGCTTCATGAAAACGTCATCGAGCGTCGGCTGGTGCATCCCTATGGAGAGCACGCTAATCCCTTCACGCTCAAAGTCTTTTGTAATTCTTGCGAATGTCTCCTGCGCCTTCTTGTTCAGCGGAGCGTCGACTTTCTGCGCGCTTATTGTTGTGGTGAGGCCGAATTTTGTCTTCAGTATCTTGGCAATTTTCTCTATCTCTCCAGGCTCGGTGACTATCTCTAGCACAGCTTCTACCCCAACAAGCTTCTTCAGCTCCGATGGCGTCCCCATCGCAATTATTTTTCCATGATCTATTACTGCTATCCTATCGCAGAGTTCATCAGCTTCTTCAAGATACTGGGTAGTCATTATGATAGTTGTGCCGCGCTTTCGCAGCTCGTGTATTCTTTGCCACATGTGTGACCTGTTCTGGACGTCGAGTCCCGTGGTCGGTTCGTCGAGCACAAGTATCCTCGGTTCCTGTATCATCGCCTTCACAAGGCCAAGCCTCCTTTGCATTCCGCCGGAGTATGTGCCTGCCCTCTGCTCGGCGAACTTTGTTAGGTCAGCGTCAGCGAGTGCGTGGTTTACCCTTTTGTCTATCTCGCTCTCTTTTACATGATATAGCTGAGCAAAAAGCTGAAGGTTCTGCTTTCCTGTCAGGTCTGGTTCGACGACTGTCTCCTGCGTCATTAGCCCTATCATCTGCTTTATCCTCTCTTTGTTTTTAACGTTGTCAAGGCCCGCAACCTTTATCGACCCTGATGTCGGGATCAGCAGCGACAGAAGCATATTTATTATTGTGGTTTTTCCTGCACCGTTCGGTCCGAGAAGGCCGAATATCTCCCCGTCATCGATGTTGAGCGAAACGTTGTTCACTGCGGTGAAGTCGCCGAACTTCTTTGTAAGACTCTTTATGTCAATAATGCTCATTCGAACAACCCAGATATCTGCTTCATCGTCTCCTTCTGTATCTTTCGCGCTGACGACAAGACTGCATCACCCCGCTTTGTTATTTTGTAGTATTTCTTCGTACGGCCATCCTCGCTCTTAGTCGTTACGCTGATGTAGCCGCTCTGCTCGAGCGATTTTATCGTGTTGTAGACGTCGTTCTTTATATCATCGCCGAAGAACTTTGCGAAATGCCCTTTGCTGAACTCTTTCATCAGACCATAGGAATAGACCGGGCCCTGCTTGATCCTGACGAGTATCCTCATGCGCAGAATCATTCGCTTTAGCTCCTTCCCGAAGTAATTGTCCTTCAACACACCCCCTGATAGTTTGAATTAAATATAGTTTAAAGTTAAACTATATAAGGCTTTCGCTGCACTTCGGATTAAAAAGAAAGAAAAAGAGAATGAAATCAGAGCTTTCCGTGCTCCTTTGTGTAGATCAGCATGCCTTCGAACGTCCTCGTTATCTGGTTCGCCTTCATGCCATAGATCTCGCGGGCTCCGAACTTGAATGCAAGCTCTATCAGTCGCTGCGTGACCACTCCATCGAACACAATCGAATGTATGCCCTTGGTGTCCTGCACTGCCTGGACAAGCTCTCTTACAGGTATCTCTGTTATGAGGGAACCGCTGCTGTCGAACAGCCTTCCTCTAAGCGTGTTGTGCAGTTCGTCTAGCGCGCTAATCATGGATGGATTCGGCATTCCTGGCGAAGACGGCGGTGCGCTTCTCTGTTGCAGAGAAGGTATCCCTCTCATCGGATCGCTGTTGGTTCTTGAAGAGCTCCTCAGATCCTTTATGTCGAGGTCATCTGTCATGAAGCTTTCCTCCTCTCGCTGTGGTGAAGGCCTTCCCGAATTCGAAAGGTTGTTCATTATCGCAGTAGGGCTTAATATCTGGGACTGCTGGTTGCTCTGGCCAGACGAAGCCGAAGCCTGCTGTTGCTGCTGTACTGCTTGCTGCTGCAGCGGCCTTGCCGACGATATCGGCCTGTTGTTGAACTGCTGCCTCTGCGGCTGAGCCGCTTCGTTCCTGAACTTCTGCTCTCCGGTCATTTTCTTCTGTCCCGGGAACATCTGGTCGATTGGAACTCTCGATCTCAACGCTTTGATTATCTCTTTTCTTGTAAGCTCCTCTACCTCTTTTCCGTCCGGAGCCCTTGCAATGAAGTCGATGTCGCCGACGTTCATTATGCTCTTGAGGATTATGTCTCCGCCACGGTCTCCGTCAAGGAACAGGGTTGTGTCCTTTGCCTTGATTAGGTCTACGATGGTCTTCGGCACAGTTCCTGCAGCTCCTCCTATGGATATGCAGTTGGCTATGTCGCTCTTGAGGAGAGCGATGACGTCAGCTCTTCCCTCTACAAGTATTATCTCTTCGCTGCTGTCGATTTCCGGACCTGCCGCAAGCTTTTCTGCTCCGTATTCGATGACTACGCTCTGCTTCACGTCAACTTCTACCAGCTCGCTGATCTCTCTGCTGTCTGGTATCTCTGTTTGAAGAAGGTTCTTGACAAGCTCCTTTGCCCTTGCCACTATCTTGTTGCGCTTGTCGCTTCTTGTGTCCTCTATCTTTTCAATCTTGAAATGTGTTTCGAACGGACCTACTCTGTCAACCGATTCGATCGCAGCTGCAAGTATGCAGGTCTCTACTCTTCCCAACGAGCTTGGGAGATGGAGCTTTCCGTTAGTCCTGTTTCCCATGCTCCTTGTGTCGATTTCTATTCTGCCGATTTTGCCGTTCTTCTGGAGCTCTCTCAGGTCGAGGTCGCTGCCCAAAAGGCCTTCTGTCTGCCCGAAAACTGCTCCGATAATGTCCGGCTTTTCAACCAAGCCCGATATGTCGAAAGTAGCTTCTACCATGTACTTTACAATGTCTATGTATGTTTTTGCCATTAATGTCACTTTTTGTGCGGCGTTGCCGCTGTTGTCAAAATGCGACAGAATGAGGCTGGTTTACACTACGCTTTATTCAACTTTACGGCTTGCAACAATGGGTTGCAGTCGAGGAAGATACTTCAAAATCCTTTTTGGAGTATAAAGACGCATGTGATATACCTGAGTCATTTGTAACTTTTTGACGAATAAGTATGCGTTGAATAGATATATAAAGATATCCTACCGGTTTCTACGAATCCGTCGAAAACGCTAAATATCTCCAACTTCGCATATATGCCGGCGTAACCATGCCACAAAAGTCAAGTCCTGAAAAACAGGCCCAAAAGGGGGATGTTCTTGCAAAGGAAGCCGAAGGAATGGTGCGGTATTTCATAGACAGGAACGGAAGGATTCCGAATGAGAACGAGGCTCTGTCCCAGCTCCACCTCGGCGCTTTCATAGAGAGGCAGAAGCGCGAGGGATCAAGCTATGGGGCATTCATAAGATCCCTACACACCGGCAGGCTTCTTAGAGGCAGGAGCCTTGAAGAGGTCGAGCGAATGCTTGGCGAGATCAAGACAACAATTGAAAAATTCCAGAAAGAGCAGTTCAGGCTCCCCACATCATCGGAAATGACAAAATTGCATAGCGATACAATGCAGAAGGTTGCCAAAGGCGCGCTATGGTCCATGGGGATATTCGAATACAATGATATCATAGGCTACTTCGGCATTAGGCCGCAGAGCAGAGAGGACTTCAGGCTTGCACGCCTTGCCACGCATGCAGTCGAATCAGTGAAACAGCTCCGCGAGCGCGTTCCAAATGCATTTGTAGACGAGCGCAAGGTGCGGGAGCTAGGCAACGGTTCATTTTTGTATGAACTGAGGCACAAAAGCTACTCACATCTAAACATTAACGGCTTCGACGATTTCCTAAAACTGATCGGCATTGAGCAGCCGGTAGCGAAGCCAGTTGCGCTGAAGAGGAAGCATTATAGGATAGGCGACAAGCCCAACCCTAGCGCCATCTACCAGCCCCACGGAGCCGCAGCTGCCTATCTGAACTTCTGCAAAGAGCGCGGGCGCATTCCTACGATGGAAGAGATGAAGGAGCAGCTGAACATGGGCAGCATAATCCAACGCGCCGATTCAGGCCAGCTTGCATCTAAGGGCATAATGAACTTCCAAGGATTCCTGTCTATGCTCCGCGCAAGGACAGAGCTTGCTCTTGAGGAATTCTGGACTACTGAAGCAGGAATGGCAGAGGCACAGAGGAGAGTGCGCGCCCACGCATCGGCGCAGAAGAAGGTTGTCACCACGCAGCAGATGGTGGACGAGCTGCACCTGCTGCCATTCATTCGCAAGAACCCAGTCGAAAGATTGGGCTTCACAACATGGAGCGCGTTCGCGCGCAAGCTTTCAGAGGATGAACTACAGCTAAAACCGCAGGATGATGGAGCGTGATACGACGCCTGCCAAGTGCCGGACAATCTATTTATATTATGTTTGGTGAACAATAGTGGCGCAATGCAGTAACATTGTGTGATCAAAAATGGCGAAAGAAAACCTCTATCTGGTAAAGATGGGAGGCAGCAGCATAACCGACACAACAAAAGAAAAGGTTGCGAAAAGAGAAGTTATAGCTCGTCTGCTAACCGAGATCAACAACGCGAAGAAGAACAGCAACGCAAAGATAATAATAGGCCACGGAGCCGGATGCTTCGGCCACAACCAGGCAAAGAGATACAACGTGAGCAGCGGGCTAAAGGACAACGAGAGCGTGAAGGGAGCAACTCTGACAAGAGAAGCTGTCCAGGAACTAAACAAGATAGTAGTCGACGCCGGCATAGAGCTCGGGCTTCCTGTGCTTGGATTCTCGCCGTCTGGATTTGCGGTCTGCAAGAGCAAGAAGATAGTAGACGGAATGACATCTCCGCTTTCTCATTCGATCGGCAACGGATTCCTTCCGATTGTGCACGGAGACGTGATGACTGACCTTGACCAGGGAGCAAGCATAGCGTCAACAGAAGAGGTATTTCGATTTGTATCATCGCAGATGAAGCCTGACAAAATCGTGTTGGGCACAGACACTGACGGGGTTTTCGACAGCAATCCGCAGACAAACCCGAACGCAAAGCTTATCGAATTCATAGATGGAAAGAACATAGCCTATGCAATGGAATGCGCAGGCGGCGCAACAAAGACCGACGTCACAGGCGGAATGCATTCCAAGCTGGCGATCCTTTACGACATGGTGAAGTCGACAGGAGCTACCGGCTACATTGTCAACTGCAGCAAGCCTGGAGTGGTAGAAGCTGTCCTTTCAGGAAGAGAGAAGGACGTTAAGTGCACAGTGGTAAAGCCATAACTTTTTCTGACTACTATAAGTTATAAATATTTCCAAGGCTGAAAGGAACGAAGTGAAATAATGGCGACACCGAGGAACGGCAACAGAATCACAGCCGTGGCTTCTTCTATTCCGACCGCTAATCTGAAAAGAGACGAGCGGCCGAGAGAGCTGGTGAGGAGAGAGTCGGTAGCAACAGCTCCGGTTCAGAAAAGAGAGGAAAGGCAGGCAAATTATGTCATCACGTGCGAGCCGCGCGAAGCGATCGAGCAGGCTGTAAAAAGGATCCAATTGTTCTACAAAGCATACGAAAGGTCGCCGACCGCCAGGGAAGCGATAACAGAGCTCAGGATCGGCAGCATTATCACTTCTGCGAACGCTGGCAGGTTCAAGGATCTAGGGGTAGAGAAGTGGAACGATATTCTGACGTTGGCTGGAGTTCCTGTAAACCTGGCAAGGAACCAATGGACAACGGAGAAGGCCGTCAAGGAGGTAACTACAGCAATCAAGGATTTTTACTTTAAGAATGGAAGGGCGCCGAGCAGCAAAGACGACGCCATAGAACTTGGCATAATCAGCATTATCGGCCCGATGTACCGTGGTGCTCTGAGGAAGTTTGGAATAATGTCCTGGAACGACCTCCTTAGAAAAGCTGGCGTGCCCCTGAACAAGCCACACACACGGATTACAAAGGAGAGGGTAGACGATGCGATCAAGAAGATGCAGAGGTTCAAATCAGAAAATGGCAGAATGCCGTCGACAAACGAGTTCCGCTTCAACCTTGGCCTCAATGGAATCTTCACGGCGATTTGCAGAGGCTATCTGAAGCAGTTCGGAATTGCATCGTGGAAAGACCTAGTCACAGTCGCAGAGAACGCAATTTAAAAATCCGAAAACTTCGACATTTGACACTAGGATATAGGAAGGCTTATATATTTCCTAAAATGAAACGTTTTGCAGTGAATGAGATGACAGTAACTAGAGATAGCACAAGGCAGACACGCAGCCCAGAAGCATTGGTAAGAACAGAGTCAAAGCCGTTGAAGGTAGTTCCGGGCATTGTAGGCGGCAAGAGAGTCAATGTGGTTGTTGCTGAGAACGGTGCAGTGGCCTGTTTAGTAGATGTTGAAACTGGAAAGTCTGTTGCAATACCACAGGGAGATTCAAATGTTGGGCCGATAGTGACATTATCAGCAAAGCCTATAGAAGGAGCAATCATAACAACGGAGGAGCAGCTCGTAGGCCTTGCCAGAACATTGTCGAAGTACGGAAAACCAACGACGACTCTGCTTCAAAGCCAGAAGGGCCTCACCTTCGGAGAAGGAAAGAGCAAGAGGGTAGCCGCAATAATGAAAGACGGCGTAGACGAATCGAGTCCGATAAGCCACATATGGTTCATAGAGAACGGGCAGAGGTTTGAGGATAAGATCGTAGAGGAACTGTTTGATTAAACCTCAATTGGTTTTGAACTGGAGCCGACGATGTGCTCCAGCTTTCTTCCTATTTTTATTGCATTTTTCTTCGTTACCGTGTAGTTCTTTTCTGTTTTGTTCATCTCAGCCATTGCGATGAAATACCAAGCGCCTCCAGGCATTCTCCAAGCCATGTAAGTGTCCATTCCGCTGTTGTCTCGCCAAGCGCAGAGGGCGTTGTACTTCTCATGGTCGATGGAAAGGCTTCCATTGTCCCACGCCTTTGACTCGAACGCCATTCCCTTTTTGCCCTTGAACGCGACTATGTCTGGAGGGCTTGTCGGGTTGACCCCTGAGCCTGCGCTTCTCATTACAGAGTAGCCTATGCTGTACAAATAGTTGAGGAGTTCGCGTTCTGCCCTGGCTCCTTTGTTATATCGTGTCATTGAGGTCGCGATACTGTAGAGCAATTAATTGATTTAAGTCTTGCTGTCAGAGCGTGCTCTGCTTTCCATGGTCGTTTGTGTCCTTGTAAGCTAGCGTCGACTGGATCTTCAGCACAAGCTCTCTCATCCTTTTCTCCTTCGCTCTTCCTATCATGAGATAGGTTTCGTCTTTCGTAGCCTTTGTAACGAAGATCAGCACTTCGCCGAAACTGATTCGCCCTGCTCTGCCCTTCCTTTGGATGTTTCTTATCTCGCTAGCCACAGGTTCGTAGAACATTACCACGTCAACGCTAGGTATGTCGAGTCCTTCTTCTGCAATCGATGTTGCGACTAGCGCCCTGAACTTCTTGTCCCTGAAGTCCTGGATCACTTGCTGCTGGCTCGCCTGCGTAACTCCGTCCTTTTTTCCTACGAAAGAGTGTGCACTGATTCCGTTGTGGTTCAGAAGATCTGTGAGCTTCTTTATCGTCGATCTGTACTGCGCGAATATTATCATGCTGTTGCTCGGATACTCTTTCTTTATCGTGTTGACTATCTGGAACATCTTCGGATGCTCGAATCCCTGCGCAAGCGCATCCATCGCCACTTTGTTCGCCAGCACGACATTAGGATTCGCAAGTATGCCCTGCACCGCCCTGCTCTTCGTGTCCCTGTTCTTCAGCGACTCTATGTAGCTGACGAATGGGTAGAGCCCTTCGCAGGTGACAAGGTCGTATGCGTGGACCAGATCGAGCACGTAGACGTAGCTGTTCATCGCCGAGAACTTGTAGCTTGGAGCCTGTATCCTCTTTATGTTGTCGCCTATTTCTAGAAGACGGCCTTTCGGAAGGGTCTCGAAGTTGTTGGAGTAGCTAAGCCCTTTGTGGTAGAGCTTTCCCAGATGCTCTTCTATTACCGGTCTCAGATGGTTAGCCACTTCGTTTATCTCTGGAGTTTTGTCGACGTAGTATGTCTTTATCGCCTTCCCCATCACGTAGGGCTCGACATCAGGATCAGACGATATCCTTATCTCTATGTTCTCTATTCCAAGGATCTGCACAAGCTCGTTTATCTTCTCGCGCTTGCTTCCTGGCGATGCAGTCAGGCCTAGCAGCTGGATTCCTCGTGTTTTGCATTCGTCAGCTATGTGGGTGTATGCATATTTTCCTGCCGCTCTATGGCATTCGTCAAAGATGACGATTCCCACATCGTCCAAATTCAATCTTCCTGCTTTTATGTCGTTTGATATTGTCTGCGGAGTAGCAGCGATTACCTTTGCATTGTCTTCTATCTCCTTCCTTTTTGAAGCGCTTGTTGTTCCTGTGAGAAGCGGCATGCGCTCTTTCTCCACCTTTAGGAGAGCCTCGAGCGACTTGTGGTGCTGTTCGCTGAGGGGCTTTGTTGGAGCAAGGATTATTGCCTTCTTTCCGTTGTGGAGGACAGCCGCCATCGCAAAAATGGCTATGAGCGTTTTTCCCAAGCCTGTAGGCAGCACTACAAGCGTATTCTTTCCGGTGTACACGCTCTTTATGATGTTGATCTGGTAGGATCTGGGCTCAATCTGCGAGGTGTCGACAAGCCTGTCATATGGGCTCAGCTCGCTCCACGAAGGATTCATGGTATGGAATGTGTCGGCAGGGTTTATAACCTCTTTTGCAGGAGAGCATAATCCATTAAATAGTTTTCACTTCATTAGCTATCTGCATTCGTGCCACAGTAGCTTAACCTGGGTAAGCGTCCCGCTGAAGACGGGAAGATTGCTGGTTCAAATCCGGCCTGTGGCATTTCTATTCCTTTTACGATAGCTTTAAGTATTTATTTAAGTATAAATATGTTTACTTAAGTAAAAATTATATATCCAATAAGGTGGGAGAATGGCCGTGAACATACCTATGGAAAAACGGGATAAAATCTATGCCGAGCTTGACAAGTTTTTAAAGGAGAAGATTGGTGACAACGGCTATGCTCTAATTTTCGTTTACGCAGCCGGCGAAATTGAAGGCGATAGTGGCAAGGGGCTTAGGACTGATTTGATGTCCCACACGCTAACTAATTTAAATGAGCACTCCCCATTAGTATCGTGGCAAGGCATATTGTCTAGCTTGGCAGAAGAGTTCAATAAGCTATCTGACCAGTATGGATTGCCAGAACCAAAGTGATGAGATGACTAGACATATAATCGGATCAAGGGAAGATCTGAGAAAAATGCTCAAGAGCGGCATTCTCGCATACCTCCGTAACTTTAAGCTCCCAAAAAACATGAAAGTTATCAGGCACACTGAAAAGGTAGTGGATGGCGTGACTGGTACAACTACGGAATACACAATCACACATTCTCGCTAAGTCGAGTTCTTGGTAACAACAAACCGGCATTTCTATTTCTCTATGCGATAGCTTTAAATATTTATTTAAGTATAAATTCATTTACTTAAGTAAAAGCTCGTGTTCATTTGAAAGCGCAGATAGTGTTCGAGACGTTGGTGATGCTTGCAATCGCATCCTCTCTTGCCGCGATGCTGCTCTGGGCAGGAAGCGCGTACTCGTCTAGGGCCTTCCAGGCAAGAACAAATTTGTCGAATGGAATAGGCGCTGCTGCGAACGATCTGAACAACAGCGTTGCGTTCGCAGGCCAGTACGGAATATTTGTGGTGGGGCATTGAAGGCTCAGATGGCAAGCATGGAGCTTATGATTGCACTATTGGCTTATTCGGTGCCATTCTCGATATTCCTGATCACTTCATCGCTTTCTTATTCCTCGCTCGCGTCTTCGTATCTTTCAGAGAGCAAAATTGTGTCTGTCAACTCAAGGGTCCAAGATGTGGTGTCGTCTTCAGAGAGCGCAAACCTAGGTGTGCACCAGTTAGAGAGCCTTCTGAACAATTCAATAGGGAACCATTATGCTCTTCTGCCTGCTTCTTCTGTATTCACGGCTTACAACGGCACATTGCTGCTCTCGAGGCTCGTCGTGCTCAATAGGACTATCTATCGATTAGAGGTGTATGGAAATGAAACTGCAAAGTAGCATCGAATTTCTTGCGATACTGTCAGGAGTCGCAATCTTCTGCGTAGCTGTGCTCGGATTGTATATATCATTCAACCACAGCCAGAAGTCGGAGTACTCTGCGTTGGACAACTACACTGCAATAAACCCCCAAAGCAACACCTCGTCAGTAGCTTCAGGAGGAATTTACCTTTACGGATCCATCCCAAGCCAGATACTCATCAACAAAAGCAATAACTTCGAAGTTCTGTTGTCATATCCCTCGGACTACAAAGTTGCAAAGGTCACTGCGACATCGGGCACGACAATATTGCCTTCTCAGTATGGCACTCTTAACTATTCTCCAATCGATGTGCTCTCATTCTCTGCGCTTCCATCAAAGGTTGGTCCAGTAAGTATCAACATCACAGCAGAGTTCGTGTCGCAGAATTCCACAGTCGACAAAAGCGTCACGCTGCAGAGCTTTGCGGCGCTTTCAGGAAGCGGTGGGACAAACGGCACAGCAGAGTTCAACGTCAAGCTGGTGCGGAACAACGAGAGCATAATATATCCCCTCCAGAAGCCAGCCGGAATAGACAGGTTTTCCACGCTTAATCACTGCGCTTGGTACGACTTCTGGGGCAACAGAGAAGGTGTCGACGGCCAATGCGGCTCCTACAATGCATGGGGCTTTGTTGTCGGCGATGGATCGTGCAATTGGTGGAGAGGAACCTACGATAGATATTACTGCATTTATCCTGGAGCAACAGGAACTAACGAGATTGGCATAGGCACCAACGACAGTGCACACTTCAATACAACATTATACCTGCGGAATTCATCGTCGCTGTACACCGCGAACCTTTCGAGCGCTAACGAGTCTTCGTCGCTGTTCAAAAGCGGCTCTGTGACAGGTTCTGCTAGCTCGAACGGCGTTTTCTTCCAGCCAATAGCTCCGTATCCGTACTACACATATGCAGTATTGCAGAGTTCTCAGGGCACAACCATAGTCCCGCTAAGCAACTACAGCAGATATTCTACAAACGTGTCGCAGCTCGAGAGCACGCTCAAGCTCTACAACAACAGCGGAGTGTCTGGCCAGACCTTTCAGTATGTGATGTCAGGAATCGCCTTCGCAAATCAATCAGAGGAAGGATTGGTCAACGCCAAAGCGGTGAGCAACGGATGCAGCATAAGCGGCCTTTCGTTTGTCTGCAAGCCGGCAACCCCATTCGAATACACAATTGACGTCGCAATAGACAACTCTACGGCAAACCAGTCTGTTCCGTATCTTGGCTCAGTGATAAACATAAAGTGATTACGTGAAGGCCCAGTTTGCGCTCATGGAATCTTTTGCATCAATCGTGCTTCTGGCCGTTGCAGGCTCAGCTATCGCAGGTCTATCAGCGACAACAAATCCAGGAAAGACATACTCGAGCATAGAATCTTCTAATCTCGTGTTCGACTTTCCCGCTATTGTGAATTTGAATTCAACTGTTGCTGGTTGCCTTGCAAACCTGACCTACGGATGTTCTTCCGGCATATTCTCTGAACTGGATCAAGCATACGGCTTGAGCTACTCCCAGATTACTGTCGGAAACAGGAGCGAATCTTCTGGACTGTTGTCATTGTGCAAGAATTCGCAAACAGTCTGCACGCCAATAGCCATAAACAAAACTTATTCCGTGGCGTGCCTATACTTTTGCAGTGGTTGAATGGGCTTCTTCGGCATCCTGTTGATGGTGACTACATTTTTCTCGTTGATGGTAGTATCAAGCTTTTCTAATCTAATTTCAAATGCGTCTGCACTGAATAACGTCACTACAAACTATGCACAACTGGCAAGAATTGAGTCGATGCAGGCAATGCTGCGTGGTTCGCAAGTGAATTCTACTTTGATAAACACAACTGCAGTAGCAGACGGAATGTCGATAAGCATATTCAATAACACCGAAATATTCTCCGATGCCGGTGGAAGCACCTACTATATGGCGATGCCTAGATGAGATATATACCATATAACCGTAAAGTATTTATATATCTATATGGTATAATATATTCATGGTCAAAACAACAATAATGCTGGACAACCAGCTTTACAAAGAGCTTATCAACGAGGCGATAAGAGAGTACGGCAGCACTAGAAAGCTATCTGTGCTGATAAACAGAAAGCTTAGACAGGCAGGAACCATGGCAAAAACGTCGAAAGTTAAGAGAGTCACGATCAAACTCGGTAGAAAACTAAATGAGAAAGAGCTCGAACGTGCAATTGAGAAGGGCTGGAGTGAGGGGGTAAAATGGAGTGCGTAATAGACACGAACGCTTTGGTATACGAGATGATCGAGGATTCAGAACATCACGCCGAGGCAGTGTCCACTTTCAATAAGATAGAACATCGTGTCATACCTAGCGTAGTCATTGAAGAACTAGTCCACGTGCTAAAACAGTTAGACGTCAAAGAAGAAATCATAAGAAAAAAACTGGAAGAGATATTAAGTGATGAAGGGACTGAGATAGCACCGGTCACTGCTGCTAATATCGAGGGGGCAGCAAACTTGATTGCATCTCACAGTGTTTCATTTAGGAGATTTAATGACAAACTAGTTCTTTCTGTTGCAAGGACTGGAGGACTTCCACTCTTCACGTTCGATAAAGACCTTTTGAGTCAATGCAGAAAAGAGAACATCAAAAATCCATAATGGGCCCGAAGGGAATCGAACCCCTGGTCTTTCCCGTGTGAAGGGAACGTCTTACCATTCGACTACGGGCCCGCGAATTAAGATATGCCGATTAGATTAAAATACTCTCTGTCGTTCAAATATATTGTATGTCGAAGTTTTATACTGGAAGAGGGGACGACGGTTCTACTGGCACAATGGGAAGTGCGAGGATGAACAAGGACAGCAAGCTAGCCTGCGCCCTTGGCGATGTGGACGAGCTCAACAGCGTGATCGGAGTTGCGCTGGCAAACCTTACTGATGAACACGTGTCTAGAGGGCTCAAAGTAATCCAAGACAAGCTGTTCAAAATCGGAGCAGAGCTCTCGTCGTCTGTAGAAGGCGGCATAAAGCCTGAATTCTCTTTGTCAAAGGAAGACATCAGAGAGCTCGAAAGCTCAATCGACTCGATATCGGCGAAACTTCCTCCACTCAAGAAGTTCGTGCTTCCGGGAGGTACAGCCGGTGCATCAAACCTCCACCTCGCGCGGTCTGTTGCAAGAAGAGCAGAACGATCTGTAATCGCATTTTCATCAGAGGCGAAGATCAGCGAGAGCATGAAGGCTTATCTCAACAGACTGTCTTCATACTTTTTCGTTGCAGCTCTTTATGTGAACAAAGAACAAGGGGTAGAAGAGGACAATCCTACATACGGTTAATCAGAAATTGAAGTACTCCTTGAACTTGAGGGTTGTCTCGAGCTTCTTTGTGCGGCCGCTTGCCTTTGCCGTTATGAAGTCCTTTTCCTTCAGTTCCTTGAGGTAATCGTATGTCGCGCTTCCGAATGTCTTGACGACAGCGCTCTGTAGCACAGGTTCGTTCTTGCTGACAAACGCCAGTATTCTCATTGCTCCTTTTGTGAGCTCTGGAGTCCCTGCGAGCGAACTGACCCTGCTTGCGTATGGTTCCTTCACGCTTAGTATGTATTTGTCGCCGATTTTGAAGACTCCCAACGAACTCTGGTTCTTCTCGTAATCGTTTGTAAGCTCTGTAAGCATTGTTGTGACTGCTCCCACGGAAGCCACTCCTATCGCCTGTGAAATCTCAGACGCGCTCATCGCCTTTCCTGAAACGAACAGCGCAGCTTCAACAAGCCTTTTGTAGTCGATGCTCTGAAGACCTTCCATTCAATTACCGGATACCCTTATGAAAATCTCGTCGAAGAATCGCTCCTGCGCTATTGCTATTCTGTCCTTGTGGGCAAGGAACAGGAGCGGTATAAAGAGATCGAGTAGAATGCTTTCTGTGTTGCTGAAGGTATTTGCAAGGTTTGCGAATGTCGTGATTCCTTCTTTGTCTAGGTTTCCCTTCACCATCTCGAGGACGTGCTCTATCTTCTGGTCAATGTCCTCTTTGTTGATCGTGAACTGCATCGGTATGTTGTGCTCCTTTATGAGAAGCTCTCTCTTCTGCTTAAGCTTAATTGCGTCGTCAAGAGCGACCATGAGTTCAGTGAGAGTGACCCTCTTGTTAGGTTGCATCCTCAGCCTTGGAATCAGCGGAGGAACCTCCGGAATTACCCTCGGCGCAGTCGGCTCGTAGACCTCTTCTGGCTCAGGGATCTCGAATACATTGAGAGTGTCGCTCTTCAATCTAAGCAGTATGGAAGCTGCAAGGATTATGTTTGCAGGAACGTGAAGATCCAGCACCTTCATGCGCTTCACAGCATCGATATAGCCGTCGACAACCTTCTGTATGTCTATGTTCCATGGATCTAGCTGGTTTGTCTCGACAAGCTCGACTAGAAGCTCTCTCCATGTGGCCTCCTTTACGAATTCCTCCATGCTAAGCTGGCGCCCTTCCTGGCTCTGGCTGAGTGCCGGCACTGTCAGCGTGTCCGTTGTCGTCGTAGGGGTCGCCATATTTACCCTGTTAGTCGCCTGTAAACGATAGATATATAATAGCAAAAGTATTTATTTGATATAGGCGACTGGCATGAAGGGTGGCACCCTCGAGAGGCTCAAGAAACGAGCGCTTCAGGGCATTCTCGAGAAGCTGGAACACGGCATAGTCATCGTAGAGGGAAAGCACGATGTCGAAACCCTGAGAAAACTAGGAATTTCATCCATAGCGTACGCCAACTTCATAGCGGGCAACATAAACACCACTCTTCTAAACACAGGAATGATGTTCTACGTGATGATGGATGCAGACAAGGGCGGAGAGGACAAGAGGGAAAAGGTGGTCTTGCTTCTGTCTGGCATGGACAACGGCATCGACTACGACACAGAGACAGGAAGGCGTTTCCTGAAAATGCTTGGGATAACGTCGGTGGAGCAGGCATACGGCAGAGTAACGCAGGTAATGAACGAGTATAGAGACTGACTACCTTCTCAACTCATAATCGACGACAAACTCTGCGCCTTTCGCAGAATACGGCCTCGCGATTCTTGTGTTGACAATTTTTATTTTGTAACCGCTATCTTTTGCATGGTCCGAAAGCCTCTTTTTTATCAGATTTAACCCCTCGTCGAGATGTGCGAAGACATAGAGATGCACCAAGGCCCTTTTCTTTGCGATTGAGCGTATCGAGTCTAGGTACTCAAGGCTTGTAGTCGGCATTGGCACGATTATCCTGTCAAAGTTTTTGTGCTTTCCTTTCGCGAACGCTTTGACGTCCTTTTTCACTGCAGTTGCATTCTTCACTTTGTTGAGTTTTATGTTTTCTAGAGCAAGCTTGTGTGCGTACGGATTCAGCTCAACGTTTACAACACTCGCTTTCGGGTTCGCCTTGGCTATCTCAATGGTAAAAGGTCCGATTCCCCCAAACAGCACCGCAACGTCCTCTTTTTTCTTCGACAGATTCACAATCCTCATTCGCTCGTGTCCCAGTCTGTTTGAGAAGAACGTCTTTCTGACGTCGAACCTGAATGTGCATCCGTTCTCTTTGTACATCGCGATGTAGTTCTTTTCTCCCGCAACGATCCTGAATTTCCTTGTTCTGAACTTTCCTGACACTGCCCCCTCCTTTGCAACCACCGTTTTGACGTGCGAATGTATCTGCATTATCACTCTCGCGATTCTCTTCTCCTTTTTCATCAGGCTTTCCGGCACATCAATTATCGCAATGTTTCCCAGCAGGTCGTATCCCTTGACCATCTCTTCGTATTCCCCATTTGTCAGAATGTCCCTCAAACTCTCTCTGTAATTCGGGTTTTTCTTCGAAGTCTCCTTTCCTGCTCTTTCTATGACATCGGCGCCCCTTCCAAAAAGCTTTTTAATTGTTGCCCTACTAATATCTTGCATTGGAAACAACACATAGCTGTCGCTATGTTCTATCGCTGCGTGTTTGTCGAGGAGAGATTCACGCACCAATTTCCTTTTTGCCTGTTCGGCAAGCTCTTTGCGAACCTTTAAGTATTGCATAGAACAACGGAACAATAACGGAAAGATATTATTTAAAGTGGTATAGTGTACTTCGTTGTAAAGGTCACATCAGGTCAAGAGAGAATCGCAGCAAATATGCTGCAGAACAAAGCATCTAAGGTAGACCTTCCGATCTACTCCGTAATTGTGATCGAAGGAATGCGCGGCTATATCATAATAGAAGCAGAAGACGAGCTCTCCTGCCGACAATTCATAACAAAAGAGCACAATGTCAAGGGCATGCTTGGAAAATCCCTCAGCGATGACGAGATAAACAAGCTGGTCCAGGTCAAGACATTCGCCCAGGACATAGAGAAGGGCGACACTGTCGAATTCACGACTGGTCCGTTCAAGGGATACAAGGCGAAGGTCCTCAAGGTTGACGACCTCAAGAGCGACATCACCGTCGAACTCATGGACGTAGTCGTTCCGATTCCTATCACGACCAAAATGAACACGGCGAAAGTGATTCAGAAAGCTGAGAAAGCAGAATAATTAATCAAGGTGTAGACATGGCAGAAGTAATGATATCGGGACTCATCGAAGGAGGGGCAGCAACTGGAGGTCCGCCATTCGGACCGGCTCTTGGTCCGCTCGGAGTCCCAGTCAACAACATAATCGCAGAGATAAACAACAAGACAAAAGCATTCGCAGGAATAAAAATCCCTGTAAAGGTTTTCGTTAATCCAGACACAAAGGAATTCCGGGTAGAAGTTGGCGCACCGCCGACAAGCGCACTGATTCTCAAAGAACTTGGCGCAGCTTCCGGAGCAAAGACCAAAGACGAAGTCATCGGAAACCTTTCCATCGAGCAGATCAAGAAGATCGCGAAGTCGAAAGAGGCAACGATCTACGGCAAGGACATGGCCGACCGGGTCAAGCAGGTTCTCGGAACTTGCAAGAGCATGGGCGTGAAATGCGAGAATGAAGACCCTCGTGTCATCATAAAAAAGATCAACGCGAAAGAATTGAAGGTATAACCGCTCTTTTTATTTTTTAATTCTTTTCCTTTTCCCCTAGCAAAAAGCCGAAATATGTGGGAACTCTTTAATAGCTAAACCGGCTTTGTATAAAAACTCACGTTTGTACAAGAAGTCGGAAGGTTGTATAAAAAGTCGTTTCTTCGATAGTTTTATATAATAAGTAAATGTTATAGGTTATTATGGCTCCTATCGAGTTTCCTTTTGAGGATTTACCAGAGGGATTAGTAGAGGAAATGTTGCAAAGATCAAAGCAAATAAGTACTGCGATGACTACTCAATTTGGTAAAATTTATGAACAAAAAGATGCTATAATTAAAACACTGAATGAGGCGCATATGTTGCATAATATAACAGATTTACCTACGCCTGCAATATATCCAACTTCATCAGGTGTTGATGGAGCATATGCTGTGGAAAGGTTGGTTTCTACTGATTTTGCTTGTGTGGCTGGTGTTGCAGTGGAAGGCCTAACACCTCCAGGCCCAGAAAAAAGATATTGGCCAAAACCACGCTTTTTTTCACACATTGATTTGGTCTCTCACAATGAAGCAACCTCACAAATACTTAGGGGTATGTCAGTAAACATAGAACTACAGTTAGCAGTTCATGCACCGCACGACGTAGTCTTTTTAGACGGGTCTTTACTAACATATGGTATATTCCTAAATAATGCAACGGTAGCTTTTAACGATGCCCCTGACAACTTAAAAGATATATTCGTCAATGGTAAAGCTGCAGAAAATGAAGATAAAATAAGATTCCCTTCATTTTTAGATTGTTTAAATGCATACAAAACCATCTTGGCTTCCGTGAGGACAGACAAGATATTTGTTGCTCTGCCTAAATATACAACAAAGAATGAAGTTTGCCAAAAATTAGGAATGCAAAATTATGAGGATAGAAGTCTGCTTAATTTTGTTCTAAAGGCCAACGAATACATTGGTCCATTAGAACTAACAAGCGAAGTACATATTAAGGTACCATCTGGGATATCGAATTCAGAGCAGATCAAATCACTAATAACTGAGATTACGACGATCCTTTTCCCAAAAATTAGAATATTTTATTATAGGCCTTCCGCATTCATGCCAGTAATAAGGTTAGAAGTGCCTGAATCTGTTGCAAATAACAAGGGCCGATTATCTATACTGTTTAAGGCTTTACAAATTCAATGTGTGAGCCCTTCAATAATGGAACCGTATCCGTTGTACCTTGCAGATAGAATGGTAAAGCATTTATCAACCGCACTTCCAGCAATAAGACGATCAGCAACTCAAGAATTGGCTGAGACATGGAAAGGAGACATTGGAGATGTATCTCTCGCAACTCATGGTTATAGAACAGAATGGGGATGAAAATGACCGACGAAATTAAAAAAACTGTTGATAACGGTGAAAGGATAGGTGTTATTGGTTCACCTTCATCAACAGCTAATATAACTGTTGATGTATTAGAAACCGCAATGAACAAAAAATTGGTTGGTAATCTATGTATATTTGGTTATCAACAGGAAAATGCTGACAATTTTGCTCTGGGCCAAATTGTGGAAGTAAGCATGAGAAATGTTTGGGCCGAAGACCCTACAATGAGGGGCCTTATAAGGCAGAGAGGTAGTGTACCTCCAATTACAGAGAAACAGGATGTACATGTGGCTGATATGATGACAAGTGCCGTTTTCTCTGTAAACAACGATAAAATAGGTCAAAGTATGCTTGGAACTGTTCCATCAACTGGCACCAATGTAAAGCTAATTGATGAAACCATAATGGATAGGTTATTTTTAGATTATAAAAATAAATTATTTTATTTAGGGAAGGTTTATGGTACAAATATCAGAATGCCGATGTGGCTGAATAATTTTGGTTCCGTTGAAACCGGTGGTGCAGGAGAGGCCTATCATATAGGAATATTTGGTAAGACTGGTTCAGGTAAATCAAGGCTCGCTGAAATGATGATGCTGGGATACGCAAAACACAAAGAGATGTCTATCCTAATATTAGACCCTCAATCACAATTTTCCTTAGACTTAGGAGGAGAAGATTCTAAAATAAAGACGCTATTAGCCAAGATTGGTAAACCCGTGAAGATTTTCCATATCAAAAATGTAGTTCTTGATAGTCCAACCCTCTTTAGAGATATTCTTGCCCGCTCTAATTTCTGGGAAGGATTGGTTAGAAGTGAAGAATACAGAATAAAAGCTGGAGACATAATGTGGGAGTATTTGAGACCCTTAATGGTAAGTAAGCAAGTTGATTTATTCCATATGTACAAGAAAGAACAATTTAAAATTATCTGGGATAAAATCTTCAGCAACGAAACCTACTTAGGACGTGTATATAGCAAAAGTTATGCGAAGGAGTACAAAGAGGCTCTTGATGCTGAAGGGGCTTTTGAGTCATACTATGAACGCTGGGTTCGTGTAGCTAAGTTATTTACGTGGGAAGAAAGAGGTGTCGGTAATACTGCAATAACAGTAAATAAACTGATTAATGAGGAATTTTTGGACACAACGGGGCCAATGCCAATCGTGGTGGTTGATTTATCTAAGGAAGGAGCGCCTGAAGGAGTACTGTGGGATGAAAGAATACAAGCATTAATAATAAACAGGGTTCTTGAAAAACTAACACAAGCCGCAGAGGATTATTACAAGAGTAAAAAACTTCTAAATAGTCTTGTTATAATTGATGAAGCACATAGGCTTGCTCAAAGAGAAAGAACGGAAGAAGCAGAATTTGAATTAGTAAAACAGACACTCATAGATGCAGTTAGAACTACAAGGAAATATGGTTTGGGTTGGATGTTTATAAGTCAGACTTTATCAAGTTTATCAAGGGATATAATAGATCAACTTAGAGTACAAATATTTGGTTTTGGTTTGGCGTGGGGTTTGGAAAGGAATGCATTGCGTGAGTTAATAGGCGGCCAAGAAGAAGTAATGGGTTTATACCAATCATTCAGAGATCCACAGACCTTCCTAAATGATAAACCAAAATGGCAATTTATGGCGAAAGGGCCAATTTCTCCATTATCTTTTGCAGAAGCACCCCTGTTCTTTGATGCATTAGATCTATTTGGAGATTTCTTAACTGTAAACTTCAAATAATTTTAGTTCAATAAAGAATATTGTTCTTTTTTGAAGGAAAGATAGCTCTGATCTCTTTCTACCCTTTTAATTATCCACCTATTTATGATATATTCAGAAATATCATCAACGCCATTCTTTTTGAATAACCTAAGTCTTTTATCTTGACCCAAAATATATTCTTTCCAATTATTCCCAAATGGTATAATAAAAATTTCTCTCTTAATGCCGTGATACAATAAATCTTGTGAAAGACCTAAATCTTTTAGTACACCCTTGACAGCGACCCTCCTATTTCTAATTCCAGTACCCCATTCTTTTCGTTTACCACCCACTTCAAGCGCTGTAGCAGAATCATATAATTTTTCATACATTCCATTCATGAACTGGAATTCTCCCGAGCCTCCAGTCCAACCAGCATGTATATACTCAGTTCCTCCAGGTATTTTTATTCTATCATACATAGAACTTCTTCCGTATGCAGATGTTGTAGTTATTGCCGCAATATTTTTCTTGAATATTCTGCCACTTATTATTGCCCTACTACCAAAATATTTATTTCTGAAATCATTGTAGATCCTTTTTGATCCAACCAAAGATGCAACTAACTTTCCACCTAAAACGGAATTATATGGAGGTACAGCCCCTATTACAAAACCATCCATTAGGCATTTTAAATTCGTTGCCTTTGTTTGATTATCCCAACCAATGCAAGAATCCCTATCTTTTAAAGCATAAACAGGATCTGCAAGGCCGATTATACCTATTAACTTGTCGTTGTTTTTATCCATAACCAAATATCTCAAACGTCTCCCATATCCTGCTGAAATCGGTATTGACCAATGAAGTTTAACCCACCTGAATAGTGTGGACTGTTCTTCTGACTTTACAGTAATTAATTTTGGAGCTATTTCTGAAGGATTAATATCAGATCCATCTGCTATGAAATCGTATAATAAGGATTTTTCATTTTTTTCGATTAGTTTTTTATTCTTCAAGATAATATGATTACGAGCCATACTATTAAGTTTTCTAAGCCTCTCTTTTGTAGGATTTCTGAAATTCAGATGACCATTTTTATGTTGGAAACCCTGCCTTTTTAACGTATCAAGTATCTCTTTTTTTGTAATCTTATTCAACATCTAAATCAATAATGCTTAATATCAAGACTTTTTAGGCCTTTCTCTATATGGCATTACTTTTGCTTCTCTTACTCGACGAACACCCTGATTAGCACATCCTTCCCGATGAATTCAGTCAACTTGGGATTTCTTAGGCTTACACTCCCATACTCATACTTCTTGATCGCACCGCCTACTAACTTCTTCTTGTCGAAGGACTTGCTAACCCGAACCCTGAAAGTTCCTATTTGTCGCATAAACCCACGAGTATATTCTACTTAGAAAAGATATATAAACCCCTCGGTATTCTAATTAGAATATAGTAAGGTATATATATTTAATCGTCTATATTCTATATAGAAGAGGTGTCTAAATGAACACAAGAAAACAGAAAGGAGAACAGATTGCGAAGACCTGCCAGATAGAAAGAAAGGGCTTCGAGAAGTGGCTTGTGCCGAGCCAGTCAGGTAAGGGGATATACACAGTAAGTAGAGCAGGCGAAGGCTTCAAATGTAGCTGCCCTGACTTCGAGGTGCGACAGCAGCCCTGCAAGCACGTTTATGCTGTGGAAATCAAGGTACTGCGATGGTTTGACAATCAAGGCAATGAGACAATGATAACGATAAAGAAGACGTATACGCAAGACTGGCCAGCCTACGACAAGAGCCAGAAAGAGGAGAAGATCAGGTTCATGGAGCTATTCAAGGACTTAGCGGAGAGCGTGGAAGAGCCAACATACAGCTTTGGAAGGCCTAAGACACCAATAAGGGATATGTTGTTCGCCTCGGGCTTGAAGGTCTATACTCAATTCTCGCTGAGGCGTTTCATGTCAGATTTGAGCATAGCTAAGGAGAAGGGCTTCGTAGCTCACAATCCCAGCTTCACAGCAGTAGGCCAGTTCATGCAGAAGGAGAGCCTTACGCCCATACTGATTAGACTTGTGCAACTATCAGCATTACCATTGAAGAGTATCGAAAAGGACTTTGCAATAGACAGCAGTGGTTTCAGGACTACGAGGTTCAACCAGTATTGCAAGGAAACTCACAGGACGAAGCAAGAGCATGAATGGATCAAGTGCCATATCATGTGCGGTGTGAAGACCAACATCATAACGGCGGTCGAAGTAGGCACAGAAAACCATAGTGCCGACAATCCGCAGTTCATACCGCTTGTGAATGCGACGCACAGCAATGGATTCGAGATACAAGAGGTCTCTGCTGACAAAGCCTACGTTTCAAGGAATAACATGGAAGCTGTGCATCAGGTCGGCGGTATGCCATACATACCTTTCAAGAGCAACTCCACACAGAAAGGCCTTGGTAGCACTACTTGGCGAAAGATGTTCTACTACTTCAAGTTCTACAACGAGGAGTTCATGAATCACTACCATAAAAGAAGCAATGTCGAGACGACCTTCTTTATGATAAAGGCGAAATTCAACGACGTGCTGAAAAGTAAGAGTAGAACGGCACAGATTAATGAAATGCTGTTGAAGGTGTTGTGTCACAATATTGTCGTCGTGATTCAGAGCATTAATGAATTAGGAATTAAACCAACTATGTAATGTAAATTTGGATCAATAATCCTATCACTAAGGCGACAAGACCACCTATCAAGAATCCCCAGTACTTCTGATTTTTCATGTTATAGCTAACAACAGCTCCGCCTATAACTCCAATTCCAAAATCCTGAATCAACTGACCTAACTGTATCCATGTCGGCAACATTCAAACACCAATATAATATCTGTACAAAAAGTAATTTAGATGTATAAGAAGTAGACCTCATAGACAGCTATTTATACAAAGCTAGCTAAACCGAAATGTTTAAATATCAGGATAATATGAGAAGGTAGCAATACAGGGTGCTGCATTCGAGAGGAGAGTCGAATGCAAAACGGATTTAAAAAATCCGAAAAACCAATCAGAAAATTCAGAAAATTAAAAGGATTTAAATATTAGGAAAATCAGGGTCATAGTAACAATCAATAGGTGTAAAAATGTCATTGTCATTCGCAAGCAGGAGAGCAGGAAAAGAGTACCGCAATTTGG
The DNA here is from genome assembly GCA_027310825.1 of Candidatus Micrarchaeaceae archaeon. Lineage (GTDB taxonomy): Archaea > Micrarchaeota > Micrarchaeia > Micrarchaeales > Micrarchaeaceae > JAJZYD01. The sequence goes on from DAIDAC010000003.1 coordinate 51,692, forward strand.
CGACTTCATACACTGGTATGTATGCAGTTAACAGCACTGTTCTTAAGGGAACAGACACGGCCACTGGTCTACAGAAGACCTCAGCATGGGACGCAAGATTCCCGGATTCTGGCCTTGTTGTTGTAAAGAATGGGCTAGACTACGCGCTTGCAGATTTCGATAATCTAATTAAGGAATGGGCAACAAACGGCACAGTTCCTGAAGAGGTAAAGAAAAGGCTTGAAACGGTCAAGGATACATTTATAGCAAAGCATAAGCAAAACCCGAACGCAGCTTTCAGATATCTCGACGCACAGGTGAACAAGGCACACAAGATGCTTGATGCGAAGTACCCAGGATGGCACTTTGACACCGATGTAATCGAAGCAGCACAGGGAAGAGAGCAGCTCGCAGCACTTAACTACAGACTAGAAAAAGCGCTCGAACACCATGCTGCAAGGCACGGAACACTTAATTCTCCTGCAGTTCCTCAGTACAGAGGATGGAGAACAGCTTACCAAGAATATTGGATGAACAGAAGGGCAGACACGCTAAAGAACCAGGCAATAACATACACACAGGTTCAACCAGTTGCAGGCGCTGCTCCAACAAAGAAGGCAGATTGGTTTACACTCAGAAGGTCTATGCAAAGCATGCTCATAGCCATGTCGATAGTAGATCTGGCTCGCGTGCTCAGAGAGGCAGACGATCCAGCAAAGACTCCTGGAACCACAAAGCAGATTGTCGAGAACAGGGCAATCACATATGTTCAAACGGATCTTCCAAACCTGCTCAAGAATGAGACAAGCAGAAATAGGCTTGTGATGCTATATAATTACTTCCAGCAACACCAGGCATTGTTCCCTGCACAGAATCAGCAACAGAACCAACAGCAGCAGCAACAGCAGAATAACAATCAGCAACAGAACCAGCAACAGCAGAACCAGCAGCAGAACAACAACCAGCAACAGCAGCAACAGAACCAGCAGAGGCCTCCATCTAACATACCGGAGCCTCAGTACCTTGTATTGCTGACTCCTAACTCGGCAGAGCCTACGGCTCTCCAGAGCCAGGTAGCGGCTGCGAACCAGCTCGCGCTCAAGGCGAACTCTGCGCTCGGAGATGCATGGAAGAAGAAGGTAGATGCTGCAGATCTTGCAACAAAGGCAGGCGTAGCAGAAGCGGTCCAGCTTGTAGAAGAGACTGGCGTAGACGCATTCAAGCAGTTGATAAAGATAGCTCTCGGCAAGCCAGTAGACCTGGACGTTCCAAGGACACCGCAAGATGCAGTGGACGTGAGAACCATAGACCAGCAGGCCGAGCTTGTAAGGCAGCTGCTCAATGTAATGAACACCAAAATACAGGAAGCCGACTCGGAAGCGCAGAAGCTCCAGACCGCGGCAACAACGGCGAAGAACGAGGCGGACGACGCAAAGGTCGCGCTCGAGACACTGCAGAAGAAGATAACTGCGCTCGAAGGAATGTTGGCTGGAGGACAGGCGCTCACATCATCGCAGCAGGACACTCTTGTAAAGAAGGCAAAGCTGTTGAAGGAGGCAACCGATGACTCGACAGACAAGGGCAAGGCATCGCAGAAAGCCGGCGACGCTGCGCTCATAGCGACATCGTATGCCCAGGACATTAGGAAGGGCTACGACAGGCTCATGGCAGTGCACAATGCACACATGCAGAGGGTAGTCGGCGCGCTGAAGGCGGCACAGCCAAACGAGAAGAAGATAACAGTAGCTTGGAACCCGAACATGACCGTTGTAGCGCTCGATGACCTGAAGGACAAGCTCGACACCACAATGACGATAGTCAAGGACTTCTCCAAGAACGACAAGGACACGGCAGTCGACCTCAGGGCGAAGGCCACTACGGCCGAGGCAGAGGCGAAGCAGCTGCAGACAGACGCAGAAACCGCAGTCGCCGCCGCAAAGAAGGCGGTCGATGCAACTAACGCCGCACGCACAGCCGCAGGAATGCTGAGGAGCCCGCCGCAGGGAGGCAACAACGCCAACCCGAGCGCGGGGATAGTCCCGGTACCGCTTGCCCCGAACTTGGTAAGCGCAATGCAGCTCGGACTCCAATACGGAGGAGTATGGAAGCAGCTTGCCGACCAGAATGCAGCAAAGACGCCAAGGCCAAAAGGATTCGGCGGAAAGAAAAAGGCGCAGCAGCAGGCAGACGCAATGCAGGCAGCTGACGACCAGGAGCAGCGCCAAAAAGCGGCAGCAAAGCCTATCGTAATCCAGCAGTCGCAGAACCCTGCAAACATGCAGAGATTCCAGCAGGGAACAACGCTCTCGCAGATAATGCAGGAAGCGGGCTTTGCGAACATGACAGAAGCCGACGTCGTTGGGATGATATACGAGAACGAGATAGTAGCTGCTTACAACAAGATTGTCGAAGAGACAAAGCAGGTCGGCCTCGCAGAGGTGATAGCAGTAAGGGCTACACAAGAGGCTAACGGCAAGCCGATAAGCCCAGACACAGTTGTCGCAGCGATAAACAGATTGAGGGTAGAAGCACCGCAGCGCCTATTGGTGGCTCCACTTGCAAGCGGAGCCGGCCCATAAGCGGGCTATTTGCATCTGCACTCGAGCGTTGCTAAGCCTAAAGCAGGCTTGGCCGGCGCACCTGTCTGTCGACGGAACATCGCAAGGTGATGGGCATGAGTAGCATACCGAGATATGTTGTGGCTGTTCCGAAAAAGGAGCGAAAGCCGCTAGACCTGTCTACCTTGGCGACGGCGATAAACTCGCTTGTCCCGTTCTGCGAATTGAACAATAAGCTCTCAGCCGGAGGGCTGGACAAAGACCAGAAGGAAGATGCCTTTAATGAGTTCACGGCTGCAATAGGGATAGACGTCCGTGTGCCGGCTGACGCCACAGAACATGTGCTGGCAGAGCTGAAGCACAGGAACCCGGCAATGGTCAATGCCGCGTCTACGGTGCAAAGGCTGTTCGAAAAGACGCAGAAGTTAGACGAGTACCTGCTTTCAAAATGCGACACTCCACAAGCAGACCAAGTTCTTGTCGGAAGGTCTGCGGAAAGGGACTACATAGCGCTCAGGTCCTTTGAGGTTTTCTTTGACAGCAGGGAAAAAGCAAAGGGCGACAAGGCAAAGCTCGAGCAGGCATTCCACGATCTTTGTGCGACGCTGTCATATTCAAACCTTAAAGAGGATTTCGTCCTTGCCCAGTACGGCAGGTTCGAACAGTCTGTAGAAGAGAATTTCGGCATGCACGCATTCGCGCTCATCGACATAATCGAGCCAACGCTTTTGGAACTGAATAGGTTCTGCACAAAAGACATGGAGCCGGTGGTGAGAGAGGCCACAGTCGCGGCAGAACTCGCAAAGCAGAACCTTACGCGCGAGCAGCTCTTCGAGCAGAGCGCAGACGAGGATTTCGAAAGCGTGCACCAGAGGGTGGAATTCCTATCGCGTGCAGTGTCCGGATTCACGATTCAGTTAAACGAGGCAAAGGATCCCGCCACGGCGCAGAGGCTTTATGCGGATCTGCAGCGGGCAAGGGCAGAGCTCGAGCAGCTCAAGAAGAGCTACAACATCGCTGCAGAGCACGAACTTGCAGGGACTCAGCCGAAGCAGCAGCAAAAGCAATCCGGCCCTACGGAAAAAGAAAAAGCGGCACTGGCATTCGAGGCACTGCAGAAGGAACTTGCTGCATATCAGATAAACCAACCATTGTGGGACGAGGCAGACAGATACGACTACTCGATCAACGGTTATCTCAGCACGCACAAGGCTGCAGACGGGCACAATCTGCTGCACGCTGACCTCGAGAAGCTTTCCGACGATCCGGCCGCTGCGGGGATTGCAGGGAAAGAGCGCGATGCCGCTTTGGTTAAGCTCTCGGCCAGGCTAAATGAGATCAAGGCCATGCCTGTACCAGACATGGCCAAATGGTTCGCCGACAACGAGGTGCGGCTCAAGGCGATGCTCACCGAGCAGTCACACCTGCGGAAGACCATAGCATATTACAAAATACTCGCCGATGTCGTCGAGAAAAGGACAAAGAAAGAGAAGGCAGCCGAAGAAAAGGCCAAAGCATCCAATGCCGACCAGCTGAAGGAGCGCGCAGACTTCGAACAAATGAAAGCATGGCTTTCCAAATGGTCGATGGACACCACTTCATGGCAGCACCTAAACGAAATGCAGTCGAAGGTCGAGGCTTTTGCCAAATCTACCGGACAGACGCTAGAGGCGATAGGGGAGAAATCTGTGACCCCGGCTCGCGTGGCGGCAGCCAGGAAGGAGATGGATGAGGCGACAGGCAGATTCAACACGATGTTCAAGAAATACATAGATCTGGCAAGCAAACTCGACCAGGCATGGGCGACCTCCAACCAAATACAGCTTGAGACCGCGCTGAAGCAGGAAGAGCTTCTGCAGCAAACGTTCAACTATTATTCGCTTCTTTCCGCAGTCGTTGATGTAGCTGTCCAAGAGCGGGCAATAAAGGAACAGCAGATTGAGGAGGCGGCTAGCAAACTTGAGGGGATAGAACAGTCGATAAAAGACCACAGAACAAGGCTTGATGCACTTAAGAAAGAAAACGAAGCGCAGGAAAAAACACTCGAAAGAGCGAAAGAGCTATTGGCGGTGAGCGAGGCAGAGGTATCTACTGGGCTCAAGGAAATCGACGACTTTATGGAAACCGAGATAGCTGCAAAGCTTTCTTCGACGCGGGAAAAGATCAAGGAACTGGCGAAGGCATCCGATGGGACATCGCAGGACGTCGCGCTCAAGGACGCTGAGATTGCCGCACAAAAAGTCCAAACCGGCGGCGAGGGCGTAGAAACCCTGGAGGCGGAGATAAAAGGAATATCCGATGCAATAAAACAGCTTAAAGGAACAAGGGCCCAGGGGCCAAGAGAGTCTGCGCAGAAGCAGCTCGCCGATGCACAGTCAAGGCTCAAGATCGCCAAAGCCGTGGCTGCAAACGAGCAGGAGGCCGCCGCGCTTAAAAAGAGGCAGCGCGAGATCGACGACGAGGTCACAAAACAGCAGGATCTCGTCGCAAAGATGGCAGCGCACAACCTGAAAAGAAAATCGCCGAATCTGTCGACGGAAGGCATGGCGGGAAGCTATCGCGCAGAGACTATGAGCCTGTTTAATCTTGTAGCGTCCGAGGAGCCGAAGTCGCTTCTGGAAAAGAAGCAAAGCGGGTTGCAGGCGCAGATCCGTCAGAAGGGCGAGAGCGCCAAGCTTGTAGCCGAAATCGAGGCGAAGCTCGCAGCAATGAAAAAGGAGAGAATCACCCTCGAGAAGGAAGCAGAAGAACAGGAGAAATCGGCCAATCTGCTGAGGACCGACCTGGACGCGAAGACCGCCGCCCTGCTTAGGGTTGGCTTTGGCCCAAAGACGTGACAGATAAGGCTTTTTGTCGCCTTTTTATAGCTTGCCAATCCATATAATTTGAATAAATAACGTCTAGAGGGTGCCATATCTGGCCAACGAGCACAAGTTCATAAAAGGTGTCATATTCCGGCTTGTAAAGAGCCATATAGCCGGGTCTACTCTCAGCTCTGTGCTTGAAGAGGCGAGGAGCAACAACATAAACGGAATGAGGACAACGATAACATTCCTCAACAACGGGGTCAACGACCCGGCAAAGGCGAGGTACAACGCAAACACATATGTGCAGATAGCAAGGCAGACCTCAAGGCTGCATCTCAACGCCGCGGTATCCGTCAGAATAAGCCAGCTCGGCTACAAGGTCAACAACGAGACATTCGAGAAATGCATGACAGACCTGATCGGAGTGGCCAGGGAGAACGGAACCCCTGTATGGATAGAGGCGGAGAGCGACATAGGGATGCAGGAGCTTTTCGACGTCTACAGGACATACAGGAAATCATACCAGAACCTCGGCATAGAAGTTCCGGTATGGTATCCGATAGAGGTCGGCACCATAAGGAAGTATTTCAAGCCGAAGGACACAGTAAAATTGACAACATACGCTTATCCGGACCCGAACCTAGCCACTGAAAACGAGGAAGAGAGGTCCAAGAAGAAGGGCAAGACATCAAGCAAAGACACCCCTTTCAAGCTGATGCTAAACAGCTACATAACGAACACCGCCAAGCTCCTCCAGGCAGGGGTGAACGTAGTTGTCCTCGACAGCGATGAGAAGACGATTGCGAAGATCGCAGGCTTCAGCAAGGAATACAAAAAGCATTTAATATTTGAACTGCCACTAGGCTACAGCAAGGGATGGCTGAAAAAGCTCGCTAAGACGAAGGCGAGCCTGAGCGTTTACACTCCGTATGGAAAGGACTGGGGCAACTATGTGATAAACAAGCTGACGATAAAGCACGGGCACATAAGAGGGTTTGCAGAGAAGGTGCTTGCAGAGAAAGATGAGATCGATGAAGAGTAAAAGCGGCGCTGCGAAGGGCCAGAAGAAAATAGCGAAGCCAAAGGCAGCGAAGCAGAAACAAAAGCCATTGCCGGCAAGGAAGCAGGTCGATCTTGTCACCGGCGGAGCGTCCGGCATAGGGGTAAGGCTTGTCAGCAAGCTTCTCGAAAGAGGGGATGAAGTCCGAGTGCTTATCTACATAAGGCCTGGAGTGAGCAGCATGGATATCCTTCAGCGGCTTCCGAGAGGGATCATTCCGTACAAGACAGACATAACGCTAAGCCAGCCAGAAAACAAGAAAGTTCTCGACGATGCATGCACCGGAGTCGACAATGTATTCCATCTTGCGGCAGTTACAGATCTCGACGACACTGCCACATACGACCGATTCATAAATGTTAACGTGGTAGGAACAGAAAATGTTCTGAGGGCTTGCATCGACAGCAATCCGCCAGAGCACCAGATACGTTTCATCTACCTCAGCAGCATATCGGTGTACGGAAACAAGCGAAGAGGGGAGATACTCACAGAAGATTCTGAGACAAGGCCATCTTCTGGCTACGGTGAGACAAAGCTCATGGCAGAGAGAGTTGTGCAATCGTTCGGCGATGCGCACGCAAACCTCCGCTACACAATACTCAGGGCAGCGAACATGTATGGGCCTAATTACGTCAGATCGTTCAACAAAGTTTTCAAGCACATAAAAGAGCAACACCTTCCTTATGTAGGAAAGGGCGACAACCACATAACGCTTGTGCACGTAGACGACGTCTCGAAGGCGATAATCATGTCGCTTGACAACCAGACTTCAGTCGGCAAAATCTACATAGTTTCAGACGGCCAGCCATACACCCTAAGGCAGCTGTTCGACAGGGCTGCGACAGATCTCAATGTTCCTCCACCACAGAAGTCTGTGCCTTCTGTGCTTGCAAAGCTGGGGGCGAAGCGTCTCAACATAGGAAGGGCAGAGCTCGAGTACCTTCTCAGCGACAGGCTTCTGAGCATAGACAAAATAAAGAGAGAGTTAAACTTCATACCGGAACACAACATAGACACGGAAAGCAAGAAGCTGACAGAGGAATTCCTCAAGAGCTATGTGCCAAAGCACATGGAGAAATGATTACACTAAGTTGATTTTATGAAAACAGGAAAAGTTGAACTTTACATCAATGAGATGCTCCAAACGAAAGGGGCATTGTTCTTCTCCCTTATCGACCCCGTCGACTACGACAGCCCCGACGACGCTATAAAAACGGCGAAGGCGACTGTCGACGGCGGAGCAGACATAGTTTGCCTGGGAGGCAGCAGCGGTGCACAGGGAGAGCTTCTTGACCTAGTCGGCAAGGGCATAAAGGACATAATAGATGTTCCTCTTGTGCTATTCCCCGGAAACATGGCAACGATAACGAAGAATGCAGACGCAATATACTTCTTGTCGCTTCTCAACTCGAGGAATCCATACTGGCATGTTCAGGCGCAGATGCTTGGAGCACCAGTAATCAGGTCTGCGGGGATAGAGCCGATACCGACCAGCTACATACTTGTACATCCAGGAGGCACAGCAGGCTGGGTGGGTGACGTAAACCTTGTCCCGAGGGAGAAGCCAAAAATCGCGGCTGCGCTTGCGCTGACAGGCCAGTATTTCGGACACAGACTTACTTTGATGGACACAGGGTCAAACCCGAAGCTGCAGAACTCCGGCCACATACCTAACGAGATGATAAAGGCAGTGCGGTCCGTCACAGACATACCGCTCATAGCAGCCGGTGGAGTCACTACTCCGAAAGAGCTTCGCGAAGTGCTGGCAAGCGGCGCAGATGCTGTGCAGATAGGCACAGCTTTCGAGGGGGACGTGGGCGAGGTGGCAAAGAAAGCCAAGGCGTTCGCAGAGATCTTCAAGGAAGAGGGCGCGAAGAAGCTGAAGTGACATGCGCAGCATAAACAGCCAGGAATTGGGCATCCTTGTCGACGAACTCGCAGGCATTTCCGGATTCTACATAGACAGATTCTACGAGATAGACGAAGGAAGGTTCAGGCTAAAGGTAAGCAAAAAAGGGGAGCAGGCGAACCTGCAGATAATACTTTCGCGTGCGATCGGCAGAACCGACTATGTCGAGACAAGGGAGAAGCCGACAGACTTCGCAGTCGCGACAAGAAAAAGAATAGAGGGATTCATGATAGACAGCGTTACGCAATTAAACGGCGACAGAATTGTGGTCATTGCTCTGCACAAGGGAGAATCGCACGTCAATATAATACTGGAGATGTTCGGAAAGGGCAATTTCATAATCACAGACGAGCAAAAAATGATAACGCTTGCATACGATGCACACGAATACAAGGACAGGAGCATAAAGCCAGGCCTGGAATACATGCCGCCGCCGAAGTCGACGGCTCCTGCAAGCAAAGATCGCGTTCTAAAGCCGACAATATTCAGGAACAAAGAAGGAAAAGCGGTCGACTACTCATTTTTCGACGACAAAAAAGAGGGATTTGTAGCAGAGCACCCAGAATCTTTCCAGAAAATGTTGGATATATTCTGCCACGATAACCCGATGGAGGCCAAAAAGGAGCAGACTTCGCACGAAAAGCTGATAGAGGAGATCAACGCAAGCATAGCAAAGCAGCAAAAGATACTAGACAGTCTAGATGCGGAGATAGCGAAGAACAAGGAAATGGGAGACAAGCTCTTCAAGAATATCGCAGTCCTCAACGAAATGCTCAAGGCCGCTAGAGAGAACAAGAGGGTGACGAAAGAAGAGCTGCAACAGCGCACTAAAATAAAGGTATTAAATGTTGACTTGAAAGATAAGACAGTCACAGTAGAGGTGGAATGATGACATTCAATATTGTATTCTTGGGAACTGGCGGCTCCATGCCTACAAAGGATAGAGGGCTTCCTGCAGTTTCTGTGGAGCACGAAGGAGAAATGCTGCTCTTCGACTGCGGAGAAGGCACCCAGATGCAGGCAATGCGCTTCGGCGTCAATCTCTCGAAGCTCAGGGCGATATTCGTAACTCACACGCACGGAGACCATGTGATCGGCATAGCCGGCCTTGTAAGAACTCTGGCGATCAGCAAAAGGCAAGCCCCGCTCCGAATCTTTGTTCCAAAGGGAGAGGAGAAAATGATATTGTCGCTTCTGACATTTGACAGGGCGATAATCGACTATCCCATTGTCATCGAAGGAATCGGCGCAGGAACCGTGTACAAGGGCAAGGATTTCACAGTCAGCGCGTTCAAGCTAAGCCACAGCGTTCCTACGGTTGGATATGTTCTTAAGGAGAACGACAGGCCGAAGTTCATCAAGGAAAAGTGCATCAGGCTCGGGATAAAGGGCGTGATGTTCCAGGAACTTATAAAGAAAGGATATGTCATGGTGAAGGGAAAAAGGATAAAGCTTGCAGATGTGTCGACGAAAACAGTAGGGAAGAAGATGGTTTATGCAACCGACACGAGGCCTACGCAGGCGACTGTCACCGCAGCGAAAGACGCGGATCTTCTGATCCACGAATCAAGTTTCGCGCACGAACACCACGAAAGGGCGAAAGAGCGGTCGCACTCCACCGCAAGGGAAGCGGCCCACATAGCCAAAAAAGCGAGGGTGAAGATGCTGGTGCTATTCCACATAAGCGCTAGGTACAAGGCTCACGGGCAGCACATAAGCGATGCAAAGGAAGTATTTAAGAATTCTCAGGCAGCAAAAGATGGTCTAAGGATAACAATCTAGCACGGGCTCGTAGTCGAATGGTAAGACGTCACGTTGACAACGTGAAGATCAGGGGTTCGATTCCCTTCGGGCCCATTTTCATTGTGAGTATCATGGCAGATAAAAACGGAATAACTCTTTTGCACACTGCACTAATAATTTATTTAATCGGAATAATCCTGAACGCTGCCGCTAGCCTGACTATTGGCGCGTACGGTTTTCTGTTCGGTCTCAGCGTATACGGATCATACAGCTTGACAACCTTCACGTCGCAGTTGGGCTTGGTTCTATCGGTTATAGCCCTATTCTTCATGAGAAAAGGGTTTAAGGCGCTGCAACTTGGCAAAGCATGGTACAATATCGGTGCACAAGGCGCAACAGTGCAAATGCCCGGCGTTGTACTCATCTTGATAGGCACTGCGATAACTGCAAGTATACTTTCCGCAAGCGCCGGAGCGGGGATATCCACCGCAGCAAACAATTTATCGTTGGCAGGGATAGGGATCACATTTCTCGGTTATGCTCTGTACTTTTTAGGGAGCATTCTTGTGGCGGTCGGCTTTTCAAGACTCGGTGCCGACAACTCTAATGGCATACTCAAGGCAGGGGGTGTGCTTTATGTTATATTCAATTTCCTTGGAGTGCTGTTGCTATTGTCTGGCATACACGGACTTGTGAAAAGAGGCGTTAAAGGCAAGAATTAAATACCTGGAAAATGTATTTCGGAGTGATAACATGGAAAGAGTATTGTTGACTGGTGCGACTGGCTTTATAGGGCAGGAACTTCTCAAGCGGCTTTCGACCGGGGAGAACAAAGAGAAGTACGAGGTACACGCGCTACAGAGGTATGTAACTGGAAGATATTCTCTAGACAGGGGAAGCACAGTAATGCACTATGCCAACCTTACCGATTACTCCGCGATAAAGCGAATAATAAAGGACGTCCTTCCTGACTATGTTCTCCACATAGCTGCGATAAGCCCTGTAAGCTTCAGCTTCGACCACTATGTCGAAGTGGGAGAAGTCGACTACATAGCAACGACAAACCTTGCTGAGACCTGCTACAGAGAAGTTCCGAACTTCAAGCAGTTCCTTTTTGCGTCGACAAGCGAGACATATGGGCTGACAGCGAAGACTAAGAACGACATACTCACAGAAGATTCGATGCCTTCTCCGAACAGCCCATACGCGGTTGCAAAGGCCGCATGCGACATGTATCTAAGGTACATGGGACTCGCATACGATTTCCCATACACCCTCGTAAGGCCGTTCAACACGTACGGAAGAAAAGACAACACACACTTTTTCATAGAAAGGACAATAACGCAGATGCTCAAAGGAGAATCAGTAAACCTTGGCGACCCTGCCGCAGTGAGGGACTGGGTTTATGTCGACGACCATGTTGACATTTATCTAAAGGCCCTCGGCAACAAGAAGGCGATTGGCCAGGCCATTCAGGCGTGCTCCGGCAAGGGCTACACCACAAAGGAAACTGCAGAGATAATTGCAAAGCTCACTGGCTACAAGGGATCAATCAACTGGAATGCAACTCCTCCAAGGCCTCTCGACGCAAAGGTGCTGATCGGAGACAACAGGAAGGCGAAGGAACTCATAGGCTGGACTCCGAAGTACACGCTAGAAGAGGGCCTGAAGAAAACAATCGAGTATTGGCGAACCAAGTCCTCGAAGTAAAAAGAAAATAAAAAGAAATTTTTATCAACGCGGTCCTTCCGGAAGGTTGAAATTCTGCTCAAAGAGCTTCTCCACAAAAACAACAAGACCGCCCTCTTTCCTTATGAACTCCCTTGCTCCCTCTTCGAAATTCGCCCTTCTTTCTGCGTACGCTGTAAATGAATTCAAGAAAGCTGAAACCAGCAGCATGCATCCATCCCTTCGGCCTTCTATTCCGGCTTGCACCTCCTCGGGGTTTGCGATAAGGTCTCTCAGCACGTCTATTCTGCTTCCAAGCTCTGCCCTGTATGCTTTTTCTACTGATCCGTAATCAAGCACGTCTGCAACACCCTCGAGCGCCAGTGCTGTTGCACCTAGTCGCATATCTCTGAGTTGCTCCACGATTGGCGCCGTAAGCTCTCTGTAAGATGTAAAAGGCGTCTCTATTCTTCTTGCCATTCTTGCTGCTCCCATTAATCTAGTCATATAAATCCGGCATCAGTGTGTTTTATATAATATTTAAATCTTACTTTCTGGACGATTCGCCACAGAGCGTGAGCGCCTTTACCATCAGCTTCTTCTCCTCCGCAGTGAAAAGGCCTTCTGCCTTGAATAGCTTGCTGCCCACAAGCGAACGCAGGGCTTCGGTCCTGTGTGTTTTTGGTCCGCCTGAGCTCTTGGCGAGTATTAACGATGGATCTTTTTCATTGACTTCCATGCTTGCGCTATCGAACCAGTCGGCGAATGTCCTTCCGTAATCTGTGAGAGAGGTTATTTTCTCCACAGCTACGATAAACTTCTTTGCGTCTTCGATCCTAGCCAGCTTTTCAGGAGTAAGCGCCTTTGGGTTGGATTCCTCTTTTGCGATGTAGTCTGAGAAGCTTCTTGTAAGATTTTCCTTTTGGTCGGTAAGATGCCTTATCAGGAACAATCCTTGCTCCATCTCACCGCTCCTCTCGAGCTCCATCGGCATGAATGTGCCGCTGATAGCCATTCGCTTGGCCCCTATTTCCTTGTAAAGGAGGTCGATAGCCTCTTCTATGCAGACGTTCTTGCACTTTATCATGAGAGCCTGCGCCTCCATCCATGCCGGTATTTCGTTGCCGGATTTTGCCTTCGCCATAGCAAGAGTTTGAATCACAAGCCTTTTTAATCATACCCAATAATATAATAGCCGTAAAAGGGCAACTCTTTTTATGGCCTCGGTGGTGTAATGGCCGCACGGAAGGCTGTGGACCTTCAGGAGCGGGTCCGATTCCCGCCTGAGGCCCTTTTCGATTTACGAAGGTATAAATACCAAAACGATGTGATTGTTTTTAGGTGTTATGGTGTCAGCATCTAGCAAACCACACGCATCGCCTTCTTTGACAAGAGCAGGCCCCGATTTCGGCGACAGAAGCTTGAGGGTAGAAGCACAACTCAATCTTTACTTGTGCGACCCTGCTACTGCAGCAGGCAAAATCTTTGAGCTTTTCAAAAGGTACTATCGCGCTGAACTTGATACGATATTGAAAGAGGCGCCTGACGGCATACCTGCAAGCTTGCCAAACAAGCCAGAACTATCCCGACTATTCGCAGCTGCGGCAAGCCAAGGGTACCACACACTTCACAGAGCAGGGCAGCAAGAGGCAGTGTGCGAAGCGCTCGTCAGAATCATAGAAGCAGGGCCGCGTGACTTCAATCACTGGGATTATCTTCAGTACATAGACTCTCCAGAGCTTTTTGTTGATGTCATCTTGTACTACCTAACACACCAGACCTATCTTTTCTGGGATTATGTATATGCAAACAGAATTGCTCTGACCGATATGAAAAATTATGCTTTTTCGAGCGAAGAGGAACCAGATGTCAGAAGGCGTTTTATGGGCTTGCAAGAGAAAGCGCTTTATCCTGGCAACGGGCGATTTAGGCCAGGAGTGGCTTGCAGCGAGTTTCTTGCTATGCGCATTCTTCTGGATCCGCATTTCACAGACGAAAAAATCATTGCCGAGTATCTGCAGTCCGCGGATAGCAAATTCATAGAGAGAATGGTGAAGGCGGTCGTGAAGTTGCAAATTACCTGTGGTCTTATATCTACAGAAGAGTCAATCAAAACTGCAAAATCGTTCCTTCCACAGCAGCTTCAAGGGACCGCAGACAAATACGTTGAGGAATTCAGGCATCTCGGAATAGACGACGTCAGGGCGAAGCGCAGAAAAGGATGATGTCCATGCCTGGAGCCAAAAGCGTAAATCTCGATGAGAAGATAGTCCAGCATCTTGTGCACATACGGAACGACTTCGGCCAAGAATACGCATTTCCTATTGTTTTTGAACTAGAGCTCAGCGCCTCAAGGAAAGACATCGTCTCGGCATTGGCTAGATTGTGCAGAGATGGGAAGGTAAAGGAAGCGAGTATCAACCTACCAGAGCTTAAAAATCGTTCCGCAAAATGCTACGGCCTGCCAAGTGCTGGCAAACCCTCTCTAGAAAAGCGGCGTTAGAATACGTTAATAGCCCACCATCTCATGAGCTTCTTTATGAACATCCTGAATCCAGATGTGTTCTTCTTGATGTCCTTTACCATTGCCTTGTAGAGTACCTTTTCTTCAGAGTCGAGCTTTCCCTCTTTGATGATCTCTTGTCGTTTTCCGTCGACAATCTGTACCTCAGTTTTGCTGATTACGTCTTTCTTTACCATGTTGTACCATTCGTCCAGCGAGCTTGCGTTGACGTCTTTGTCCTTCAGCACCGCCATCATGTCTCCCATGGTGAGCTTTCTTGACTGTTTTGTCTCGTGCTCGTGCAGAAGCGGCCTCATTATCGCCTTGTCGCAAAGCCTTTCCACGTCTGCAGGTGAGTATCCCGCAGTCGCCCTTGCAAGTCTTCCATAGCCAAGCCTTCCTTTAGGTGTGTTCCTGGTCGCGTACTCGAACATCCTCTTTCGCTCTTTGTACTTTGGCGGAGGAACGTAAATGTGGTCTCCGAATCTTCCTGATCTCTTGAGAGCAGGATCAATGTCCCAAGGCGTGTTGGTTGCAGCGAGAACGTATAGTCCTTCCGGATTCGCCTCTACTCCGCTCATCTCCACTAGGAATTGGTTGACCGCAAGCCTAAGCGCAGAGCTTTCTCCGCCGCCTGGCCCTCCGCTATCCCTCTTCACTCCAAGAGCGTCGAGTTCGTCGAAGAATATTATGCAGGGAGGGTTCTTCCTGGCCTGCTCGAAAATTGCGTGAAGGTTCTTCTCTGTGTTTCCTGTGTACATGTCGACGATCTGGTTGACACGGGCGATTATGACATTGGCTCCGGCCTCTCCGGCTATTGCGTTGACGACGTGCGTTTTTCCGACTCCTGGCGGACCATAGAGCAGTGTGCCTAGTCCGAGCTTCTTTCCGTATTTCCTGAACAAGCTTGGGTCCTCGATAGCGAGTATGATGTTCTCTCTCAAATATTTCTTCATCTTGTCGAGTCCGACAACGTTCTCGAACTTCATCTTCGACTTGTAGAATGCAACTTTCTTGATCTGCCCTTCTTCTATCTTTGTCTCTCCGTAATCGTACTTCTCCAATTCCACCTGCTTTGTCTTTGCGCTCTTTCCATACGTGGAATCGACGTGAATCAGGCTATCGATGTGCTCAAGCCTGTTCTTCGCTTCTGAGTAATCAGGATTGTTTGCCAGCGCTTTTTCGTACCAGAATCTTGCCCCGAGAAGGTCGTTCATGCTCTCCGCCATGTCGCCGACAAGCAGTGGAGCGTCTGCGCTCTTCGGCTGAAGCTCCATCACCACTTCAAGGTCCTTCTTCGCGGCGCTGTAGTTGTTGAGAATTCTGTAAGTCAGTGCCCTGTTGAAATAAGCGTCAGGATATTTTGGGTCTACCTTTATCGCCTCTGTGTACTCGCCAAGCGAATCGTTGTAGTTTCCTCCCTCGAAAAGCGTGTTTCCTTTTTTCCAGTGATCCTTCGCTAGCGGGTCGACTGGCTTTGCTGCTGCGGCAGGCGCTGCTGGAGCTGATGGCGGCGTGGCCGCTGACTGAGGCTTCGCTGGAGTCCCTTTGCCTGCCCCTCCTGCGCCCTGGTTTCCCGCACCAGGCGGCGGTGTCTTGTCGACCAATCTTATCGCCTAAGTATAACTCAATTCTAAGGTATTTATTCCTTTTGTAATGGCTTTTCGGTTACATTCCCTCGAAGAAATTAATGTATTTTTCTATGCTCTGGTCGTTGATTGCTTCCGGTCCCTTGAGCTTCGTTGCGTTCACATTCTTGAATAGCTGCCGTTCTATGTCCTCTCCAGCGATCTGCAGCCTTTCAGCCAGTTCATCGCTGATGTCCACCTTTCCTTTATATCTTTTCTTCAAGTCGAACCATCGCTGGTGGAGCGTGACTATGCCGGTCGGCGCAACTCTTTGATCTGCGTAATTGCATATCTTTGTCTCCCAGTCGTTTTCTTTGAATATCTTTTCATTATTCAGCAGTACGAACTTGTGTAGTATCTCAAGGATTCTATCGCTCGCCCCTGCCTCTTTTGCCATGTTAATAGTCGCTTCGTGATCGTCCCTTCCGTATTTCTGGATTACTTCCTCTTTCAGTTCCTTCCAGTGGTCAAGCCTTTTTGCGTCCTCTGGCACCATGAACTGCGTTGCGTTCAGGCTATCAAGATCGAATTTGACTATGTTTCCCAAATCATGGATCAATGCAGTGGCGACTGCATCGTCTTTGTTTATTTTTGGGCCTTTCCAGTTGTCGCAGATTATTTTGCAGACTCCTGCGGCCCTCATCATGTGCATGCGAAGATTCTGTGGGATGTCAAACATCTCGTAGATGTCCTGTATCTGCTCAATAATTTCTTCACTGTCAGTCATTCTATTTACCTAGGTTATCCAACAAGATGTTCAACCTTTTGTCTACTTCCTTTATGCCATGGTGCTCTCGCGGAAGGTTATTGAGAGTTATGCTCTTAAACCTTTTTGCGATGTCCTTCGCGGTCTGATGAAGCTCCTTTAGCCCTTCTGCCTTGACTTTGTAATGTCCCTTCAGCTGTCTTATCACCAGTTCGCTGTCGGAATAAAGCTCCACGTCTACCTCATCGGGCTTGTATCGCTCCGCGCACCACTTTAGCGCAAGGATCACAGCGGTGTACTCGGCGAAGTTGTTCGTCTTTATGCCGTTGTAGACCTCTTTTTCCTCTGCTACGTTGCCCCTAGCGTCGTATATCCTGTAGCCTGACGCGCTCGGTCCCGGGTTTCCGCGTGCAGCGCCGTCGGTATAGATCACAAGCTTTACCAGAAGAACACCAAAAGAGATTTGCAAGCAATCTTTATTAATGCAGCAGACTCAAGTTTAGCGTGGTCACTTGGCCTATGAAAATCTAAAGGCGATAGTGCTCGTCGGAGGTCTTGGCACAAGGCTCAGGCCGATTACGCACACAGTCCCAAAACAGCTCATCAGCATAGCCGGCCAGCCAGTCCTCTATCACGTATTCGACATGATGCCTAGGGCAGTGAAGGAGATAACGATAGCATGCGGATACAAAGCCGATTATGTTATAAACTACATCAAAGAGCATCCTTACAGAATACCTATCAAAGTCGTAAGAGAAGAGACGCAGCTCGGCACAGCCGGCGCGATGCTCAACGCAGTTTCAGGGGCATCGGATCCTGTCGTCGTCGTAAACGGCGACCTTATCTCTGGAGTGGACATGGAAGCAATGCTCAAGCAACACGAGGAGAGAAAGGCGTACGGGACTATGAGCCTGATAGAAGTCGAAGACCCAAGCGCATACGGAGTTGCAGCGCTCGACAATGACGACAGAATAATGGAGTTCGTGGAGAAACCGAAGAGAGAAGATGCGCCTTCACGTTGGGTGAACGCAGGGGCATCAATATGGAGCAAAGACGTCTTCAATGCAATCCCTTCTGGAAGAGAGGTTTCATTCGAGAGAGAAATACTGCCAAAGCTCCTTGAGAAGCCGATCTACGGATTCAAGTTCAATGCGTTTTGGGAAGATGCAGGCACACCGGAGCGCATGCTAAACTCGCAGAAAATAGTTTTCGACAACAAGAAGGTTCCAAGATTCGCGGATGTGGAGGGCGCAAAGATAATCCCTCCGGTCGCAGTTGGCAGAAACTGCAAGGCTTCGGGCGCATCAATTGGCGAATACGTCACAATCGGCGACAACGTGACAATCGGAAACAACTGCATAATCGAAGACTCGATAGTGCTTGATGACGTCACGATCGGCGAGAACTCTGTTGTATTGCACTCGATTGTCGGAAAAGGAACAGTGATCCCTTCAAACACCAGGCTTGACAGCAAATGCATTGCAAACGAAGGGAAGTAGTTAAATAATCCTGTTTTCAAGTATTGTTGGTGAGGTTTTGGCGGACTACACCGACGACCAAGGAATTCAGCTTGTTAGAGCGGCACGCAGCAGCATCGAACTTCAGATAAGAAGCCCGTTCTTCAATCCAAAAATGGTGTCGGACAGCCTGGAGCAGATAAACGGCAACGACATCGTGTCGATCAAGATAATACATCACCCAACAAAGACGCTTAGGAGCTTTTTCACAACAGAGCACAAAAAGGACAGCATAGTCCACAGCGTGATAAATGCTGCTCTCACAGCCGCATTCAAGAATCCAAACACCATTCCTATGTCTGAGAAAGAGCTAGACGAACATGTGATACGGCTCGACATACTTGCTGAGCCTGTCCTCATGGAAGGAAGTTACGTCTCACGGCTCAAGAGCTTCGAGCTTGGAAAGCACGGCATAATTGTAGAATACGGGTCGCACAAAAGCATGCTGCTGCCGAGCTATGCAACCGACAGAAGGATAGACAAGAGCACATTCATGGGAGACGCGTGCGAAGCTGCAGGGCTTCCAAGGAATTATTGGAAGCAACCAAACGTCAAGATCTACAAGTTCGACACGCAGACGTTTGCAGAGGAGAATCCAAACGGAAATGTGTCACGAATATAAATAACAGTGCCGTATAATCCTTAAGGGGGTAAATTGACTAATGATCTTCCTAGTTACATAAAGTATCTGGACTCAAAAGACCGACTTATCGACGTCAAAAGGACTGTCAGCCCAGAGCTCGAGATAACCGCTTTTACAGACAAGGCAAACCGAGTGAGCAGGCACGAAAGCAAGGCACTTCTTTTCAGCGACGTTCTCGGCTATGACATACCTGTAGTTACAAACCTTTTCGGGTCGTCCAGTTCGCTGCAAGAGCTTTTCGGAAGCACATATGCGAAGGAACTACTGTCAAACATAAGCGCGATAAAGTCTCAGAAGGCAGGGCTGCCGCTGATCAAGAGCGCAAAGATGCTGATGAGTTCGAAGCCGAAGGTCGTCGCTTTCCAAAACGGCAAATACCAAAGGCTAAAGAGCCTTGACGAACTTCCGATTCTGAAAGTGTGGCCAAACGACGCAGGGAAATTCATAACACAAGGACTTGTAATAACCGAAAGCCCGAAGGACCAGACTCCTAACATAGGAATATACAGAATGCAGGTTTTCGACGGAGAAACGACAGGAATGCACTGGCAGGCGCAGAAAGGAGGCGCGATCCACGCGCAAGAGGCAAAGGAGAGAGGTGCGCTTCTAAACGTAAGCGTTGCAATCGGCTCGGATCCACTCAATGTTGTATCTGCAGTGACCCCGCTTCCTCCGGGAATGAACGAATTCTCCTTTTCTGGAGTGATTAGAGGCTCGAGCACAGTGCTGATGAAGAATGGAAAGTATCCTGCGGTGCCTGCGAACTCAGAAATAATAATCAACGGCAAGGTGGACCCGAACGAACTTCGCATGGAAGGGCCATTTGGAGACCATACTGGTTACTACTCGATAGCAGAAAAGTATCCGGTGTTCCATGTCGAGTCAATCTATGCAAAGAAGAAACCGATATACGCCGCTAGTGTTGTCGGTTTCCCATGGCATGAAGACGCAGTCATCGGCCAATTCGTCTTCGACTTCATGAAGCCGCTCATCAAATCGCTCAACGAAAGCATCGTCGACATCTACCTTCCTCCTGAAGGGATCTTCACGAACATGTGCTTCGTGTCGATCAAGAAGCGATTTCCCGGCGAGGCGAAGAAGGTCATGTTCTCAATTCTGGGAATGGGACAGCTATCATTCACAAAGATACTCGTCGTGTTCGACGATGACATCAACATAAGAGACCTGAGTCAAGTAACTTGGGCGCTTGCAACGAGAATCGATCCGCAACGCGACGTCCAGATAATCAAGGATGCCACTGCCGACTCTCTCGATCACACCACAGACCTTCCGGCGTTCGGCTCAAAGATGCTGATCGACGCAACTAAGAAGACAAAGGCTGAAGGCTACACACGCGAGTGGCCTGAAACCATATCGCTTCCGAAAGAACTTGTAAACGAGGTAGAGAAGAAATGGGACTCGTTGAAAAAATAATCAACGTTCCTGGTCTGATAAAGATCGAGAACTCGCTGTTTGTGCTTCCGTTCACTTACATAGGCATGCTTTCTGCAGGCAGCGTGTCCGTTTTGCAGTTCGCCCTGATCACACTTGCGCTTATCACTGCGCGAGGATCCGCTTTTGCCGCAAACCGCTTTATAGGAAGGAGATTCGACGAAACCAATCCGAAGAAAAAGAATTGGAGCAGCGTGAAATTGTATTCGAAGTTTGAACTCGCAATCATATTCATTGCCTTTACAGTTGTCTTTTTTGCCTGTGCCGACGTGCTGAACACTCTTGCACTTACGCTTGCGCCATTCGTCATTCTGATCATGGTTGCCGAGCCGTACGTAAAGAGGTACACTGCACACCGGCATCTTACAATGGGGCTTGTCATCGGCCTTGGGATACTCGGAGGCTACATCGGAATAGCCGGATCATTTCCTACTCGGTGGGCGCTGTACGTCCTTCTTCTCGGCTACATGTGCTTCTCTGCAAGCAACGACATAATCTACACGCTCGGCCACGTCGACTTCGACAAGGCTAACGGCCTGAAGACATACCCTGTCGTCTACGGGAAGAAGATGGCGAACAAGATCTCGTTCTTCCTCCACATGTGGGCAGCCACGCTATTCGCATATTTCGGGCTTCTCATCGGCTCCGGGGCAATGATAGTCACTTCACTTGTCATACTCTTCATCTTCATAGCAGAGCACAAAAGGCTCCTTGATGGAAGCCAAGAAGCCGCAGGCCTGGCATTCTTCAACTACAATGCGACTGTGTCAATGCTGATGCTGGCCGCGTTCGTAGGGTTCAGCATACTCTGAGCCAACGTAAGGCATTAAAATACTCACCGCTAAATGGTTTAGAAGGGGCCCGTAGCCCAGCTTGGTTAGAGCGTTCGACTGATATGGCTTTCAAAAGCCATTAGAAATCGAAAGGTCGGGAGTTCAAATCTCCCCGGGCCCATCACTTAAGAAAAGCGTATCCCAATGTCTGATAAATCAGCTTCGCTGCGAGGAAGTTCGGCGCAACCATTCCAGGAATAGGATTCAGCTCGTTCACGTCCATGCCGATGAGCTTTTTCTTCGCCAGCACACCTTTCATTATGCTCTTTAGCTGCGAGTAGCACATTCCGTCCGGTTCTGGTGTTCCTGTGCTCGGCATCTCGCTCGGGTCCAAGACGTCGAGGTCAAGCGTTATGTAAATGTTTTCCTTTGTGTTCTTTAGTATTGTGTCGATTATCTTTTTTCCGTCCATTCCTCTCATGTCCTTCAAGTAGAATATCTCTTTCTCGTGTTCGTGGGCGCTGTCCTTGTCTATGCTTCGCACACCAACGCTAAAGCAGCTCTTGCACATCTCTCTGATGCGAGCCATCACGCACGCATGGCAGTACTTCGTGCTCATGAATTCGTCTCGTGAATCGGCGTGCGCGTCGAAGTGGAGAACGCTGAAGTCCTTGTACTTCTTCGCAATCGCCTTAACTGCTCCCACAGCTATGGTGTGCTCTCCTCCCAAAAGCAACGGCATCTTCCCATCTTCTAAGACTATCGACACCTCCTTTGCAATCCTGTTTACCATGCCTTCTGGGCTGTTGTAATCCGGAGCAATCTCGTCAAGCGTGAAAATGCCTATCTTGTCTGCTATCACTTCGTCGAACTCTTCGCTGTACAGCTCCAATGCTCTGCTTGCATCGATTATCGCCCTTGGCCCCTCTCTTGAGCCGACCTTGAACGTAGACGTCGAATCGTATGGAACAGGCAGCACCGCTACCTTTGCTGTCTTGTAATCCTGGCCCTCCAGGCCGAACAGATTGTAAGGTGCGGTTGTATTCAGCACAGCCATGACAAAGGCTTCGGTTTTCTAGTTTTTAAGGCTATCGCTGTGCCTGAAAACAAAGAAAAAGAAAGAAAAAAAAAGAAAAACAAAAACGTGTCGCTTTACATCATTTCCCACGATGCGCCTAGGTATGTCAGAACAAGTCCGACCATTGCCCAGAGGAACCATGATGTACCGCCAGTCAAGATTATGAACGTCATTCCGCCCCACATTACAAACTTCCATAGGACGTTGCTCATCATCTTGTCACCGCCCTTCGCCATGCCTGCTAGTCCGCCTAGCCCCATGAAGAAGAGGGTTATAGTGCTGAAGATTGCCGCAGCAACGACGAACGGCGCAAGGAACTGCGCTGCGTTCAGCCATGCACTGCCAGACGCTCCGGCATTATACCAGCTGTATGCGACATAGAGGTACACTAGTGATCCAAGGAACACTAGGGCTGCCCCTGCTGTCATAGACGATTTTTTGGCCGCCATTTCTATCACTTTATATAGACCCTCAATGGCAAGCTTTAAAAAGGTTCTCCCAGTCTTCGTAGGGAGTGAAATGGGGATAGGACAAACGACGTATTATTGAGTAGATGGCGACGTACGCTGCAGTCCAGTCCATCAACTTCCGTCGGCGGTGGGCTCAATGACTAAAGGATATTATTAAATATGTGGTGATTGCCATCTATCGTGCGACCAATCAAGTGTTTTTATGGCAAGATTATTGGTAACGGGTTCGTCTGGCTTCATAGGTTCTGCGATATGTAGCGTAGCCCTCAGAAAAGGCTACGAAGTAGTTGGACTGTCGGACAAGGAACCGACTGTCAAAGGCATAGAAGCCATACAAGGCGATATCACGCAGCCGGAATCAGTGAAGGATGCGATGCAGGGAGTCGATGCAGTGATACATCTCGCTGCAATAACAGTACAGAACGAATTCGAGAAGGATCCAAGGCGATGCCTCCAAATCAACGTTGACGGCTTTGCCAATGTGATCCAGCAAGCTAGCGAACAGGGAGTCCGTTTCCTCTATGCATCTTCGTCTTATGTTTATCCATCAACAGATTTTTCTGAAACCGCTCCGATCGATATAAACCAGCAGCCGAACATATACGCAAGGACAAAGATAATGAACGAGATGATTGCAAATTTCTATGCTGAATTGCATAGACTATCGAGTGGAGAGCGCGGCATAGCTTCTCTAGGCCTCAGGTTCTTCAACGTTTACGGGATAGGAGAGGCTACAAAAGGCCCATACACCAGCGTCATAAGCAAGTTCGCGGAGAACAAGGCAAAAGGGGAAAAGATAGAAGTCTACAGGGCCCTTTCCGGAGAAGGCGGAGCATCAAAGGACATGGTGAACATAAAGGATGTAGCAGAGATAACAGTAAGGCTTCTCGAGACAAAGGAAACAGGAGTCATTAACGTAGGCACTGGGGTTGCCACGCCGTATTGGGACATAGCGCAGATGATCGATTCGGCAAACGCAGTGTGGGTCAAGAACCCGCTTAGCACTTACCAGACCTTCACAAAGGCAGACACTACAAAGCTAATGAGCGTGCTTGGCGGCTACAAATTCGTTTCGATAAAAGACGGAGTGGAGGAAATTCTCAGGCATAAGGGCTTGATATGACGAAGAAACTTTTCATAACAGGAATATCCGGCTTCATAGGCCGCCACGTCGCAAAAGAGGCGGTCAACCGAGGCTATGAAGTAAGCGGAATGGACCTAAAGGAACTATTTCTAGAAAAGACAAAGATATACAAAGGAGACATAACCGACAAAGAAAGGGTAGCGCAGATTTTCAGCGAGGTTAAGCCTGATTATGTGATCCATCTCGCCGCAATAACAGCCAACACGGAATTCAGGAAAATGCTGGAGGGAAGTTATCGCGTAAATGTAAACGGATTCATCAACGTCATAGAAGCTGCAGTGAAGAACGGCTGCAAGCGATTCGTATATGCATCGAGCTCTGCGGTCTACTTGGAGGGAAGCGACTACAGCGAGACGACAAAGCTCGACATCGACAAGCAGAAGAACCACTACGCAAAGACGAAGATGATAAACGAGATGATTGCGAACTCTTACGAGGACATTTACAAAATGAAGACGATCGGCCTCAGGTTCTTCAACACCTACGGACCGACAGGAGAGGAAAA
Organism: Candidatus Micrarchaeaceae archaeon; assembly: GCA_027310825.1. Classification (GTDB taxonomy): domain Archaea; phylum Micrarchaeota; class Micrarchaeia; order Micrarchaeales; family Micrarchaeaceae; genus JAJZYD01. The sequence goes on from DAIDAC010000003.1 coordinate 75,835, forward strand.
GGGAGACACTGCAAACATAGTCAACATGTTCATGAAGGCGAAGCGTGACGGAAAGCCGTTGGTCATCTACGGAGACGGAAAGCAGGCGCGCGACATGATCTACATAGACGACGCTGTGAACATCGCGCTAGGAATACTTGAAAACGGCACAGAGAGCGTCTACAACGTCGGATCAGGAACTGCAGTCAGCTTCAAAAGGATAGCAGAACTAGTCGACAAAAACCACATCCAGTACATCCCGAATCCATTGCCTACAAACCAGTATCAATACTACACACAGGCAAACACAAAGAGAACGCTCTCGCTTTTCAAGAACTACAAGTTTACGCCGATCGAAGAAGGAGTGAAACGATCAGACTTCATAAGAGTGGCGGTTCTCAGCATAGCAAGAGAAATCCCTGGATTCAGGAACGACTTCTCCGAATATGCAGAAAACCTGGCGAAGAACCTGCAGTCGACAGTAACCGGAAGAGTCGATCTGATCCACGCGCTCGGAAAGCTGAAGCAGAACGATGCGGCAAGCCTTATCTATCTCAACACACTGTTCAAGAGGAAGGTAAAGGAGCTTGCTGGCAAGGACTATGACGTAATTCACATAACCAATCAAGAAATGGGATTCGCAGCAAGGATACTCAAGACTGCGAAGATAAGGGCGAAGGTCGTAGTAACTGTGCACGATGTAGTTAGGCTAGAGAAGAATTACCACCATGGAGCAATGCAGAGGATGTATGACAAAGTGGTGAAGTCGAACATAGAAGATGCGCTGCAGTACTCAGATTTCGTTGTTTTCAATTCTGAACAAACACAGAAAGAACTAGCAGCGAAGGCAAATCTCGCGAAGCCTTGGAAGGTAATCCCGCTCGGAATTCCTGACAAGATCGCGTTGTACCCATCGCAGAAGAAAGAAGGTAATGGCAAGTTCAATGTCGGCTATCTTGATGCGCTTGTGCAGCACAAGAATCCGATCTTTGTGCTCAAGACGGCAAAGCACGCTGGCGACGGATTCCACTTTATGATATATGGAGAAGGACCAGAGCATTCGTCTCTCGCAAAGTACAAGAGCGAAAACAATCTCGGCAACGTTACATTCAAGAAGTTTGACGGCAGCGAAGAGATAGTCGGCATATACGACTCATTCGACTCTATGATTGTGCCGAGCCAGTCTGAAGGATTCGGAGTCCAGATAATCGAGGCGCAGGCCAGGGGAATTCCTGTTATAATCTGCAAGGGAAGCAAGATTCCAGAAGAGGTGAGAAAGAACTGCATAGAAGCTTCAGACGAAGTGGATGCAGCGCGGATACTCAACGGGCTGAAGGCAAACGGCGTCAATGCAAAGGAAAGGAACAAGCGAATCTCATATGCAAAAGGATTCACATGGAGCGAGACTGCAAAGAAGACTGTAGACCTGTACCGCAGCATAGTCGGTTAATCCAATTCCAGCTTCTTGAACAGCCCTTCGTAGAAAGGCCAAGTGTTTGACACAGAGAATCGTTTCAGGTTATCGGTGTTCTTGATAAAAGCGCTCTTGTTTTTGCTTCTGACGATTTTTGCAAGAAGGTCGGGAAGCTTCGATTCGTCGTCGACATTGCACAGCTCTTTCACTTCGTCCGGTATTGGCGTGTAAGATGGAAGGACAACAGGCACACCCAGCGACACGCTTTCGAGAACTATTATGCTGAGGCCTTCTCTCTCTGACATCTGCAAAAGCGCAGACGACTGTGCAACTGTTCCGAAGAGCTCTTTCTGGTCGTTGTACGAATGCTTTAGTTCAACAGAGCCCTCCAGCTTCATCCTTTTTATCATTTCGTGCACTCCTTCAAACTCTGGCCCGTCTCCAATGAGCATTCCGCGTAGGTTTTTCACCTTTTTCTTTGTCTCTGCAAAGACGTGCAGCCATTTGTCAAGCCTTTTTTCCTTTATCAAACGCCCCCAGTATATGAGCTGTGGCTTTTTCTTTGCCACTGCAATGCTGGCAAGCATCTCGTCATTGAGAATCGGGAAGAACACGCTCACCCTGTGTTTTCCTATGTCGTGCCCCGCGATTCCGTCGGCGGTCTCCTTTGAACAGGCGATGTAGAAATCTGCAGACTTGAGGAAATAGTTTGTGTAGTGATAACCAAGCCTTCCGAGAATTCCTCCAAGATATTCCGTCCAATAGTCTCTAGTCCATACCTCAACAACGTCAAGAACGAGCTTTATGCCCTTTAGCTTGCAATAAAACTTCAAAATTGGAACATGTATTATCGGATAAATGTTCGCCTGCACAAGGTCGAACTTCTGTCCTGAGAAAAATAGCTTCCAAGTCATTATTGCAAAGTGAACAGAGTTCCTTATCGACCTTCTTCCATGCCTGTAGAACTTTTGGTCTGTCGTCTTCATCCAGGTATGGTAGTGTATTCCTTTGTCTACGAACTCTTTTTCCATGCCAGGCCAGCGGTTGCAGTAAAAATGCACCTCGTGGTGCTTTGCAAGCTCCTCGGCCTCTACCCTTTCTCCGGCTTCAAGGCCACCCTTGTGCCACGGGTAGGCAGCATCAGATACAAATGCGATCCTCATTTTACCAGCGAAGAGAATATGGTCAGAAGACTTTTATAAGCTGGCTATAAAAGCCATCTCTCTGAAACGGCAACTTTAAATAATAAGGCTTCAAGTTCTAATTGATTTAGATGAAGATAGCCGTGATAAGCCTTGCGAAGCCAGTGCCAGGAACAGGAAACGGCACCACAGAGCATGCGTACAACATGGTCACAAGGTTCAAGAAGGCAAAGGGCAACACAGTCCATGCGATACACGCTGTAGAGCAGTCGAAAAGATTCGACATCGCAGGCTTGGTGAAGGCGCAGCTGACTTTTGCGAGGAAGGTAAAGGATCTTGCGAAAATGGACTACGACATTGTCTACATAACAATGCAAGAGCTAGGCAGCGCAGCAAGGATCTTGAAGGAAAACGGGTCGAAGGCCATTGTAGTGACGACAATACACGATCTGATAAGATTCCATGAAGAGATGTACAAAAACATCCTCGAGCAGAGCTACAACAAGATAGCCCAGAAGAACGTTGCAGACGCAATAAAATATTCTGACTACCTGACATTCAACTCAAGCCAGACGAAAGACGAGGTTTTCAAGAAGTTCGGAGCAAAGAAAAACTCAAGAGTCATATGGCATGGCTCGCCAAACAGGTTCTTCACTCCAGTCGCAAGAAAAAAGCGCGGAAAGTTCTTCGATGTGGGTTATGTGGGCGCACTGTCGCAGCACAAGAATGCAATTGCTGTACTTCGCGCAGCGCAATATCTGAGAGAAGCGCATACGATCAGATTCCTGATTTACGGAACAGGAAAAGAGCTTAGGAACATAACACGCTACAAGGTCGACAACAACTTGCACAATGTCCATCTGATGGGATTTGCCCCGAGCGACAAGATGGTCGAAATTTACGACAGCCTTGATGTATTTGTAATGCCGAGCAACTACGAAGGGCTTTCCCACCAGATACTAGAAGCAGGGGCAAGAGGTCTTCCGATTATCGTTTTCAGCTCAGCAAAAATTCCGAAGGAGGTGACAAAGCACTGCCTAAAGGCGAAGAACGAAATGGAGATGGCACAGATTATAAATGCACTGTCGAAACACGGATACAGCGACGCAAAAAGGAAGGCAGAAATGAAGTACTATCGTGAATTCAGCTGGGACAGAACCGCGAAAGGATTGCTGCAACTGTTCAAGGAACTCAAGGAGTGATGAATTGGTAACGTTTACTGTGATGATGTTTTCAAAGAACGACATACACATGGCTCTAGACCTTGTCAAGAGCATGTACAGCACAGCAGACGAGTTTGTGTTAGTCGACTCCAGCAACAAAGAAAGGAGGGCAGAGCTTGCAAAAGCGAAAAAGTCGATGAAGCTGAACAAGCTCAAGATATTCTACTGTGTGCCGATAGGCTTTCCTGATCCGCTGAGGATGTACGGACTTAGCAAATGTACATCAGAGTGGGTTGCGCTGATGGACACTGACGAAAGATTTTCTCCAATGCTCAAGAAAGACTTGAAGAAACTGATATCAGACAGCAAAGCTCCCGACGCGTTCGCACTCAGAAGATACGAGGAGAAGATGAAGGATCCAAACAACGATTTCTTTACATGGCAGACTCGCCTTTTCAAGAGAGACAAGGTGCAGTTCAGGGGCATTCGGCACGAACAAGCCATAGTCAGCGGAAAAACAACCGCTCTGAAGAGCAGCAGCTACTACATCGAGCACCACGAAGCCCAGAGCGGACACACCGGCACGGAATCGGGGAAGATAGAAATATACGAAGACCGCCTTTCATACGAGCTCTACAACAAGCGAATGCTAGAGTATCTTGGAAAATTAGTTGTGCCGGAGGGAGACATTGAAAAAACAGCTATCGGCAAAGCCGCAAAAGGGTTCCTCATGCTCTATCAGAAGCTGGGAATGAAAAGCAAGGACAAAGAGGCTAGCAACTTCGACTACTTCATGTTCGGCTTCCTCAAGGACATAGGCTACACACTTCAGGGCAGAGATCCAAAGAGGGTCGTAATAGCGCTCAAGGACAGGCATGCCGACATAAAGAAGATCCGCAAGTGGAAATCATCGCCAGAAGGAAGGGAAGCATTCGAGATCGCCAAGATAATAAACAGAATCGGTGTGATAAAGTTTCTGCATCTAGACGAGGAAAAACACATAAAGGAACTAAACAGAAAGTACAAGGACAAAGAAGGAGGCATAGCCCTTCTGCTAAAGCTGATGGCAGAAGAGTACAAACGAAACTGGGCAAGAAAGGGTAGTGTGCAATGAAGACCGCATATGTTGTTTACAAAGGGGAGATTTCAGACTATCACAAGACTGGCAAGAACTTCTACAGATACACTTATCAGCTCTATAACAGGATGAAGAAGAACAGCTACGGCATCGAAGTAGAACCAATAGAATGTGGAGGGCCAAACGCGCTCGGGAAAGGCGGAGCAGTATTCCTCAACACATTTACCCGCGATCTAACGCAATTCGACATAGTCCATAGCCCTGACTTCGTCCCAATGTTTCCGCTCAGAAAGGGAAATGCAAAAATTGTGACGACTGCACACGACTTCCAGTTTGCGCTTGAGCCAGAGATAAACCCGTTCTCGAACAACCTTTCCGACATAAAGGGAATGCTCTTCCAAAAGGTGATTCTTCCTGCAAGCCTGAAAACTACGCTTGCGTCCGATTATCTGATATCGGTTTCCACGATGACAAGAGACGATGCAGTGAAGTTAGGCTACGAACGCAAGAGGATATTCGTTGTAAACCACGGAGTAGACGAGCGATTTATCAACAAACCGATAAGGAAACGCAGCAAAGGCTTTGTAGTCGGCACCATGAGCATAGGGGGCCCAAGGAAAAACCTCCCGTTTTCGATAAGAGCGATAAAGATGCTTGGCAAAGACGTGAGATTCGAAATGTGGGGAAATCTAACATTCGATGATCCCGAGTTCGAGTACGCGAAAGCGAGCAGCAACATGAAGTTCATGGGATTTGCTCCAGATGACAAGATTGTCGACATATATGACAACTTTGACGTGTTCTTGTTCCCGAGCCTGTATGAAGGATTTGGCATTCCGTTGATAGAAGCGCAGGCAAGAGGACTTCCTGTTGTGATATACAAAAAGGGAAAAATACCAGAAGAGACGAGAAGATACTGCCTTGAGGCAAAGGATGAAGAGCATATGGCGGACATCATACGAAAGATTAAAGAGAACGGATACAATGAAAAGGACAGAAAGAAGGCGATGGCGTATGCTCGCAGCTTTACGTGGGACAAGACTGCTGACGAGACGCTGAAGGCGTACATGAAGATGAAGTGATATCTTGACAACAAAAAACATAAACGCGTTTGATGCTAAATTTGCAAAGGCACGCAGAGTAGGCAATATAAAATTCTTGGTCAGAAAGGTTTACAACTGGCCGGATATTTTTTTGCTAAAAGCGGGAATAAAGAAAAAAGTAACGCTACGAATGACTGATGGTGGAAAGATAGAAGTGCATGGCTGGGAAGATTTCCTTGGAAAATGGCGTACCTACTCACCACGCTCCGAATCAATTGTGAAAAAGTATACAGACAAAGTTAAAATAAGCGCTCATGATGTCGACTTCGATTACAAAGACAGACATTTGCATTTTCCGTATTCAGGCGAAGACGATCTGATAAATCTACTGGGTCTTATAGATGAAATATACTTTCAAGAGGAATACGAGGGCGCGGATGTAAATGGCAGGGACGTAGTGGATGCAGGCTCCTCGATGTGCGACGCCGCTATGTATTTTGTAATCAATGGGGCAAAACATGTGTTTGGATATGAGCTCAACAACAACTTTGCAGAACTGGGAAAGAGATATGCCAAAGAAAACGGATTATCCGACATGATAACAGTCAACAACGAAGCCTTTACTAAAGAAAAGCTGATTAAACTAGCTACAGATCGGAACTTGCAAGATGCTTTTCTGAAAATAGACATAGAGGGTGGCGAATACGACGTTATACTCGGTTCTAGCAAAGACCTCCTGAGGAGATTTTCCAGCATGATAATAGAATACCATCACGGGTACAAGAACCTCGAAGACAAATTGAAAGAATGCGGCTTCAAGGTTAGGCATACTGCACCTGACATCCACGAAGGAAAAGATGCGATGGTTGTCGGTTTGCTGTATGCGAAGCGGGTTGATAAATCATGAAAGTCGCATTCCTGAGCCTTGAACGATTTGAAGGCAAAGACGTAGGCCAGGGCATACCTCGATATACTGTCGAACTGCACAAACAGTTGAAAAAGCTAGAGAAGAAGTCGCACGTCAAGGTAGACAAGTTCCTCATGAAAGGATCGCGCTTTGATTATCTGAGCTTCAAGCTAGGTGCAGGAGAACACGACCTCTCAGGCTACGATGTTGTGCACAACCCAATAGGATTCCTTCCATTCAAGAAAAAGGCCAGGAAATTCAGCTACGTCGTCACTATCCACGACACAAATCCGATCGGAAGCACTGACATAAGATGGAAGCTGTGGCGCAACCATGTATTTAGGCCAGGGATCAGGCTCGCCCTGAAGGAAGCAGATGGAATACTGGCTGATACGGAACAGACAAAGCAGGAAGTAGTGGCTATGGGATATCCAAAAGGAAAAATAAAGGTCGTGCCTCTTGGCGTCAGCGACAGATTCATCAAAACTCCGGCAAAGAAAACGAAGCACAGCTCATTTAAGGTAGGTTATCTGGGAACTTTCAACCCGAACAAGAACGTCGGCATGCTTGTTGGTGCGGCAAATTCTGTAAAAGACAAAAATGTAGTGTTTGAGCTTTGGGGAAGAGGTCCGATGGAAGAAGAACTGAAAGCAATGGCTACATCTAGCAGAATAAAGTTCATGGGATTTGCCCCAGATGAAAAGATAGTCAGCATTTACGACAGTTTTGATGTATTCATATGGCCTAGCCTTTACGATGGATTCGGGCTTCCGATTGTTGAAGCACAGGCAAGGGGACTTCCTGTTATTGTCTACAAAAACGGAAAGATTTCTCCTGAAATAAAGAGGCATTGCTTCGAAGCGAAGGATGAAGAGCATCTGGCAGAGCTTATCACAGAGATAAAAGTGAATGGATACAACGCAAAGAGCAGAAAGAAGGCCATGGACTACGCAAGAACGTTCACGTGGCAGAGAACAGCACGAGAGACCCTTTCATTTTACAAAAACGTTGTGGGTGATAATGTTGGCTAGACGTATTCTAATCTATGGAACAGTCTACAACAATGCGAACAGGATAGTAGCTAGCCTTGCTTCTGTAGCCCCGCTCATGCCGCACAAGTTTTACGTAGTGGACAACTACTCTTTTGACGGGACATATGAAATACTGCGTAAACATAAGAATATTGAAGTGACGCAAATGCGGTGCAAGAGGGGAAAGGGACGTGGGATGGCCCTTAAGATGCTGCTGAAGGAAGCGCGACCAGATGACTATGTTCTACACATTGATTTTGACGTCGTGTATAAACAGGCGTACATAGATATCGTGAAGAAAAAGGCGAAATCACTTTGTGACAACGAGATCTACTTTGATTTTGGCGAACTTTCTACGGCTAGAACAAACCAAGGTTTGGAGTGGGCTAACCTCAACGCGTTTGAGGACGTAGAGCGCTGCGCAGCCGCGTTGGAAAAAGGTATCAGGGTCTACAGAATGCGTGCGCACGGAGAAGAATTCTGGCACAAGTTCTGGGAGAACGAGGAGGTTGTAGGAAAGAAAAGAGAAGCAAGATATGAAAAAAACCTGTTAAAGACATACCTCAGGTTTTTTGTGCACGTGATGGATGCCGAACGCGGGGGCGCATATACGCATTTTTCGGAATTCTATAACATATCTGGAGTCAGAAGTCCTCAACATTTCCTTGTTTACTTCTTTGCGTTTATCGCTGCTAGACTAAAAGGAACTTATCGCCATGACAAAGAACTAGACAACCCATCATTTATAGAGAAGCGAGTGACGTACATCCAAGAATAAATTTTTACGATGTCCATATGCCTAAAACCAAAGTTGCAATATTCGCTGGCTCTGACATAAGAGACTTCGGAGGCGGAGAAAAGTACGCAATAGAGATGTCAAAGAGACTTGTCGACGTTGAAATAACTTTCTTTTCTGCAAGAACAAAAAGCAGGCACAGATTAAACGAGGTCGATGTACAAAAACTTACAAAATCGCGAATAGTTTACTACAACACACCAGTGCTTCCGTTTGTCGTCGAAAGATTTCCTCTGACCATGAGTGCAATCAGGGAGTTTTCAACATTGAGGAACTACGACACTATCTACAACTACGACCCAAGCTTAATGACAATCATAATGCTCAGATTTTATGCATGGCGATTTGGAAAGAAGTTCATATTTGGAATGCACGATCCGGACCCGCTCAAGGAAACTCCAGTCGTGAACACTCCTGCAAGGCGGGCATTCCTCTCGATCTACAAACACATCAGAAACTTCGTGGTTTTTGGGGTGAAGAACGTCCGTGTAGTCAATGAAGACGAAATGCACAATCTGAAAAGGAAGGGGTATGCTGGAAGAATCTATTACATCACTGACTTCATAAGCACATCTGTGACAGAAAAGGACATAAAACAGAACAACAAGGAGTTTGTAGTGCTCTTTGCAGGAAGATTATCGGTAAGCCACAAAGGAATCGACCTTCTTTCAAAAGTAATAGAGAAAACGTTGGCGAAGAACGACCAGATTCACTTTGCAATAGTCGGTTCTGGCGATGATGGCGAGTCAGTTGTCAAAGATCTGATGAGAAGATACCCGAAAAATGTTACATGGGATGGTTTTGTCGAAGAAGCAGAGCTCAGGCACCGTTATCAGGAAGCAAGCCTTTTTGCATTCACATCACGATTTGAAAGCTTCGGGCTAAGCCTTGCAGAGGCACAGAGCTATGGCATTCCTGCAGTTTCGTTTGCGATAAAGGGGCCAAAGGAGATAATCAAGGACCATTTTCAGGGAACACTAGTGAAGCCGTTCGATACTGATGACTTTGCTAACGCTGTGCTTCATTATTATGAACTCTGGAAAGCGAAAAAGATCACAAAAGCGCTGAAATTGAAAATATCGAAGGACGTTCTGAGTAGATATGGTCCCGATGTCGTCCTTCCGAAAGTAAGCAAGATGTTCATCGAGGAATAACCCTTTAAATTTGTCATACTCATATGAATTGTGAAAGCATGTGCACAAAAGAAGATTACAAAGATTTCCACTTCACTGGCCATCGCCATGAGATGCTGACCCATGAGCTAGAAGCATGGCATAAGGAATATCTTCCAATAAAGCACGGAGGCACTGTCCTTGACGTCGGTGCGGGCGAAGGCGAGACTATGGTGTTCTACCTTCTGCACGGCGCAAAGAGGGTGATATGTGTAGAGGCTGACCCGGACAAGGCGAAGGTCCTCCAGAAAAACGCCAATATCGCAGAGAAGAAGTTCAAAGCAAAAGTCGACTTAATAGAATCCTGGCTTGACAACATAAAGATAGACATCGATGGCGGAGAGGAAAATATGGTGATAGAGAAGCACTTCGCCGGATATTGGAAAGAGGTCGGCAAAAGCAAAGGCTTCCCTGCCGCGGCCAAGGTGTACAAACTCAAGAAAAGAAAGTGGCTTGACAATCTTCTTCTTGCAAAGGAATTGCTTGTCATAAGACTTAAGGAACCAAAAGAAATATACGAAAAAGCCAAAGCAAAGAATAGGCGAAATTGAATTTTGCTTTTAACACAGCAGGGTTTATATTATCTTATTCCGTACTTTTTATCAATGAACATCAACATAGCTCCTAATATCGACCTCGATGCGCAGGAGGTCGTGACAGGAAGGGGGTGCATCATTGGCCAGAGCGGCTCGGGGAAATCATATCTCGTAGGGGTGGTTGTCGAGGAACTCTGCAAGAACAACCTTCCATTTCTGATTGTAGACACGGAAGGAGAATACCATTCGCTCAAATCACGGTTCAACGTGCTTTGGGTCGGAGACGAAAAGAGCGCGGACGCAAGAACCGATGTCAATCTAAAGAAGCTTTTCGAGCAGAGCATAGACAGCAACATACCTGTAATTCTCGACGTCTCCGGAGTCACAAACAGAGAAAATTATGTTTACAGGGCGCTTCAAGAACTATACTCGTTAGAGGAATCGAAGAGGGCGCCATATCTGGTAATAATCGAAGAGGCGGACCATTTCGCTCCGCAGATAGTCCATCCCAGAGTCAACCCTGTCGAAGAGCTCAGTGTACGCGGCAGAAAAAGGGGAATCGGCCTTCTTGTCGCGACACAGCGGCCGGCCAACGTCAGCAAGAATGTTCTTGCCCAGTGCTCATACGGATTTGTAGGAAAGCTCAGCATAGACAATGACATACAGGCGGTAAACATACTTTTCGACGACAAGAATACGCTAAAAGCCATAACGAAGCTGAATCGCGGAGAGTTCATGCCGTTCGGCCTCCCTTTCAAAGGGCAGGTTCACGTGAAACAGCGTGAAGTGGTCCATGCGGGAAGCACGCCGAAGATTGGGGAGGTGCAAAAGAGCGCCGACATCTCCAGGGTTTTGAAGGAGTTGAAGAGCCGCGAGGTCGAAGAGGAGGTTGACGAACCGGTAACTGCGACCATGAAAACGGAGACGCTCCGCGGCGAGGCCATTCAATCGGGGTTTAGCGCGGACGACGCAAGGGCAAAGGCAGAACGGCTTCTCAAGAAAAGGTTCAGGCTTTTCGGAGGCAATGTTGAAGTCGTGGAATCCATCAAGGAAAAGTATCTTCATGGCGTGTTGTGCGACTTGAGGATCCCTACGCCCAGAAAGAACGAATACAAGGATCACTCGTTCATGCTTTTCGGCAGCGGCTTTCTGACAGTTGAAAAACACTTGAACCACTCCAAATTGCCATTTTCGAAACCATTGCAGCTTACCAGCAATGACATTGTCGTGCTGTCGATACTGCATGCAAGGGGCAAGGCCGATCGTGCCAGGGTGGAAAATGAGAGCGGGCTGGACACCGCAGGAAGGACACTTCAGAGGCTTGTGAAGGCCGGGCTTGTCAAGGTGGACAAAGGCAGGTACTTCGTCGAGGACTTTACAAAATACGCGCAGAAGGAGCGCCTTCAGACAAAACCGCTGAAGACCGACAAAAACAGCGTGATGAACTTCAGCAAAGACGCAAAGCGGAATACCGGGCTCCTTGTGCAAAGCCTATTTCCCGGTACACAAAACTTAAAAACAGTCGATGTTTATGTTCCGGTGTACGAAGTGACATTGAGGCATGGCAGCAAGGTGCGGGTGTTCTTTTTTGATGCCATCTATCTCGACGACATAACAGAACTTGTAAATGGTGCGCAGAATTGAAAGAGCAACACGAAACGCTGGGAAGCAATGTCGTTCCTTTAGATTACAGGCTGCGCATAGAGCCAAACTTCAAGACATTCAAGTTCGATGGAAGGTGCGAGATAGACGTCGACATAAAGAGGGCAACCAGGTCCATCGAAGTCAACGCAAAGGATCTCAAGATAAAATCAGCATCTGTGGCGCAAAAGAGCGCAACGCAGAAAGCTGTCGTCAAAATGAACCCGAAGCTGGAGAGGATTGCGATAATCATGAAGACTCCGCTATCGGGAAAGGTCACAATCGCAATTGATTACCAAGGAATCCACAACGACAAACTCTATGGATTCTACAGAAGCAAATACACATATGGAAAGAAGGGAGAAAAGCAGGGATACATTCTGACTACGCAATTCGAAGCTCCCGATGCACGCGCTGCGCTTCCATGCTTCGACGAACCAGAATTCAAGGCGACATTCAATCTATCTCTTCTAGTCGACAACGATCTGGACACGATATCAAATACTCCGATAAAAAGTTCGAAGAAAGCAGGAAAGAAGAAGCTTGTGACGTTCCAAACCACCCCGAAGATGTCCACGTATCTTCTCTACATGGGCGTAGGCAGATTCGAATACCTTCGGGACAACAACGGAAGGGTAAAAATAGCGGTCGCGACTACTCCTGGCAAAAAGGAACTGGGAAAGGTTGCGTTGAAATGCGCAAGAATGCTGCTCAGCGAAGAAGAACGCTACTTCGGAATAAAGTTTCCTCTGCCAAAGCTTGACCTAATCGCAACACCAGACTTTCCAGTCGGCGCAATGGAGAACTGGGGCGCAATCACGTTCAGGGAATTCGGTTTTTTGACAGATGAAAATTCTGCTTCAGTATCGGTGAAGCAGAGGATCGTGGAGGTCATAGCTCACGAGCTTGTCCACCAATGGTTCGGCGACCTTGTGACAATGAAATGGTGGAATGACCTGTGGCTCAACGAGAGCTTTGCAACCTTTATGGCTTTCAAGTTCGGGCAAGCAGTGCTCCCTGAGCTAAACATGCACACGCTGTTCTACGAAAGCGAAATGCCAACAGCGCTCAACGCAGATGCATACAAACACACGCACGCGATAAGCGTCAACGTGGACACGTCAGCACAGATAACTGCATTGTTCGACAGGATAAGCTACTCAAAGGGCGGCTGTCTGCTCAACATGCTTGAGGATTATGTAGGGAAGGATATTTTCAAGGACGGGCTTCAAAGATATCTGAAGAAGCACATGTACGGAAATGCAACAAAGAGCGACCTTTGGAAAGCCATACAGGAATCTGCAACCGCGCACCGCAAAAATGTGGAAGTCACAACGGTGATGGAAACATGGGTGAACCAGCTCGGCTATCCGATAATATACGCAGAAAAAACCAAAACAGGATTCGCACTAACGCAGAAAAGGTACACGCTATCCGGTGCAGAATATCCGGAAGTGTGGCCGATACCGATACACTACGGAACAAATGAAGGCGAAACACTGGTGCTGATGACCGGCAAGTCGCTCGCCATAAAGAGCAAAAGCCCAGGGATAAAGCTCAATGTCGGGCAGCACGGCCTTTACAGAACCAGATACTCAGAGGCGTTGTTGATACATGTGGGAGAGCTGATAAAAAGGAAAAACCTCAGTGAAATCGATGCGTGGGGAATAGAGAATGATGTATTCGCCGCAGTTCGCACCGGCGACATGAAAGCCGTCGACTACGCAAAGTTCGTCGAACGCTACCTGATGGACGCGTCTTATCCCACGACTTTCTCCGTATCCGGGCACTTTTCATGGCTCATCGACAGATGCATGGGCATGAGATGTTTGCAGCAGATAAAAGAGACAAGCAAGAAGTTCCACAGGAAAATGCTGATCAAAGTGGGCATGGCAAAGCACCCCGGCGAAGATGCAACCACATCAAGAACACGCGCAGTGGCGCTTTCCGGGTTGGCAGACGCCGAAGACAGCGAAATACTGCGCTGGGGAAGGAACCTGTTTGACAATTACGCGAAGGGAGAAGCCAAGATAGACGGCAACCTGAAAGGAATCGTTTTTGCAATAGCGGCTAAGACGCACAACAACGAGCACATAATCAAGAAACTGCTTGGCATGTACAGCAGCGAGGCGCTGCCTGAGGACAAGGCCAGGGCGCTAGCAGCAATATCCGAGGTAAAGAACCATGCACTTCTGAAACACGCTCTGGAACTTGGAATGTCGAAGGAGGTGCGCCTGCAGGATGCTCTGTACATAATGGGATCTGCGCTAGGAAGCTCGCACTTCAGAGCTATGGCGTGGCCTTGGACAAAGGCGAACTGGAACAAGATGCTGGATTATTTCCCGCCGACAATAATGATGCTCAACAAACTGGTTTCGGCTCTATCAGGAGTGTCAGACGAAGCGACAAAGAAGGACATGGAGAACTTCTTCTTCAAGCAGAAGCACGCAAGAGAAGATACAGAGAGGGAAGTCCATCTCACAATAGAAAGGATAGATGCAAACATCAGATTCATGAAGACGAACGCGTAATCATTCGCCGCGCTTTTCCTTCAGATATTTCTCGACAGAGCGGAGCACCTGCTTCTGGTTCTCATACTTCAGCTCTCTGATCGCATCTCCGAGTTCGACGATCCTGCAGCCAAGATGCTCTTCCGACAGTTTTATCGAGTCGATGTCACTTTGTGTTATGAAGGCTAGATAGAAGTCGATCGCTTTCTTTATCTTTCTCTTCTGGTTGCCGGCTGCGCTGTCGTCATTGTATTCGAAATGTATCTTTTCGTGGAAATCCGGTTGCAGCTTTGCGTCTATTCCAGTTTCTTCTTTCACTTCTCTAAGCGCAGCAGACTCCAGGCTCTCGCCGCTGACTACTCCGCCTTTTGGCCCTATATCGATGACGGCGCCGTAACCCTTTCTCCTTTTGTAGTGGGCATTGTTCTGGACCATTATCAGCACGTAAGGTATGCCCTCTTTTACTATGCAGAGGATTGCGCCTGCCGATGCCCTGTCTATCGTGTCCACGTGGTCACCCGAAAGATTTCGCATTAAAGGTTAAATACCTTGATGCAGAAGTTACGGAGACGCATATGAGAGGATTTGCCATCAGCCCAGGCTTTGCAGCTATGATAGTTGTAGTCGCAGCGGTAGCAGTTGTTGTTGCGATATTCATCTACGTGCCGTTTTCTCCAAGGACTTCTGCTCCGACGAACAGCAGCGGCGGCGCAAAGGCACAGCTTCCTGCAAGCATGCAGGCTGCGCTTGCGTATGGTCCTGTGAACATGAGCGTCATGATCCAGCTGATGATAAACAAGCTTGTGAATTCGAGCCAGTTCAATGTCAGCTATACGGGAAATTTCGCCAGCACTCCGCAGAACACAAGCCTTGCAAACTACTCGCTGAACGTTCCTCTCCATATAAGCTACATGAGATACAACGGAGCATCAAGGCTGACAATAACAGCAGGCAACACTCCTATATTCGGAAACTTCACGCTGATGGGAATAAAGAACGGAAGCAGTGCATACACGTGCACAAACCTTCTTTCAAGCATAAGCGGACTTTACGGCGGCAAGAATGCAAGCAGTAGTAGCAACTTCACGTGCTCGAAGTCAAGCCTGCAGGCCAGCAGCCTAACCCAATTAAACAGCTACACATCTGGCCTAAATTCCAGCACTGCGCTCACGGTGCATCTGATATCGCAGAAGAGCTACAACGGCAATCCGTGCTGGCTGGTCTATGGAAACACGAGCAGCACATACAATTCGACGATAGGAGGAAATGCTTCTACAATAAAGAAATCATCGACGTTCACCGCATGTTTCTCCACTCAGTACGACATACCGCTCAACATAACATCGAAGGAAAGCGTAGCCTACCGGGGATATTCATCGAACACTGCACTTACGCTCAACGAGACTTCGATAGGAAACCCTGTGACGCAGTCTGAGGTCACAACCTTGCCTGGTCCGTTGCAGAAGGGTTATGGCTATCCTTGAACAAGTTAAGAAGATCCCGTCTCTGCTTTTGCGAAGAACGAGTCAATAAATTCTTCACATTCTGTTTCTTTTCCAGCAACAAGTAAAACGAGATCGTCTCCGGCTTTTCCTAACACCTCTTCTATGAAGTCCCACTCCCTAATAAACCTGCCTCCCTCTCTGGTAATCAACCGTGGCACCTTTGTCTCGTCAGTAAATCCCTTTAAGTGTTCCCTATATCTGTTGTTGATCTTTGTTGCAAGCACTCTACCGCCAGATTTTATCAAATCGACTATCTCTTTATCCTGTGAATTTACAAAAATGCCGGTCATGTCAAAAATCTGAGCCTGTCGCAATCCTATTTTGCTCGAAGCGTATGTGCCTGCCTTTTTGTCTAATTTCTGTATAAGCACGCCGGCTGCTATCAATCCTGCCGAAATTACGTAAAGGACGCTAATTGTCTCACCAAGGAGAACGTTTGCCAATAGGAACGTGAGAAATGGAGCGAAATAGAAAAGATTCGTTATCATCGTAGCCTTTAGTCGCTTCAATACATAATACAGGCCGTACGCTGAAAGTACGCTGTATACTATCCCTGCAAATAATATCGCAACCCACCCTCTGGTATCTATGCTCTGGAATGGCATCCCATTGGCAACAAACAGTGATGTATACACGACAAAACCGATAAGATTATACACAAATAGCGCACTCTCGGTTTCATGGACATGGCGTTTGACTATCGCCAACGCTGCTGCATTCGCCAAGGCCACGACAAAAACCAGTGCTATCCCAAATGCACCTTGTGCGGAAAAGGTTATTGCCGAATTTGGATATAGCACGACAAGTACGCCAGTAAAGGCGATAGAGAGGGCCAGAAGCTGGTATTTTGTAATCCTCTCTTTCGTAATAAAAGGAAGGAAGAGCAACATTAGGATTGGATATGTCCTGAAGATTATCGAGGCAAGATCTGCGCTTATGAAATGTTCTGCATATAGCATTCCAAAATCTGGCACAACATAGTTAAGAAGGCCGACTAGCCCTATTATGCCAAGTGTCCGCTTGTCCTTGAATATTTCCTTCAAAGCATCTATCTTCTTCAATGCTGCTACAAGCAATAGTGAAACAACCACAGCAATGACGTTCTCGATGAAAAGGAACTCATAAACATTAACATTCGTCGCCATTCCAAGCATTACCGGCCAGAGCGCAGCTACCAACACCCCTACGAACAGATAGCTTTTGGCCAGTTTG
Organism: Candidatus Micrarchaeaceae archaeon; assembly: GCA_027310825.1. Lineage (GTDB taxonomy): Archaea > Micrarchaeota > Micrarchaeia > Micrarchaeales > Micrarchaeaceae > JAJZYD01. The sequence continues at coordinate 92,964 of DAIDAC010000003.1, forward strand.
CCTATGTCCATCATTCCAACTTCTTTGCCAACCAATTTAAATAGTTTGAAAAATAACGATTTATAGGTAATTATTCGTTATTATGGGAGTTAATGTCGACTACAGACTATGGATTTCACAGCACATTCAACGACGGCTATTCTACGCCGACCAAACAGATAGCACGGCTTTTATCCGGGAATTCAAGAATGTCATTAACCCAAATTGCCGCTAGACTTAAGTTATCTAGGAAAACAGTAAAGGACAGGCTAACCAAAATGGAAAAAATGATGGGGATCAATTATACGCTTGAGCTTAATGAGAAATTGCTCGGCGTAACAATACCACATATTGCAGTATTGGAGTTTGAAAAGAAACCCGATTACGATTACATCGCAAAGTTGTTGAAGAAATCATATATACCGCAGCTCGCGTTCTCTGTAAAAGGCAAGAATATGCTATACATCTACGCAGTGGCAGCGTCTACGGAAGACTATGTCTATTGGGACAATACGATGTGGCTGCTTGCTTCCAAATACGGGGTGCATTGGTTCTCCTCGGAAGTGATCCACAAGCAACTTGGCTTCGTTCCTTTGAGAAATGAGCTCATAAACAGATTAAATATGGATGACAGGATGAAAGAACTTTTGAAATTGCTCAATTCTGATAGCAGAGCATCGATACAAAAACTTTCAAAGTCGTTGGGTAAACATTTCAACACAGTTACATATACTTTTGAGAAATTAATAGAAAGCGGATACATCAAGAGATTTACTCTCACCATGGACAACCAGAAAGCCTTTTGCCCTGCTGCTTTCATGATAAAGTACGTGCCAAAAGATGATTTCGAGAATGCGATGAAAAGAACCAGAGCCGCAATTAAATCTGATGATAAAGATAGCGTTGTTAGTCGCTATGTGCTTACTGCGCCGCTTATAGGCAGCTGGGATTATTTCGGGATAGGCGTTTTCGATAATTATAGACTTGGTTATGAGCACTGCGTCTCTTACCTAAAAGAGGTTGCAGGAAAACATATGGAGAAAATTACGTTTAATGAAATCGACAGAGTATTGATCGGCAGGTTGCCACTAAGAAGCATTGACACAAAAGCTGACTACAAACTCATAGATTGGACAGCTGATGTAGAGAGGCTGTAGGACAAAATAACGAAAATCTATCCTAATTTGGTAATTTTTCACCACCTATTTATATTGGAAACACCACTATATTACTCAGGTGAATGGGATGGTATTTGGGAGCGAACATACTTCTTCCACCAATGGCGGTCGTCCAACCACACCAGTTTTGCTCCCGCCCGTCACCGCTTATGATTTGGGTGTATAACATGGGTCTGATGGAAGGAATAACGAGAGCAATAGGAGCAGTAGAGAGCGAGCCATCGTACAAATGCTGGATGTGTCCTGCGGAACACAGCGATGCAGCCGCATTCTTGATTCACATAAGAGGCTGCGACAAGGAGCAGAGATTAAGACGTTCGGAAAGCGGTTTTGTCCTTGCGTTTCAGAAGACTGCGAACACGGTTTAGACATTTCAGGTGGGTAGATGGAAAAAGAAAACACAAAAACTAGCGGAGCAAAGAAGAAAGCTGCATTGCACAGGTTCTATTTCATAGAACCGAGGCCGAACGCAGATGCGGAGAAGCTGGCCATGAGCCTGGTGGAGCTGCCGAATGTGCAGGAAGTCTATCTTACTGAGGGAGATTGCGGCTACATTGTCAAGGCGCGCTTCATGAACGAGAAGGAGCCAAAGGACATAGTTCGTTACATATCAAACAACATCAGCAGCAAATTCGGCAAAGTCACAACCCTTGTCCAGTATTCAAAGTGACGCTTATGGCAGTCGTCGAAAGCCCGGTCACATCGCTTCTTCCGTATGTATTTCTTAGGAGGGAGACTCTGGTCACGCCATCAATCGAGCCGGAGCCGGCTGCCGTAAGGCCTTCGTTGAGGCCTCACGATCTTCTTATCTTCAAGGCACGAAGAATAAAACAGAGCTTTGGAAAAACCAATGCTATGGCGCATTATCCCTGAACTATCGTTCCGTAGCTCTTCTTCTTTTCGATTATGTTCCTTAGATTTTCGATGTTCGCGTCTGAGAAATAGACCTTTATTCCAGATCTTTTGACCAGCTTTGCAGCCACTATGTCGAACACGAAGTTTGTTCCCGGAGCTCTGCTGTCTGAGCTGTTCGCCAATTCTATCATCTGGTCGTAGCTCATCCTCTCGAGTTTCTTGGCTCCCTTCAGCTTCGGGTCCTTATCGTAAACGTAGGAGACTCTGCTTATGTTTATCATTTCTGTGGCGCCGACCGCCTCGCATGCAAGGACCGTGTCGGTGTCGGTTGTAATGCCCTCTATCATTCCTCCCAGCACCACGACCCTGCTTACGGCGAAAGCGCGCTTCACCTCATCGAGTGTTGTGGGTATTGTCGGATTTACTCCATCAGTGTCGTTGAACAGCCATCTGAACATCAGCGCGTTTATTCGTGTGCACAACGTTCCAACTTCATCGAGCGCGTGCATGTTCTTTACCCTGCTCTTCAAAGATGCTATGCAGCTTCTTGCAATGTTTCCGCCACCGATAACTACGATAAATCTTGTGTCCTTCTTCTCTCTAATAAGGGCGGCAAGCTTGCTTCCGAGTTCTGCGTCAAAACCCTTCTCTGTCGAGAGAATGCTGCCACCTATGGATAATCCTATCGTTTTCATGATTGGAATAAAGCATGGAAAGTATTTAAATCGATGCACGGAACCGTTTTCACCTTCCGAAACAAACTACAAGTCTTTTCTCGGATATTAGATTTTCGACGACAAAATACGGATTGTTTTTCGATTCCTTTAAATATCTGAAAAACAAAAATCATTATTGGGTGTGGAAATGGTGGGGATCTTCAATAGGGTTGTCAGCAGAAGCGAGACTAGAGGCAAATCAATCTCTCTAAAGACTACTATCAAAAAGAACGGCGTGGTCTATAACGTTGCGCAGGCGAACGGCGGTTCTTCGGACGGATTTGGCAAACTCGCCACAGTTGTTGTCGACAGGAATGCGATTCGGTGGGGCCGCAGCGAATCGTCTTCTGTCATGATGAGCTGGATGGACAACAGGTCGAGGGATGACATGGAAGCTGCGCTTGCACAGGGCGACTTCACAAAAGCGTACCAGATAGTCCTCGGAACAATCGCCATAAGCCTGGAGTCCGACTACAGGGCCAGGAGCGAGCAGAACGCTGTCCGTGAAATAGTCAAAGACCTGGCCACTGCTAACACAGTCTTCGAGGACATGGCAGCAAGGCCGCTTCTGAACATGGCGAGGACCACGATTGCATAAACTTTTAAAGATTTCAGTGCATAGCAATCATACGGTGGTAGGATGGTGGCCGACGCAAAGGTGTCCATGGAAGAGGAATCAAGAATGCGTTATGAGGTAATGGAAAGGCTTGTCCTTGATATCACCAGCAAAACGTCCGGCCTTCTTCTCAGATCGTTGAGGCAGATACTTGAGAACGAAGACGTCAAGAGCCAGTACAAGAACGGGATATTCAACTACATTTACATTGCAGGCTTCCTGAGCCTGGCTGGCAAGCCGATAACAAAAGAGAACATCATAGGAGTTTTCAACGCTGCAGGCGCAGTGCCGCAGAAGAAACTTGTAGATATTGTTATGGGGCTCGAGCTAAGGAGTCACGTGATCCATTTCTATGCATACTATCTCCTCATGGTGCTGGGCATGACCCCAGACCTAGACAACATATGTGCAGTAGTAGAATCTTGTGGGGAGGAGTCCGACAGGGATGCAGCAAAGGACATACTCGCCCTTGCAAAGGCAAGCATGATCTGACTGCTGCATTGCGGTAACGCTTAAGTGCGCAGCACGTCATCAATTGAAGGCGCCAGGCGTGTCTTCCCGCTTAGATAGGGCTAAATATCTCCTGAAGGCTCATAATGTTCATGCACGAGGCAAGGCCATTGTCGATAGTGATCGCTGATTTTCGAATTCATAGGGCAGAGAGGCGACTGGCCAGGCTCACATCATCGTCGGATCAGGATGAAAACAGAATATCTCATGCGCAGGAGATATTGAGCGAAGCGATCGGCACAAGGTTCAGGCTTTTAGAAAGGATCGGGGAAAAAGAAGAGGGCAACAAAGAGCGCAGGAATCTTTCAATACTTAGATCCAAGTAGCTCTTATGCTGCGTTATCTCTGAGCACATGCTCTAGCGGTGGGTGCGTTGCACGTTTCGCCCTGCGCACAGCTCCTATTACTGTCGTGTCGCCCATCGACAATGTCTCTTCTGTCTCGAGTATCTTGCGCTTGTACGCCTTCCTCAACATCTTCTTCATCAAGTGCACTCTGAAGTAAAGTATGTCATTCCTGTAGACGTATTTCTTGCCGAGCTCCTCTGCTTTTTTTCTTTCTGGTTCTTCATCGGGGAATCTGAAACGCTGGCCGTTCACCGAATAAAGCCTTGGAGGGTATTTCATCCCAGGAGGCTGCTCAGCCTTCAGTATCCACCAGTAGTTGTCGACAGGATTTGTGGGATCCTTTCCGTATTGGTTCATTGAATAATAGATTACTACGCTGATCTCCTCGTCTCCCTGTAGATTAAGCCTGTTTCCCAATTCCTCTACGAATGCGGTGCGCTCTGTCCTTATCTGCTCCTGGTAGTTCAAATGCGGAGGAAGCACAAGAAGCTCGCCGTGCTCTGCCCTCGCTATTTCCACCTCTGCGCCGAGCTGCACCATCTTGTCTGAATCGGCATAAGGTTTGTCCTCGATATAATGCAAAATCAGTTCGTAGCCCCCTGTCACTTTTCTCAAATATCCGATAATCAGGTCTGGCGTTGCCCTGATTCCATAGCTGCGGTTGCATGTGTGGAGTATGAATGGAGTTCTTTTTCCTGCGATAAGGCTTTCAAGCACCTGGTCGACGTCGCGGAGCGGCTGCCTCATCAGCTCCAGCTGGTCGTGGGCCGCTGTTCCGTCTTCCATGAACTCAGTCTCGGGAAACTTCATGTGGTGCCTTGCAGCGAAAACGTACTCGCGTATTCCTTTTCTGCCTCTGCCGAATCTGCTCGCAGGCAAACATCTTCCAGCATAGCCGGAAACCTTGCTCCAGTGCGGGCAGGTCATGCAGTTGAGCGGAAGGCCGTGCAACGAGCTTTCAAACTCCGAAGGAAGTTCGATTTTTCCGTCTTCAAACGATTCCTGGATTTCTCCGTACGGGGCATTCGCTATCGCGTTCATCTGCTTCGCTATCTTGTCTACGAGCGGCATCCTTGCGTCTGGAACTTCTGGAATGTCTCTCAGCACAAGAGCTCTCATCAACTGTGTGCATCCGTGCTCTGCCTCGTTCGGATATATCGCAAGCCCTTCCTCTACAGTGACGCTGAATCCGTATTTCTTAGCCTTCAGGGCAAGATACCTCTCGACAAACCATTTCCCCCTCGGCGACTCCAATGGAAAGGGCGCGTCAGGCCTTAGCGTCACTGTTGTCCTGTTGATGACCTTTGTCTGCTTTCCTTCTGTGCCTTCGGCTACGGGTGCAGCTGAACTATTGGTGGATGTCGCGCTCGGCAAATTACCACGATAACTAGATTTACAGATTGTTTGATTAGGTATAAATATCAGTTAGACATGATTAGACAGGGCGTTGGATATGGCCACCGTGTCAGCAACAGCCACAAAGAACGTGACAAGAGTGCAGCTCCAGCCAGAGCTTGTTGTCGAGGAAAGGCTGCGCAGCAACATACTTGCCTCAAACCTCTACGTGACAATGCTCAGGTATGCGACAGCGGAATCGCACGCAGAGCTAAAGGGCATGTGTGAGAGGACAGCCGACAGAACAATGCTCTACGCAAAGATCGACGCTGTGCTCGGGATAGTTACGGCCGTCGGCATAAACATAGTCCTGCTCGCACACAGGAACGGAGAGAATATCGTCGAAATAGTGACTTCGCCACAAGAGGTGGTAGCAGCGGCAGGCACATTCAGCGTATTCACGATATCTGGACTGCTTCGATACCTGGCAAAAGGCTACAGGAGCGTCGCTGATGCGATAGGCTACATCCTTCCATAGTTTTTTATATTTTCTATGTTCTCTTGCTAAAGTGACCAGATGGGAAACACAATCATGGCTGTCATAGTCGGCGCAATACTGATGGCAGTAGTCGGCTGGATACCTATACTTGGGCCGTTCTTCGCAGGAAGAAAAGCTGGTGAGATAGCAGGAAGCATGAAAGGCGGCGCGATCGCAGGTTTCATTATAATACCGATAGAACTTATCATCATCTTCATTGTCGGCGCATATCTGGGAAGCGCACTCGGGTCAAACGGGAGCCTTTTTGCAATCCTATATTTGTTGACAAGCTACACATCGCCGGTCTTTATAGTCTATTTCGCGGTGACGATAGTGACACTTGTGATAGGAGGAGTAGTAGGCGGAAGGAGCGCAGAGAAGTTTGCGCACCGAACAATGGCGCCGCCAAAGTTTTGATTGATCTCTGGACAGAATTGAAATGGGTCCAATTATTTTTAAAGCGAATTTTCTTGTTTTGCAAACCTTTTTAAATTCCTATTGTGCAAAGATTGAAACATGGCGAAAGCCGCAAAGACTGCAAAGGCCGACGGCGCACCTTCTGCGCCAAAGCAGCAGAAGAAAAGATATCCAATAAAGTGGATAGCCCTTGCCATAATAATACTGGCCATAGTCTACATCTATTTCGAGTTTGCAGGCCTTCCGCTTGCCGTGTTGTCTGCGCAGCAGAGCGGGCAGCAGCTCAACAGCACGACATTGCAGGGCATAATGTTCCAGAAGGTTAACAGCATGCCTGCTGCGACGGCGAACTATAGCGGCAGCATAAACATAAAGAACGACCCGCCGTTCAACTTTTCATTCTCTAAATACGGAAACCACACGCGCATATCATTCTCAGTGCAGAACCTTACGGGATTCGGGACAGTGATGATGCTTTACATAGGAAACGGCCCATTGGGAAGCCAGATGAACGGCACAGTATGCCTCAACTCTTGGGGCGGCCAATCCGGATACGATTCGGCGCACGGCAACTACTGGGGCGGCTTTGCAGACAGCATGGTCATGGACGAGATACGCTCGACAGGCAAGTGGGAAAATCCCTACTACTGCCTAAATACCAACGGCAACGGCACAATAATCAATGGCTTCTTAAACTCGTTCATCAATCTAACCAGCCTGAGCAACATAACCACGAACGGCTACGGCTTCAACTTTGCAAAAGGTTGCTATGTGGTATCCGGAAGGGGCAACATAGAGGTGAACAGCACAATTGTCGGTGCATTCGGTGCCGATCCCTATACTCCGGCAACACTCAACTTCAGCGCATGCCTCTCAGGCAGTAACAACCTGCCTGTGAGCTTTAATGCTAATCTCACCGCGCACGATACTGGAATACCGTACGGCACATCAGGAAATGACACCATAGTAAATGAAACGCTGTTCACAGGCACACAACTCACAAGCGCGCCTCCAGGTTATACCGAATACTTCTGCAACGGTGTTGGAGGAGGGGGCGTGGTCAACTGGACCACCGATGCGAGCGCATACAACAGCACATGGCTAGGGGCGCATTCAGCAGCGTTCGGTGAATTGTACCTCAATTACTACACAGTCAACTTCGCCTCGATAGGCCACAAGAACGAAAGCGTCTGCTCCACATCTTTGTATAGGCCCAATGCGGTGCTTAACGCCTTCGAGCCAGTGAGCGACAATCCAGGCGCCCCGCCGACAGGAGCGTCATACGATGAGCAGTGCACCGGAGCACCAACTTCATTGTCCTGCAACGACAGCACCAGATACTTCATAACGTGCCTGAACGGCGCAGGCTGCAACAACACAAACCCGGACTTCGGCAAGGTCTATAAATCCAATCTGTATGCAATAACATGCGGCGGAGCTGCGCTGTGTAACGCAACGAATCAGCAGCTGCATTACATCGCAGCCAACCAGAGCTACAATGTGCCTGGCACAAACACGATGATAAATTATGACCGGATCTACAATAACGGCGGGCTCGCAGAGTATCCGATGCAGTACGGACCAGCTCTGACTTCAGTTGGACTTCTGAACCCGCCGCAGTACACAATGGTTGGCAAGATCGAGGTCTCAAACGACATAAGCAAGGACTACTACATGAACTACTCGATACCTGAGAACCGCTCGTTCTCGTTGATATCGCTGGCCTGCGCCAATGGGTGCGCCGTCACTTCGCCAACAGGATGTGAAATGGTTGCAAGCAACTCCAACGGCTACGGTCGCGCTGTCGTTAATTATGGCCTTGTGGACACGAACTACATGTTCCTATGCGTGCAGAACGCAGCCGCATATTCCGTGCGAATCAGGTCAGGCACCACCAGCTTCGTGAGTTACATAGCAGGCGCAGTCTACGACTTCGGGCCTGCTGGCAACACAACCATCGACGTGGCGCTAAACCAGGCGGCATTCACGCAAACCGCGACGCAGAGCCAGGTCACTACACTGCCGTGATCATCTCGGCTTTACCAATTTTTGTCTGGACCTTTTTCGCAATAAGCCATCAGCTGAATTCTGGGTTTTGCCAAGGAAAATCCCCAAAACTAAACGTTTATATATTTATATATGCCTATATAAAGTGATAACATGACCAAAATGATAGCAGTATCCGACATTGTTTACATGCAGCTTGCTCGCATGAAAGGCAAATTGTCATTTAATGAGTTATTCAAGTCAATGGTAGAGAATTCAAGCAGAAAAGGGGACCCTAAAGAATTTGAAAAACTTTTTGGCATTCTCGACGATAAACAGGCAAAAGAGTTGAAAAAAGCTTCAAAAGAATTTAGGAAAAACTTCAAAGTTAGAGAGTTCAAGAACTTGTAGGTGTTCTGATGGTAATTTTAGACACAAGCCTTGCCATAGACTATATGCATGGGATAAAGAAGGCGAGAGACGCGCTCGTGAAGTACCAGGGGCAGCAGATAGGCATAACCATCCTTACAAAATACGAGCTTGTACGAGGAGAAAACGGACGCAATGCTGTGGCCATCCGATCACTATTGGAAAAATCAATGATGTACTATTTCACCGACGAAGCGACTGAAGAGGCAGCCAAGATATACAGAGACCTTAAAGCGAAGGGCAAGTTAATCGGCGAGATAGACGTGATGATAGCTGCGATAAGCATAGTGAACGGCGAGACGTTGTTGGCTGGCGACAGTGGATTTGATAGCATACACAACCCTAATATCGAGGTTGTTAAGTAGCATTCTCTCAACCAAGAAGGTGATTCCTTAGTCTCTGTTATCGACGACACGGGTTACAAAAGCGCAAAGGTCTATTACTATTTTTCATGAATTAGCTTTATTTAAATATCTGGAATGGCGTTTAATTATCTGTGATGGTATGACAGCGCCAAGAACAACGGATCCGGTTTCAAGACAAACATCTGCAGTTGAATTGCTGAGAGCAGGCATTGAAAAGAAGGCAACTGTAGCGCCAGGAACTCTTGATGGACTATCAGAAGCTCAACTCAAGCTTGTAGACGAAGGATTAACACGAAACGCTAAGGGCATACAGGAGTGGGATGTAAAAGAAATGAAGAGGGATTCATCTATGATTAAGGTGTCATTGTTCATCGGAACACCAAAACTACGCTTGTCAAGCAATCCATCAATGGACGAAGAGCTGATTATAAAGACAATTGTACCTGGTTCTAATGCATTTGACGAGGATTACCCTCTCCATATGAATGACTCATACCCGGAACCAAGAGCTGGCCGTTAACAGTATTCATGCGATATCATTTTATATTAGAAACGGCGCTATTAATCTATGAAAAGTGTGACAAAGCCGGAAGCGACACATATAAAATATTTTCAAAGCCCCAGAGCTGCAGCCTTGCAATTCGATAGGCTTTCCAAGATGTACCGAGTGGACCCAGAAGATGTTGTAAGGCCGATCAGGCTTGTGGAACGCGAAGGCCGTATGGAGGGCTATGAAATGGAGTGGATAGCAAATGCCAAAAGCCTAGGCCAAATTTCAAGGATGGCTAAGAGGGGCGTGCTTTTGAGAAAAACCGTTCTAGAGCTTGCAAAACGGATAAGCTCTGCTTTTGACATTTTGCATTCGAATGGTTTGTATCATGAAGATGTGGATCAACCGGTCCCTGATGCTCCCAATTACGTTTACACTGGAAACATACTTACAGTATTGGATGAATCGGGCGGCACAACAAAAGTGAAGGCGATCAAGCTGATTGATCCGTATGCTGAGCCATGCGAGCAGGATGCATGCGAACTCACCAGCCCTCATGAAAGATGCTTGGCATCCACCCACATAGCCAAGGAAAAAGAGATAATCGAAGTGATGCTCTCCAACCTTCGTGCGAGCATCAGACGGACAATTTCCTAGTTTTTCTCAATCTCTCTAAGACGTTGGGCTACTCGCTGTGTTTTTACAAATCGAAGTGAGCATAATAGCATATAAATATCTATATGTTCATATATATAACTATGGACACTACAACAGTGCTCTTAAAAAAGAGCACAAAAAAGAGGCTCGATGCTTTAAAGACAAATCCAAGAGAATCTATGGATTCTGTTATTGAAAGACTTGCAAACATGGCAGTTGACGACGAACCGCTTTCGAAAGAAGAGATAGCCGGGATAAGGAAAAGCCTCAATGATATCGAGCATGGTAGAGTACATAAGATGAGGGATGTGGCGAAGGAAATGGGGTTGAAATGATGATCTCATGGTGTATGACATTGAGATATCAGATGATGCCAAGCGCGCCTTCAAAAAGCTAGACAGGCAGATAGCACAGAGAATCTATACAAAATTAAAAGAAGTTGCAAATTCGACTGATCCATTCCAGCATGTAAAAAGGCTTACAGGTGTAGAATTTTTTAGTTTGAGAGTAGGCGATTACAGAGTGATCTTAGACATAAAGAGAAATAAACTCATAATATTTGTCATAAAGATAGGCCACCGTCGAGATGTTTATAGAGAAATATAACATCTTAGTTTTTCCAACACTCTCCAAGCCATTCTAGAGCAAGTGGAACATCCCGTGTGTTTCCACAACTCGGGGCCTGGGGTTGCAAAGGCGTAAGAAATAGTTCTAGTTTTGACTGTTTCCGTATGGTATAAATATCTGGCAGCGCACCTGTTAATTGGTAGTAATGGAGGAAAAATCAATGCCGGTTTCGCAACCAGATCAGTCAAGGCAATTTTGGACAGGCAAGAATAACTATACTCCAATGTTCATAGCTACTGTAAAGCGGAGGGAAGACCCCTCTGGTTGGCGTGAACTGGAGAATACAATAAAGCCAAGGCACTCATTCAGACTTTATAGTGAAACCACTTTCTTTTTCGAAAACGAAGCGACGACGAGCGATAAATGCCCCTCCTGTTCACTACACAAGGTAGCATTTGACCAAGTTCAAGGCGAAAAAGTTTGTACGGGCTGCGGCGTAGTTATCGTGAGTAACATGCCGGAGAACGACCCAAATTTCAGCCACAGTACAGATTACTCGCACAAAATAGATGGAGAAAGGCCTGTTATTGGAGTAATCCCTCCAATCATGGAGCGCTGGGTCGAAGGCATATATTCTGGGGCATTGGACCAATTTAGTTTAGAGCGATTGGAAAAATACATGAGCCACCAGAGAAAGTCTTAGTATTTCTTAATCTCTCCTAGTAAGTGGGTGACACCCGCGTGTTTCCACAAATCAAGGAGGAAGCGGCAAAGTAGTAAAGTATCATCCACATTTTACAAGAATTGATTGGCTTTAAATATCTGGAAATACACAACACCTATGTGGAGTTATGGTAGAAAAATCACCTGCACCGATTGGTATTGAGAAGTTAACAACTGTAAGAGCTTCGAACCAGAAGCTTTATCATGGTTCTATAGTCCCGCGTCAAAAGTATATCCATGAACCTGTGAGGGACTCTGCGTGTGGAAATGGAGCGTATCTTACGGACAACTCCGAAGCGGCAAAAGCATATGCCACATTAAAGCGGAATGCAAGGGAAGAGCTTATTGTGCGTGGCGATGAAAGAAGGCCTACAGTCTATGAGGTTGCAGTTAATGGAGTATTTTTGGATCTCAGGCGTGGTCAAGCACAACTTGCAGGATTCTTAGTTACTAACCGTGAAATGTTACTGGCATTATTTGACAATCTTGTAGTTGAAAGAGAAAGCGGACAGAGCCAAACTTTGTGGGAGGTTGAGGGAAAAACGTTTGCAGAAAGAAGAAAAGAGCTAGAATGTACACTTCGTATTCTAAGAAAGAACGAAACTGATATGAGTGAATTTGAACACTATATATTTGATATCCTGCCAGCTTTCCTAGCACAATGCGGTTTTTCAGGAAGAATAGACACGGTGATAGAGCTCTTTAGAAGGGAAGGCTGTGATTGGGAGAAACGTGAACTGACCCAATGGGTTGTCTTTAATCCTCATGAAGCAAAGGTAGTACAGGAGACACCAGTTGGACCGCCGGAAGAAAATGTAAGTGAAACTCAGATGGTGTTCCATCCGAACATCAGTACTTTAGAAGAAGTTGAAGCAAAAGTAGTTAATACATCAAGTATATCTTAGTCTTTCTCAATTTCTTCTAGTAAAATAGGACTTTCTCCTCATTTGCTTCAGGCAGCATCGCAGATCTGTCCTCTGTAAATATCCACATGCAATTCAATCGTGCGGCTGAGCGCAAATTAGAGCATGTTTTTGTCGTCGAGAGCCGTTTTATGAGGTAAAATCCGCCCTCAAAAATCAGTTATCATAATTATGAGTTTCAGTACTCCTCATTCCAATTAACTGAGCTAAAATAGTGCCTCACGAGTAAATCCATTTTCTTTGGGCCTACTTTTGCAACAAGTGGGATGGTTTCGCTGAAACCATGTGTTTTCCATTTTTGTAGAAGTTATGGTAAAAGTAGATTGCGGTTTTGTTTCGTTTGGATGGAAAACGTCAAAAACGTGTTTTGTTGTCGAGCTTTTCCATAAGGATGATTATACATTAAGATTTCTTACTATTTTTACTAATAGTCTGTCAAATGCCTTAAAGAGCGCATAGCCAACAAATAGAAGTAGGATTAGGATAATTATGCCTTCCCATGAAAATATTCCTGATGGGATATAAACTCCAGTTTTAAATAGAAATGCTGCTCCTGCGAAAGTAAAAAACAAGACTTGTAGAAGATTCTCAAATTTATTTTCTTTCTCTTCTGACATATGCAAAGGCCCCTTTACATAAAATCTACTTTGTTCTAGCGGACCTCTTACGTTAAATTTGCTGCCTTTTCCACTATACGGCCAAAACCAATTGATTCCAAAGACAGTTAGTGAATCAAGTAATAGATGCCCTATGCAACCAAGTACTACTATTAAAGCAGCATAGAGCCCAATTATAAAAGAACTAAAGAATCCAACAACTAGGTAAGAAAGAATTGCAAAAAGACAAATCGCCCAAATATTGTGAAAAATCTTCCTATGGGATTGAAGCTCAGTGTTTTACCAAACCCGTGTTTGAACTGCATTGCCCAATCGATATCTGGAAGGTATGATGCAAATCCAGCCAGTAGCACATATCCAAAACTAAAGTTTAGGAAATAATAGAATAATGCCCCAATAAACAATCCAAATGCAATGTGTGTCTGTAGTTTCATGTAAAGAACATAGTTGTAAATATTTTTAACTTATACTAATACTTTAATAGAAATTCTAAAAGAGTTTGTTTAATTCCCGTTTCTAAGAAGTAAAAGTATTCACCTGATCGCCACGCCGCCGCAAATATCACGGGTCTTTACCGACGAATGAAGGTATTCATTGCATTGGGATGGGGATATAGAGTGTGAATAGTTTTGTTGGAGTAATTAAGTTAAATCGATGACAAGCCATGTGGTATTCACCACAGTTGGCGTGCATCCATAGCTCTCTAACCATTGAGTTACATTAATGCCAGGTCCGGGCAGTTCGCTAGGAGCATTACAATAGCCTTCCGCTTCAACATCAGGGGCCTGCCCTACGTAATATCCATAAGAGGTAAACTCTGGCGATACAAGTAACTGCCAATGTAATGGAGCTTTGCTCTGTACATATTGTGCGTAGCTTTCTGGAGCATATCCTGCTGAGTAAAATACAACTTCGCCATAACCGCTGTATTGATCAGCCCCATAATGTGTTATCTGATAATGTCCATCAGTAGTCATTTCCATAAAACGTGTTTTAGAAAAATTGTCTAGATAAGAACTTTGTGTGAGAGCTGGAAGTGATTGATTTTCTCTATAAACATTAACATTCGCGATAAAGGAACTAGTCCAGTTGTCATTTATCGATTGTGACAGTATACCGG